>JAAXHD010000127.1:2187-3935 GCA_012271015.1 Candidatus Poribacteria bacterium | reverse complement strand
TGCTCGGTGGACCCCAAGCCGGAATTATTGTCGGTAAAGCGGAATGGATCGAAAAGATGCGTAAAAATCCGATGATGCGGGCACTTCGGGTCGATAAACTCATCATTGCCGGTCTGTCAGCGACATTGCAACTCTATCTTACAGAGGATGCCACCCTCACTGAACGATTCCCGATGCTCAATCGCTATACCCGATCAATAGAGGGACTCCACATCCTGGCAACCGAGCTCAAAGCGCAGTTAGAACCCCTCTTCGGAGAAAAGGTCGGCATTCAGATATCGGAAACCTACGGACAAATCGGGAGTGGTGCCCTTCCTGTTGAGGCGTTACCGAGCATCGCACTTGTCCTTGAACCTTCAGGGGTTTCCGCTGAGATGCTCGCCGCGCAGTTCCGAAATGCTCCTATTCCCGTCATTGGTAGAATCAAGGAGGGCCTCTTTTGGCTGGACCTACGGACGGTTTATGAAAGAGAGCAGGCTTGGATCGTCGAAACCGCTACATACGTCGCGCAAGGTTTATGAGAATTGTAGGAATTCTTCTGGTCAGCGTTGTTAGTGTTGGGATGTACGCTTGCACGCAAAGTGAGGAGGGTTCACCTGCTGAACCCTCCACAGAAATTGTCTCTGAAGTCGATGGTAACACAATGGTGCTGATCCCAGCAGGCACGTTTCAGATGGGCTCCACTACCGGAGATAGCGACGAACAACCCGTGCATACCGTCACGCTCGATGCATTTTACATGGATACGCACGAAGTAACGAATGCACGCTATCAGAAATTCGTTCAGAGCACAGGCTATTCTCAGCCACCGCTGTCGCATAACCCACGGTTCAATGCCCCAGATGCCCCTGTCGTTCGCGTGAACTGGCGCGATGCGGCTGCGTACGCGGCGTGGGCAAATAAACGGCTGCCTACCGAAGCAGAATGGGAATACGCCGCACGCGGAGGTCTGACTGGCAAACAATACCCGAATGGTGATATAATAACTTATGCAGATGCCAATTTCGGCAGTGTGGGCGGAGCGGATAGATGGAAGTGGACAGCACCCGTTGGCAGCTTCCCACCCAACGGCTATAATCTCTACGATATGGGTGGCAATGTGTGGGAGTGGTGCTTTGACGAATACAGCAGCGAATTCTATAGCATCAGCCCGCAAAATAACCCACGCTTCGGCAGAGAAATCGCCCCGGATACCGAAAACTTTCGCATCCTACGCGGTGGCGGTTGGGGCGGGAGTCCTGAAGATCTCCGTGTCGCAGATCGATGGTATCACCTCTCATCTGGAAGCACCATTGGATTTCGATGCGTCAGAGATTTTTAATTCTACCCTAAGGGTATAAGATAGCATCAAAATCCGTAGCCTGCAACAATACGCAGAAACACTTTCTTCGCATTGGATTTCAGCGTTTGCAAAAACACGCAGGCGGGTCTACGGGAAGACACTTCAGTCATCAAATCCACCTGACCGAACCGCAAGGAAAAATTAAAATATGGCAGCTGCAGTTGAATTAACTCATGTTACGAAAGCATTCGATACGACGCTCGCTGTCAACGACGTGAGTTTGCAAATTGAGAAGGGTGAATTCTTCTTCCTTCTCGGGCCCTCTGGATGCGGTAAATCGACCTTTCTCCGAATCGTCGCCGGATTCTACAAGCCCGACACTGGCGAACTCCGATTCGATGACACCCTCATGAACGACGTACCACCGCACCAGCGCAATACAGGGATGGTGTTCCAGAACTATGCC
>JAAXHD010000127.1:0-2118 GCA_012271015.1 Candidatus Poribacteria bacterium | reverse complement strand
CCGAGTGTCCTACTCCTCGACGAACCGATTAGTAACCTTGATGCCGCACTCCGACAGCAAATGCGCGACGAAATAAAGCAGATCCACGACCGCACTAACATTACAATGTTCTACGTCACGCATGATCAGGTGGATGCTCTCTCTATGGCGGATCGGATGGCAATTATGCAGGACGGTGTTGTCATCCAAGTCGGTACACCGCGCGAGGTATACCAGTTTCCAAAGAACGCTTTTGTTGCAAGTTTCGTCGGAGAAACCAATTTTATTTTAGGCAAGGTCGAGCAGGCATCAAACGGTAGTGCTACAATAGCAACACCTGCCGGAACACTCCACGCTACAACCGTTTATCACGAACTCACACCAGGGACACCTGTGCAGTGTTCTATCCGACCAGAGTCACTCATTATTGACAGTGCCCAGAATAGCGGCGATCCGATCCAAAACAGGATAACGGCGAAAGTCACTGCGGTCAACTATCTAGGCAGGATAGAGGAATATCAACTGATGGCTTCCGCAGACATTTCCCTTAAAGCCGTCCACTACAATCCCGGCATAGAAACAAAAAAGCCCGGAGACACCGTGCAACTTACAATATCATCAGACGCAGTTATTCCACTCCCAAATTAGGAGGATATCCATCGGCAGTCAGCCATCAGCGAAGAGGATCTCTGTAACAATTGACCGCGCGCCCTAGAGTACTCCAAAGCAGGGAAGATCGTTACAAAAGTGCCTCTTTGCTGACCGCTGATCACTGACCGCTGATAGCCATAATAAATGCGACTAACACCGAGTCAGCAACAAGCCCTTGAGATAGATAGACACATCTGTGTAACCGCCGGTGCTGGATCCGGAAAAACCACGGTATTGGTCGACCGTTACCTCAAAATTTTGCGTGAAGGGAACGCCGATCCGAAAGAAATTGTCGCCATCACCTTCACAGAGAAAGCCGCCGCCGAGATGAAGGAGCGAATTATTGAAGAACTGTCCCCTCAAGAAGACGGTGATGATTCAGAACAGAACAATTCGCTACACGGTTTTCGCGAAAAGATGAGCACGGCACACATCTCAACGATTCACGCATTCTGCTCACGTATCCTGCGAGAATTCCCTTTCCAAGCGGGTGTCCCAGCCAACTTCAGCATCCTACAAGGCATCGACCAGAAGCTCTCACTACAGCAAATCATTCGGGAAACCCTTAAGGACATCGCCACAAACCTTAACGATTCACACCGAACAGAACTCACTCGGCTCTTACAGCGCTACGGAGGTCAGCAGAAACTGGTGGATTTCTTCGCCACCATGATAGATCAACGTGATGTGGTAGGGCAACTCATGCGAGACATCTACGGAGAGCGAAGCGAGACGGAAATACGTGAATCTTGGGAACAAGGTATGCTTACAGAACTGATGTCGTTAATTGATGTCGCAGAATTCATCCGATGTCTAAATACCGTTTTGCAGATCGCAAAAGGTAAAAATGCAGAGGCAGTTAGAGACTTGACCCAACAGTTAGCAACACTATATGGACAAAATCCAGATTCGTTTGGAACGTTGAACTTACTTAAAGATGCTGCGTACCTAATTACAACCGCAGGCAATGCTATTGCGAAAAGAGACTTTCTGGGAAATCGTGTTACAACAACAGGTATTGAGGTTGAGATCGATTTTCTCGTATCAACTGCGAAAAAAATTAAAGCTCTCCCACTCCTTGAAGAAGAAAAAGACGCGGTTGAAACCGACGACGATTTTCTAATTCGTACAACCCGTGACCTGCTCACGCTCTATAAAAGAATCTCCACCGAGTACCAAACAGCCAAACTCTCCCAAGGTAAGCTCGATTTTACTGACCTGCAACTGAGAACCCGTGATCTCCTCCGAAACAACAAAGAAATCCGACAGACGTTAATCAAACGGCATAAATACTACATGGTAGACGAATACCAAGATACAAATGAATTACAGTACGAGTTGGTGATGCTGCTGACAAACGAACTCCAAAGCGCGAACCTCTTCATCGTCGGTGACCCAAAACAGAGTATCTACGGGTTCCGCGGCGCAGATGTCCGCGTGTTTGAAAAGACAAAGCAAAAAATCATTGATGACAACGAAGATAGCGAT
>JAAXHD010000114.1 GCA_012271015.1 Candidatus Poribacteria bacterium | reverse complement strand
TCTGAAAAATAAATTCGCATTTCAGAAATTTTGAAACTCTATGAAGGCAAATGTAAGAGGCGCAATGAATTGCGCAACTACGAACCGGTTTTTTGTTCCTGAGAAACGGTTATTCAGACATGGTATTAGATTGATGAAGGTTGCTCCTGTATCACGGGGATCACGTAACTCCGGACCGTTACCCCTTCAACCGTTTCAGTCTCTACACGTGGTTCTGGTGTCCTTCGATGATCGAACACAATATAATATCCCTCCGCTACGCCTTCTAATTTAAGATACGCGGCGAGTTGTCTTTTCCCTGACGCATAGTAACGCTGTCCTCTCCACACCTTCGTCTCAACAATATATTTTCGCTGATTGTGCGTGATCAGCATATCCAATCGCCCGCGTCCCGTCTGCACTTCAATGTGCATCACACCCCCCACAATTCTGACGAATTGGTCCAGATACGCAAACAAGAGATACCTTCCAACCGACTCCTGCGGTGTATCTGGCACCTGCAAAATCTGGAAACCCGCACGTCCGATGAAATCTCGGAAATTATCAAGTAATGGAACGATATCAATGTGTCCAGAAGGTGTGAGGTAATCGCGGAAACCGCTATCGGTGTCTTCAGAGAGGTATTGGTGCTCTAATCCGTTTATCAGCGGTCTGAAAGTTTGTATGATACAGTAGAGATAGATAGGGTTCAGGATTTCGCAGAGATTGTCAACACCTCTGACAATCACGCCATACGTCACGAGTTCGCTGATCCGTTCATCTCGGATATTAAAAGGTACGCCTTCTTCCGATGCCGTAATTTGCATGAGAAGGGTTTCAAAGCGACGATCTCTGCGGAGATTGGTAACGAGATGTGTAAGATTGGTATTATTTTCTTCAAGGAGGTGTGCATGTGCCTTTGCAAAGTGTGCCATGGTGAGTGTCTCGGTTTTGGGAACATCCAATTCTGCCGTCAGTATCTGTGCGAGGCGGTTCACCAAAAACGGCTGTCCTGCGGTCTGTTTGCGGATCGCGGCGATGACTTCTGGCGCGAGGGTCTGCCCGATCTCCTGCGTATACTGCGCAAACAACGCAGTCACTTGCGACAGGCTGAAATTCGGTAAATGAAATTCATCTTGGATATTGAACGGCGAAACCGACCGATCATAGTCGAGTTGTGCAATGCTCCTAACCCCCACGATCCCGACACTGTGTGGACATTGCATCTCGTCAGAGAGATATATCTGACGAAGCGTATACAGAAAATCGCTGAGGACGGCTTGCGGAATCCCATCAAATTCGTCAATCAAGAGGACAACCTTCTTGAAAGCAGGAACATTTTTATGAGTATCGCTATCCAACAAACTTCCGAGTTCCTCAAAGAACACTTCCATAGAAAAATGATCCGTCAGCGTTGTGTTCTCCAGAAATTGCAGGAGTGCGTCAGAAGGCGTGCCACCGCGTTTTTGGAAAACACTCTGAATTTGTCTCTGAAGCATATAATACAGCCGCTGATAAAAAACAGTAGGCGTAGCAGTGCGCATTGTTTGGAAATCTAACTGAATAGGGAAATAGGTTGGATCTTCCGTTGTGAGCGCATCCATCGCGAATCGAAAGAAAGTCGTTTTACCGGTCTGCCGGGGTGCGAAGAGCACAACATACCTACCTGCTTTGAGGCGATTGATGAAATCGGCAATCTCCGCAGTGCGAGGCACCACATAATGCTGGTCAGGATAGACACGTCCGTATGTTCCAAAACTTCTCATGTTCACCTCTTTTTATCCGTATCCTCCGCAAAAATTGGCACAGGTCTATACCTCGTTTCGGACATCTATCTTGCCGGTCACGGCTTCAGAGATAAGGGACTGACGGTATTCTTTGAGGAGTTTGATTTTTCGCAACTCTGCGGCTATTAGTTCGTCAATCTGTTGTGTTTTGTGGTTCAGGAAATCGGCGACTTGCCGCTGTTCGGAATCAGGAGGGACGGGTAAGAGTAGATTTTCAATTGATGCTTTTCCTAAGCCATATCTGGTAATCCCATTTGAATTCACCTCAAAATATCTTCTCGTCCTATCGGATTGAATAAATCTAAAAACGAACTCCCCACGACAAACAAGTGGTCTAATCATTGTTAAATGATAACCGCAAACAACATTGTCTAAATCGTCTTTGACAAACGTTGGAACACCAATATCATCTGGTGTCTCAGAGTCTTTGGTAATAATAACATCTCCTTTTCTCAAAACAAATTTCGTAAACTCGCTCTCCTTACAACTACCCTTTTCCAAAACGGTATCAACTGTAATATAATCGTTGTAATAAACATCTGTATAATTGCATAACCTGACCTGGATCTCATCTGGGTAGATGTGTTTATCAACATTACTTGGTAGTATCTTCGCAACGTGTTTGAGTCTTTTGACTTTCCAATGTGCTGGTATCTCCCTAATCCACTCCACGCCCGACGGTTTCATCTCCACATTCGGGTCAAGCCCCTTCGTTACCGCCTGATTTATCAGTGCCGTGCGTTGTTCCTGCAGCAGTTCTATCCGTCGTTCCTTGATGCGGATGAGTTCGTCAATATGTTTGGTTTTCCGATCAAGGAATTTGACGATTTGACGTTGTTCGGAAAGCGAAGAAAGAAAAATCTCGAGATTGGAATATTTTTGACCATTTACATTTCCAATAGTTGATTGAATTGTGTTCAGCGTTATCCAATGTTCAAAGGATCGAGATTTCGTGAAATAGAATATAAAACGCGATTTGATAGAACACCCAAAATTGAATCGAACCAAGTATCCACCATAAGTATGTTCTTCATCTGATTGATGAAGATAGACCCTTCCTAAAGTTCCACTCCTTGAAATTAGGAAATCATTTGGTTGTGTTAGGTAAATTTTTTCGACAGACTCCGTCTTAAGATACACCCCTTTATCAATCAGTACTCCGTCATCCGTAATATCTGTAGTTCTTATGAACCTTATCCCTTCTTCGACATAGAAATCGGAGTTTATGTTCAAACCGTATTGAACAGGTACTAACGATTCATACTTGAGTCGGGATTTTTTCCAATGCGCTGGTACCCTTCCAATCCACTCCACGCCACTCTCTTTATATTCAGGATAACGTCTGAATCGCGGATTAGACGGATTAGGCGGATTTTCGCGGATTATGCTATCGTCCATCTCAAACTCCGTTCTTTCAGGGGCATTTAGTCCTTCTGTAGGCGGGAATTCCGATTCCCGATATCTCGCTGTAGGATTCTCACTGCGAAGCACTCCGGGTCGCGATTTCCCACAAAAATCTGTAGTATAGGGAACCGTGAGTCTCCTGTGAGAAAACGGTGCCTTCACACCTAATCTGTGAATAAAGACCACACCACGCAAATCAATAATCCGCGAAAATCCGCGATTCAGACAAATGGAATCCGTCTTAACCTCATAACCCCAAAACCTCATTCAGCAAGCCTTCACTTTTCCGCTCCAGTGCTTGCATGCCATCGTTGAATATCAGTCTTATATAGTTCGCAGTTATTTGCTTATATTTGTTTTGTATATTCCGCGTATTATGGTACTCCAACTTGCCCACAATGTCAAGGCAATTTGAAAAATCAAAACCGCTTGGCACGCTGAACGATAGGAGAAAGCGTTACAATTTTTAGTAAAGTAGGTCAAGTCCCTCATGCGGGGAAACTTAACCCAAAAAAGCACGGAAACACAAGTTCCGTGCTCCTAATCAAAACGAAGCGGATATGAAAAACGGAAACCCAAATCAAGTTATTACGGGATTCAGGTTTCCGATTTAGAAAATGTCTGATATTTGCGCCTATCGGGTGCTTTTGATGCGTCCCCATGTGGTTGTGAGCTTGGCTT
>JAAXHD010000308.1 GCA_012271015.1 Candidatus Poribacteria bacterium | reverse complement strand
TTTTTCTCCGAGTTCTGCCGATATGTGCCCCTTGAAAAAAATCTGGGGACCCTTGGAAACTCTACCTCAATGGAACACGAATTGTCCAAACTATAGTAACAATGTAAGAAATATGAGTGTTGTTATCACACACACCACTCAATCTAAAATCGGCAAAAAATAATTACAAATGTTCACAAACTTTGGGTATAATATTTGACATACTCTCCGCCCTAAAGGGCAAAGATTCTTTTGTTCCTTATAGGAACATTCCTTGGGTCTAAGCCAAGGCAACAGGACTTTGAGTCGAAAGCCCAAGGGCGGTGTCATTGCCATGGGTAGTTTTTCCATGTCCGCCACTACAGGGTCACCGAGGCGACCGAGATACTTTTGTCTGATATTGATTGCACCTACACCGTCGCGGTGATATTTGAAACCACACGAGCAGGTATAGTTTCGATTTGTGGGTTTCTTGCGGTTTCCACACCTCGGGCAGGTCTGTGAGGTATATGCCTCGTTAATGACTCTCACCTTGATGCCCAAGGCTTTTGCCTTATAGGTGATCAAGTCCATTATTTTACCGAAAGCCCACTGGTGGAGTTTCTGATTCGTACGTTTGCCATAGTCAATGTTTTCTCGGATACCCCTGAGGTCTCCAACAACGATTGTACCGACACCTTTGGCTTGGCAATACTTCAGAAACTTTGTAGTGTGTTGGTGGAGAGCATCTTTGATTTGATCGTCAATCTTTTTGATACGCTTCCACTTCCGACGGGTGAGTTTCCACCGGCGTTTTGAGTGGCGTTTACACTGACTGATAGCACGACTGAAGTCAGCAAGCACTTTGTTTCGCAGTCGGTATAGCGAGCGGATATACCGTCCATTGAAAATCTGTGTATCTGTTCCGTCATGACTCACAATTGGGTGGATTTTGCCAATATCAACGCCTATGATACCTTCGCCTTTTTCGCAAGGTGCGGTCTCATATCTGTAGGAAAAATGGAGTTCCCATCGACCGAAGTTGTAAACTAAATCAATAGTTGCGATACGTTCTGTTTTAGATATATCAAAATTTTTCGGTAAAGGTATCTTGAGTTTCGGTCTGCCGATACCCATGGAAAGTTCAACACGTTTACCAAACTGACGATCTTCTACAAAAGTGATAGCAGATTTTAGCCAACGGGTCGTCATGTAGTTCTTTGGTTTTCTTGGAGGCTTCGGATTTTGAACACTCCCGCTCTTTTTTAGAGCAGAATAGGACTTCCATGATTTAAAGTATTGCTTCCGAACCGCTTGGATACTCTGTGAATGCAAAGGTTGCTTTTTGGAGAGTTTTTTGTCCACCCACCCTTCACAATCACTTCTGATATAGAAGTGGTCGTGGACATGTGGATAACCACGGTGCCATTGATACATGTTCATCAGCGTCAAGCACTGATGCCAGACCGAAGCCGATGCAGCATTGATTTCAGCGTATATCGGTTGTGGCTCTATTTTGAGTATTTGCGTCCGATGAAACTTTGGCATTGGAAAACATCATGTATCACGCATTTATCCCCTTTCCAGTAGGAGGCAGACACATGGTTTCCAAGGGACAATGCTTGAAATGTCTGCCAACATGATATTACGAATTATACCATATTTTCAGAGAAAAATCATAAATTTTTCGTAGAATTAACGTTTGGTCCTTTCCAATCCAAAATAACGGGTTGACTTCTGCCCTAAAATATGGTATCACATTATTAACAAATAATAAGAAATTTTCAATCCTCAGCGCGGAATATTTTCCCCAACCGACGAGGTTAGGGCTAGGATGTCAAGTTTCGGAACGCCAGAGTGTTTGGGTTGTTAGAAACTTTAAAGTAAACCATCCTTCAACGCTTTGATGAGAGGAATATTAAATGCCCCTCAGAACAGAGAATATAAAAGCAGAAGAAATATTTTTGAATCAAAATTACGATCTCCCACTGATAAACAGAGGAGTGTTTGATAGTCTGATATTTCACCTTATTCAAGCATTTCAGCCAGAGAGTCATCCGAATACCAAAAACCGGTTTGGTGATGAAACAATAGAACTCCCACCTCAATGGGGAGGGTATAAAGAGGTTGAACCGAGACGACTAATTTTTTGTGTGGAGACAAGCATTTTCGTATGGATCCAAGCACTGTTGTTAAAATATGCGGCTGATATAGGGTTAATTAAAACTTCCTTGTTTGAACAACAATATATTCCGGGAAGAGAAGTTAGCGCGGAATTTGATCGTCTAGCTGATATTTTTCCTGAAGACGCGTTTGGTGGAGATTTGTATTCTTGGTGGTGGAAAGAGGATGGTTGTGTTGCATCCGATGTTTGGAATTTAGTTAAAACGCCACTTCTATTTTCTGAAATTGGGAACCTCAATGGAAATTTAGGGTCTAACCTTTATATGACCTATTTCCCGCCAGAACTAAGGAAATCATTAGGAGAATTTTACACAGATCAGAGAATCGTGGAATATATTCTAGATTGGGTTGGGTATATCCCCCAACGAAATGGAAATGTGGAAAATTCTTTGCTTTTTCAAAGGCTCATTGATCCCGCGTGTGGGGTAGGGGCATTTCTCATATCTGCCTTAGAGCGTTATTTTCAGGACTTTCTGGTTCACAATAAATGGGTCAGTGATGGAATCTGCGACTTAGTAGAGCATAATAGAATTGTCGGTGTGGATGTCAATCCCTTTGCTTGTGTGTTATCTCGATTAGGATACCTCATTTTCTTAATTCCATATCTAGTTCAGACGAAATTAGAGCAGGAAAATCTGCCATTCATCAAACATCTTCCAATTGTTCAAGCCGATTCACTTGTTGATGTACGTGAAGAGATTGGGAATAGTTCCTATGATTGTGTTGTTGGTAATCCACCCTATGTCAGAATCCAGAGGTTAAACGCAAACGGGTCCAAGCAATCTTATCTGAAATCTTTCAACTCGGCAGTCGGAAGGTTTGATCTTTATTCTCTTTTTATTGAACGCGGTCTTCAGCTGCTAAAACCGAATGGAAAATTAGGCTATATTACTTCTAATAAATTTATGACGACGAATGCCGGGAAGGGTATTAGGGAAGTAATTTCTAAAAAGGCTACTATAAATCATCTTTTCGATCATTCCGACACGAAAGTTTTTGGAGCCGCGGTTCTTCCATGTATTATTGTTCTTGAAAATTCTAAGGGAGGGAACGAAACATTTCCGTTTGGGTTACTTCGCGAAATTAACTATGATAAAAGTTATCAAGATGTCGAAGATGTTTTTACTCATTTCCACTCCCACACCTCCAAAGATTTCTCTCAAGAGGAAATAAACCTTCCTTCAAAACTGGCGCGTAAGACGAGTTTTAAGTTGCGAGTCATACAATCCATTCAACCAACAGAAAATGGTGATTGTTGGCATTTTTTATCTCCAGCAGAAAAGGAGGTGATTGCTGGAATAGAAGCGAATCGACCCGTTCCATTAGGGGAAATCGCCGAGAAAACATCGGGCTTGAAAACAATGGCTGATAGCGTATTCATTCATCCAATGACGGATGCTTTTATTGAAAAAAACAAACTTGAAAAAACTTGATTTATCCTTTTATTCAGGCAAGGAACATTGAGAGGTGGAAAGTACAGTGGACTGGCACTAAGGAGAAATCCGATACCTATGTTCTCTATCCCCACTTAGTAAAGAAAGACAGGGTTGTCGCAGCTAATCTGAATGATTATCCTTGCGTTGGTGCTTACTTAAAATCTAATTATGAGAAACTTTCCAAAAGACAATATCTTATAGAGTCTGGTAGGAAATGGTATGAAATATGGGTTCATCAGAAACCTGAGATTTTCCAAAGACCATTTAAAATTGTAACACCTGATCTTAAAACTCGCAATACATTTGCTTTAGATACGCAAGGTTACATGTCCGGTGCTTCTTGTTTTGCGATTCTCCCGAAAAATCAGACGAGACAAGAAAGTTATTATTTACTTGGACTTTTAAATTCTGAATTGTTGGATTTTTATCATAAGGTTAAAGCGAGTACCTTTATCTATGCAGGACGATATCGTTACTGGAAAAGTTATCTTCAAAATTATCCAATCATTCATTTCTATCTGGGTGAGTCAAAATTTGAAGAAATTTGGCAGGAAGTAAAACCTCTAATTTCTGATGTATGTGATTTAAGAATCCAAAATGGTATTTTGGCTTGTGGTGTTATCCCTGTACCAGTTCCTAGTGAGACTTGCATAATGTTGGTTTTTCGCTTCGCGTTGCAGAACGAAATTGTTTCTCAGGTTGAAAAGATTTTATCTTCAGATGGAGAGGAATTACCTAAATTGGAAGCCCGTCTCAATGATTTAGTGTATCATCTCTATCAGCTCAAGGGTTCTCTCCGGCTTGCTGTTCAAAAAAGCTTAAGGCATAATTGACAATGGCACAGGAATTTGAATCTTGAAGTTAGTTCCCTCAGAAATCGAAAAGTACTCATTAAACTTTTCTCCAGAAGTAATAACAATAGAATCGACGATGAAGTTACCGTGTACATCCTGTTCCATGAGGGCAACAATGTACCGAATTTCTCGGGGAGTAATTTCCCATTTGTTCCAAGATGCTTCTATTGGTAATGAATCAGTTGGAAGATGTTTACCGAGGTCTATTGTGCTTCGTAACTGGAATTTAACTTCAATTAATTGGTGAAGTAAGTCGGGATAATCACCTGTGTCAGTTTGTTGATAAGACTGATATCCGAGAGTTTTGATAATTTCTTTCTCAAGGGCTTGTCCCATACTCCTTTCTTGTCCAGTTCCTAGGTTGGTGAATTCTGTTCCTATCAAAGTTCTAAGGAATCGTGCAATTTCATCATGCGTTAAAAATAAGGCAGGAGTTGGCGGTTGCTTGATCAAAGGGGATTCCTGATTTTGGGACTCTTGAACGATGAATCTTGATTTCTCCTCTAAGGGCTGTTGCATATATGTACTGATTTTGTTGTGAAGGGTTTCGATAGGATCAACAATGATTTGGGAAGATATTTCATTTCGATAACTACGTCTAGCACTAGCTTGCCATTTAATTGTCTGAGTTCCAGTAGTATCCCATTCGGCAAGTTTGTTTCCATCCACAAGGGTGGTTTTCAGGATAACCCCTTCAGGATTGTGAAACACGAGAAGATAACGGCAATCTTTGTAGCGATACGGAGACTCGCCTTCTACGTTCCATTCGCCTGGTATAATGATGTCTGCATAGGGTACGTAATTCTAGACTTGCAAATTGCGACTGAATTGAACAAAAATATCGAGCAATTGATGTATAAACTTTGACTTAAATTGCCTGGCTTGTTTCGTTCTTAGTCCTGGAGGTCTTTGATATCCTAAAAGTTCAATAATTTCTAACTTGACCCACTGTGATTTTTGCACATTTGAAAAATTGTGCGGAATTACTTGGTTTAAAATCGGAGTGGTGAGTTCAAGTATTTCGTCTGCTATGAATAAACTGCCTTGGTCTGGAGGGCAGAAAATTAAAAAGTCTTGTGGCGACAAATGGGCTTCTGCCTGTTGGATTAACGAAATTTTGGCTTCCAAGTTCATTTTATGCTCCTACTACATTCTGAATATTGCTACCGACTGTTTGCTTCACCAGTTGCAACTTTGTGAAAGTTCACTAACGCATGAGTATTATATACAACCCGGAAAAAGATTTCCATAACCGGTATTATTGCGGCAACTTGGGTTATAATATATAAAACAGTGTACAGGATGTCAATTGTTGTTTTGGAGGCAGCTCAGTTTGGTGAAAAGGAAGGGAAAAGGGTGGAACAACCTATCTATGGATTAACTGTTCGTGAGGTGACGAAACATTTCCATCGTGCCAAGCGAACAAACAGTAAACTGCGTTTTCATCAAAAGCTTCAGCGCGTGTTCAAGCGTGAAAGGGAAGTCATCCGCGCGGTTGACGACATCTCCTTAGAGGTGAACATCGGAGAGATCTACGGTATTCTCGGTGCGAACGGTTCGGGGAAATCGACGTTGATTCGTCTCATTTCGACGCTACTACTGCCCGATGCTGGGAGTATTCAGGTCTTCGGGGACGACGTAGTGACAAATAGTCTGAAGGTCCGACGGGTGATGAACCGCGTCTCTGTTGAAGCCTCCTTCTTTAAACGTCTCTCTTCGGAAGAGAATCTGATTTACGCCGCCCGTCTCTACGGGATCTCAGCTTCCGAAGCCGAGCGAAAATCGAAGCAGATTTTGGAAAGGCTCGGTTTTGATGCAGATCGGATGAACGAAGAAATGGAACATTTATCGCGCGGAATGCAACAAAAAGTCGCTATTGCGCGCGCCCTACTCACCACCCCTATGCTCCTTCTGCTTGATGAACCCACAACAGGACTTGATCCGAAATCTAAGCGCGATGTGCAAGCCTTTATTGAGGAAATCCGTCAAGAACGGAACGCTGTTATTGTCCTGACGACGCACGATATGACGGAGGCAGAGAGGTTGTGTGACAAAATCGCGATTATTGATAAAGGACGGTTTATCGCAGAGGGAACGGTAGAGGAACTCATCGCCGATGCTCCATCGCAAAATGGGGTGCCCGCGACATTGGAGGACGTGTTTATTGCGCTAACAGGTAAAGGGATTGAGGAGGAAGAGTAGAACTATGCTAAATCTTGTCCGGGAAACGATTGTCTCTTACGCGTTCATTGAGCGGAACTTCAATCTGCTGAAGCGATATCTGAGCTGGGAAATTCTCTTTTTTAGTTATTCTATCGTCAATGCGCTAACGATCGGCTTAATTATGGTAGGACGTGGCAGCAGTGAAGATGTACTGTACCTCGTCATTGGCGCATTAATCTGGGGATTTCTCTCGGTTATGATGCGTGAGGTGAGCGATGCGATTACATGGGAGAGATGGGAAGGGACAATTGAATACACCTTTATGGCACCGATTTACCGCATCACACACCTTGTGGGTTCGTGTCTCTTTGCGATTCTGTACGGGTTGCTTCGGACCGCTTTAGTTTTGGCGATAATGCCACTCTTTTTTGGGGAACACATCGACTTAGGCAATGCGAATTGGCTAACGCTGGTGGTCACTGTGCTTATTTCCAGTCTCTCTTTCATCGGGATCGGTCTGATGGCGGCGATCTTTCCATTACTCTCACCGGAGAAGGGGCAAGCCGCAACCGGTATTATTCAGTCGATGCTGCTTTTAGTCTCCGGTATCTACTATGAAATTGAGGTATTACCGACATGGCTTCAACCGATTTCCCAAATTTCGCCTGCTACGTATACGCTCAGATCGATTCGTGCGGCGATGCTGGAGAACGCATCCGTTGAGAGCCAACTGGGCAATCTGTCTTTGCTACTTGTCATTGGTATCCTACTCATTCCACTTGGATTTTGGGTTTTCCACCTGGGTGAAAAATATGCCAAACGCGTGGGTAGGTTAAAAAGGAGTGGATAATGTAAAAAGGATGGAAGTTCTT
>JAAXHD010000104.1:5412-5558 GCA_012271015.1 Candidatus Poribacteria bacterium | reverse complement strand
CACAGTCAGCCCATAGGTGTCACTGTCAGAAAAATAACAGTTTCCCTGTCCGCAACCCGGTAGGTGCGGTTTTCAACCGCACCGGACCTGAAACAGAAACCGTACACACCATACTCTTTAGTCCCGTAGGGACGGCATGTTTATAG
>JAAXHD010000104.1:0-5293 GCA_012271015.1 Candidatus Poribacteria bacterium | reverse complement strand
TCAATTGGCCCATTCCAGACGAAGGTCTGGAATTTGACGATATTACCTTTAACTTGCCGCCGGCGTTCCTTAAACTCGACGCTGATACCCAAGTCCGAATCGTCGGGTGTTGGCAACTGCAACCTTTCGACCCCGAATTTAGCCTGCCGGCGGTGGATCCTAAACTTGATGCTAATGACAAAGCCCGTCAGCAATTGCTTGTAAAACTCGGAGTACCGCTGTGGGGCATCTTCTTCATCCAATTTGAAAATAATGTGGAACTTGATCGCTGTAGGGTACTCTTGAAGAAGGTCCTTAGAGGAATTATTAACAATCCTTCACTCCCGTTCCGAAAACATGATAAGCTCCTGTTTATCTGCACTACTACAGACTTTCAAAATATTAGCTTTGCGTGTTTCAGCGGTAAAAAGGGGAATCCAATTGTTGATGACTATATTCCACTGGTCCATTTCAGATTAGAGGCGTAAAGCCACATACCCTCGCAACTCATATCGTAGGTTGGGTTGAACGCACGTGAAACCCAACAATCTCTTGAACTAACAGCAATGCGATCCATAATTGAGAAAACCGAATGCCCTACATAACACCAAACGACATTCACAACATCCACGACTTCGACACCCTCTTAGACTTTTTACGAGAAAAACTCGGTTGGTACGTCCCTGAAGACGTTGAACTTGAAGATATTGCTTTCCCTTGGTCCCCCGAAGACCTCGACCTTGACGAACTGACCGAAGAACTAACCCCTGACTGTTGGCAACTTCCACCTTTCCCAACCAGTCAACCTACGTTTGAATTTGTTGAGGACACTCAGCCCTGGGGCATCTTTTTTCTCCAGTTCGACAGCGAATTGGTTTATCGCACTGCCCTAAGACGTGTCCTCCGTGGACTTGTCGAGAGGCGAGATCGGGACGCAAGCCTTCCCGCGTGGAGGCACGACCATCTCCTTTTTATCTGCACCACAACCGACTTTCAACATTTCGCCTTTGCACACTTCGCCGCCACTACCGAAAACTGGCGACGCGCCGTGCTATCCATCTTCTCTTGGGAACAGGGAGATACCCACATCCGCACGCTCTGTGAGTATAACCTTCCCGCGCTTACCTTCCCAAGCAATGGGTTTTCTAATGATCAAGAGTGGCTCCAAGGGTGGCAAAAGGCGTTTGATGTAGAAACTGTTACGGATAAATTCTTCGCCGACTACCAACGCGTCTTTAAGCAAGTGGAGAACGCAGTGGAAGGTATTCCTGAAGGTAAACCGGAAACACGGCGGCTCTATACCCAACGCCTCTTTAATCGTTTAATGTTCCTGTGCTTTATTGAGAAGAAAGGATGGCTCACCTACAACGGCGACCGCAATTACTTACGCGCACTTTTCGATGCCACAGAGGCTTTCGTAACCGATGAAAACTTTCTCAACGACCGACTCTATTGGGCATTCTTTCATGGACTTGGGAATGCAGCGGATTTACCCGAGGATTCAACGGCTGCTGTTGAACGCCGGGGAGAAATCCCATTTCTCAACGGCGGACTCTTTGAGATGCTGGAATATGATACCCGGAACGCCGTCCATATCCCCAACGATAAGTTTGCCGAAATCCTGAAACTCTTTGAGCGATACAACTTCACGGTGACCGAGTCCACGCCGCTTGATATTGAGGTAGCGGTCGACCCAGAGATGCTCGGAAAGGTGTTTGAGGAACTTGTAACCGGCAGACACGATACCGGTAGTTACTACACGCCGCGTCCGGTGGTTTCCTTCATGTGCCGAGAGAGCCTGAAAATCTGCCTCCAAAATAAAACTGATGAGACACTGGAAACGCTCCAGGCGTTTATTGATGATGGGGATGCAACCGAAATGCGGAATCCGGAGAAGGTGTTACAAGTGCTACAGACGCTTCGGGTATGTGATCCTGCATGTGGCAGTGGTGCCTATCTACTCGGTATGATGAGCGAACTGCTCCGTTTACGAGAGGCACTCTTCCGAAGTCAGAATGTTGATTCCAGAACAACGTATCAACGCAAACTCGACATCATTCAGCAGAATCTTTACGGTGTAGATAAGGACGAATTCGCAGTCAACATCGCCATGCTCCGTTTGTGGCTCAGTCTTGCTGTCGATTACGAAGATCAAGTGCCAGAACCGCTGCCCAATTTGGATTATAAAGTTGCAACGGGGGATAGTCTGACGGGCCCCGCGCCTGAAAATCTAAGTCTCGCGAACCCTTTGATTCAGGAGATTCAGGAATACCAAGCGGAGTATCTGGTTACGCACGTTGATGCCGAGAAACAGGAACTGCGAGAAGTGATCGCTGAACTCAAGGAAAACCTTCAAGGATGGCAAGCGGATGCTAACGAGTTTATCTGGCAAGTAGAATTTCCTGAAGTATTCCAAGAGGAAGGTTTTGACATCGTCATCGGTAACCCACCCTATGTGGATCAAAGACGCGTCAGGACACTCAAACCGACCTTAAAACGTCTGTTTCCTGAAGTTTATATAGGCACTGCGGATCTATATGTCTATTTCTACAGACGCGGAATTGAACTGCTCCGAGCGACTGGTGTACTCGCCTATATCTCCTCCAATAAATTTCTGCGTGCGGGGTATGGCAAGAAACTCCGAGGGTTCTTTAGCAATAAAATGCGTCTTCACATACTGCTTGATTTTGGTAGCGTATCTGTTTTTGAAGCGAGTGTGGCTACCTGTATCGTTCTTGTTGAGAATGCTGATCCGAATGGCACAGTTTTTTCCACCGCAGTTTTTCGCGACCAAGAGAACATCCTTCGACTTTCTGATGCGTTTCAAGAACACTCTTTCTCTATGCACGCCCACGACTTATCACCAAATGGATGGACATTGGCATCGTCGGAGGTGCTTAGACTACTCGACAGACTGGAAAGTATAGGAACACCGCTGGGTGAGTATATAACTGGAGGGTTATATCGTGGTGTGACAACGGGATGCAACGAGGCATTTATCATAGATGCTGATACGCGTGAGTATTTGATTGATGAGGATGCTGGAAGTAATGAACTCATAAAACCGGTGCTGAGGGGTCGACATCTTCGCAAATGGAAAGAAACATCAGCAGACGAATATCTGATAACAATAGCAAGCAGTATGAACAGAGAGTGGTCCTGGTCAGATGCAAGGAACGATGCAGAAGCGGAACGAATTTTCGCTGAAACTTATCCCGTCATTTATCAACATCTGAGTGATTATTACGAGCGGTTGATCGCCCGGGACGACCAAGGCAAATTTTACTGGGAACTTCGTTCGTGTGACTATTACACGGAATTTGAAAAGTCGAAGATTATCTATCGAAGAATAGCAAAATCGCTTGACGCGAGTTATGACACAACGGGGACATTTGGATTGAACACAACGTTCTTCATACCCTCTAAAGATCTCTCCTTACTTACTATTTTAAATAGCCAACTCTTCGATTGGTATGCTCGATACAAGTTTCAGAGCCTTAATGATCCGTGGGCAGGCGGCGGTTTAGAGTTTATATCGCAGTACATGGAGAAGGTTCCCATAGCAGATCGGAATGAAGAGCAAAGAGCGGAGTTGTCAAGTCTTGTTGAACAAATATTGGCGGATCCAGAAAGTGATCGAGTCCATGGTATTGAGCAAGAGATAGACGAATTGGTGTATCAACTCTATGGCTTAACCGATGCGGAGATTAAACTCATCAAGCAAACCTATCGAGATGCGGGCATGGAGGTGTAATTGAGGCATTAAGTTCGGAAGAGTCTATTCTGTGAGCGAGGTATATTATACTTCTTTTGTTTCCAAAAATGCTCGAAAGGCTTTATGTATCTGAAAACGTTCAGCTTGCCCTTTTGTGCTCGCAAACCTCCATGCCAAAATTTTGTTCTTACGGGATCCCTCTGGTGCCTCTGAGAAAGCAAATTGGTTTTCTTCTGTTTCTGGTCCAAGAAACGTTAAGTCACGAAGAATATCAATAGTAGGTTCCATCATTTCATCTGAAATCCCCCCCAATCGTAAGGTTTCCAAAATCTCGTTCTTAGTTAAAACAGTAGGCATTCCAAAGAAGGCAGAGAGAACATTTTCAATATCTATACCAGGTGAAGTGTTTTCTACGTTAACACTTTCAAAGACATACTGGGAATACATCTTCTCCGCTTCTATTATATCTTCTTCCTCTATCCGTGTATGTCTCCTATTAATGGCTATTGTTACCGCTGCATTTACGAGATAAATAATATCTCGAGGTCTTTTCAAGATACTACTGATTATATAATCTCTAGTTGGGGTTCCATTAACGATCGGACAAAAGTATTGCTGCCACAGAATAGCCGGATCTGGGGTTGTTTCAAAAGACGAGATGAATCGTTCTTCTATTATATTACATAGCAATTCTGTGTCGTCCCACTTTATCAAGGAATAAGGTATTTTGTCTGGTTCACGCGCAGATTTCCTGATTCTATAAAAAATGTCAGAGCGTAAAAAAATGATAAGATTGAGTTGTATACTTTTTCTTCTGCTGTCGTTCTTTTGGAGTTCCATAGGAAGTTGTCTTGCAACCTCTAGTAAACCCCACAAGATTTCAGACAAAGCTTCTATGTCGTTTTGTTTTTCTCTTATATGACCGTTCTGTCCTTCCCACGCTTGATCAAGGTTGTCGACCAGAATGACAACTTGTTGTTCACTTGACAGAAAATTTCCTAGTTCCACTCGCAGCTGCTTTAAAATACCACTGTGAAGAGCTTCTGAGACTGGTAAGTAAGAATTCTTATCATTAGATTCGGTTGTTGCCTCCTCAAGGCTTTGAGTACATAACTCTAATCTGGTGGAAAAGTCTGTGCGAATTATCTCCTTGTTTTTTTCGACGAAATTAAAAAAACTCTGCGCTATATCACCCATCGGTTCTGATGAATGATTCTCCAAATTATCAAGAGTGTTAGCGATTTCAGTAAGAAGCAAAAATTTCCATAAGCTTTCTATAGTATATCCCTTGACATTTCGATGTTGATAACGCTTTAGAACATCCACTATTCCCTGCATTTGGTAAGGCTGTGGTTTAATTACGCAAACTATATTCCGCTTGGCTCTACTAAGCTCATCCTCCAATTTCATTAGGTTCGCAGTTTTCCCTGATCCCTTACGTCCGACAAATACGGTATGGTTGCCTGCTACTGCATCATCATATGCAGCAGTTTGAATGAAATAATCTCCTATTAAACCTTCTGCCTCGTATTCAGCAATATATTCTCCAAAACGTAAGCTTTTAAGGTCTGTCTCTAGTATTGCATCAAGATTGAGTTT
>JAAXHD010000061.1 GCA_012271015.1 Candidatus Poribacteria bacterium | reverse complement strand
GGCAATACACCGGAACTTGGTTCGTTCACAATACACTTTGCTCGTCCAGCTCGAGTGGTGTTCTCGTCGTTTCTTGCCGCTCACACGCCAAACGTGCACTCAGTAAAGGATATTGTGATGCAGAACATGCGAATGGCTAAACTCAAGAATAAAGTACAGCTTCTTTCATTGGGCGGTCATGTGACTAGCCGTGACCAGGAAGGGCGTGAATTGCCAGTGAACTTGTTTGTCCAGCAATGGACACTTGAGCTCCCTTTCGATATGGAGGTTGCTTTTGAATCTGGAAGTTTCATAACCAGAGGGGTACGGTTACTAGGGTCAACATTCGCAAGTCTCAAACACGAGCTCAGCTCTGAGTTTGATAGAAAGTTTGAGGAGAAGTTTCCGCTCTCTGCTGAAGGGTTCAGCACTGATGAGGTACAGTTTGCCCAGGCGGCGCTGAGCAACATGGTTGGAGGGATCGGATATTTTTATGGCAGCTCAAGAGTGATTTCTCGGTATTTTAAAGAACCAACAGATTACTGGAACAGTGCATTGTACACTGCAGTTCCTTCCCGTCCGTTCTTTCCTCGGGGATTCTTGTGGGACGAAGGTTTCCATCAACTGCTCATCAGCCAATGGGATGCTAAAATCAGCAAGGACATCATCGGCCATTGGCTGGATTTGATCAATATCGAAGGATGGATTCCGAGGGAGCAGATCCTCGGCGACGAAGCACGAACGAAGGTGCCCTCGGATTTTGTCGTGCAGCAGAACGAAAATGCAAACCCACCAACCTTGATTCTGCCAATCAAGTGGATGCTGGATAAAGGCGTATTGGACGATACGTATCTACGAAAGATTTTTCCTCGGCTAAAGGCTTGGTTCAATTGGTTTAACACCACTCAACTGGGTAAACTTCCGTCAACGTACAGGTGGCACGGACGAGATGCCAAGACTGACAAAGAACTGAATCCCAAGACACTCACGTCTGGATTGGATGATTATCCACGTGCGTCGCATCCCTCGGATGACGAACGTCACGTGGATCTACGATGCTGGATGGCGTTTGCCGCTGGTTTGATGGCTGACATTGCTAAAGCTGTCGGTGAGAACTCAGACGCTGTGCTTTACAGATCGACTAGTGACTATCTCTCTGATAACAAGCTGCTGGACAAGTATCACTGGTCCTCGAAGGCGGAAGCCTACAGCGATTATGGAAATCACACCAAGCTTGTCAAGCTTGTCCAACGAGCTATCCAACCATCTCAACCAGGCAGCCCCAAGAAAACGGTCCGTATTGTGACTTCCAAGCAGGGTCCTACTCTTAAATATGTTAATGCTGTCGGGTACGTAAGTCTGTTTCCTTTCCTGCTTCAAATATTGGACCCCGCGTCGCCAAAGCTCGAGAAAGTCCTGAAGGATTTAAAAGACCCTAAACGTCTCTGGAGTGACTATGGTTTGAGATCTCTAGCAAAGAGTGATCCGATCTA
>JAAXHD010000355.1:17747-29631 GCA_012271015.1 Candidatus Poribacteria bacterium | reverse complement strand
CCGTCTATAGTGTGATAGATACTGCCGCCACGTCCAACAGCCCATGCGTGTTCTGCATCTAAGAAGTATACACTGGCGATTCGGCGTGCTCCGCGTCTGCGGCGTCCTTCAGGCTCTGGTGGTGGCGGTGGTTGTTGCTGTCTCTGTGCTGTTGGAGGGGTCGCCCGTTCGGCGTTAGGTGGGAGTTCACCCTCAGGAGCGAAACGCCCTGGACGTTGCCGCTGTGCTCGCAGCCGATTTTGAATTTCCTCCGGTGTCTCGTCATAAGTTAGGGTCGGTCCCTCCGAAACCTCTTCTTCCTCTTTTCCCACATCCTCGGGTTCTTCGGATTGTTCGGGTAACAATGGATTGAACAGTGGATTGAATTCTTCCATGGCGAACATATTATCGCCTGCCTCATCTCCTGTATCAACAGGAACCACCTTCCAAGTCACTCCTTGATCCTCGGTGACATAAGCACCAGCACCACCGAGTCCCCAAGCGTTGGTATGCGAATGGAAGGTGATGCGTCGCAAGCCGGATGTGCTCCGTGTCGTGGTCTGCAATCTCCATGTTTCACCACCGTCCTCAGTCAACAAAGAGTTGCCGTTGCCGAGAACCACCCACCCTCGGTTTTCGTCAGCGAAATGGACAGCAACACCGGGCTGATTCGTCTTTGCCTGAATTTTCCAGTAGTCGCCACCATCAACGGTATGGAGAATAAACCCGCCATCTCGACGTTGAGGCGTGACTGCCCACCCTACCTGACTGTTGATAAAATGTATGTCGGTGATGTTTGCGAGTGTGGTTCCAGTCTTCTGGATTTTCCATGTTTTGCCCGCATCGGCGGTATGCACGAATTGCCCAATCGTTGCTCCGAGCCATCCCACTTCGGCATTTAGGAAATGCATCGTGCTCACACGTGGTAGGTTCTGCTTGGTTGCTTGAAGAATTGGCTTCCACGTTTCACCACCATTTTCGGTCTGAAGTAAGACACCAGATCCGAGGATTCGCCCGTGTTTTTCGTCAGAAAATTCGACTTGGCGCAGATCTTCATTGACCCCACTGTGTTGCGGCAGCCATGTCTTACCGCCGTCTGTGGTATGCGCGATTGCGCCCCCTGAGCCAACTGCCCAGCCGTTCTGTGCATCTACGAAATACGTATCGGCAAAGTTCGTTCGCCAAGTTGCCTGACGAATAATGTCCCAGTGATAAACAACGGGTTCAATAGGGGTCTCCTCTTCAGCCATAATAATCTCTGGTTCTTCGGCGATAGGCGGCAATTTTGCTGGCAATTCTGCCTCTTCAATAGAGTAACGCATCGCAATTCCACCCTTACCCACAGCGACGACACCATCGGGTGAGAGTGCCAGTCCATATAGGTCATTGTCGGTGCCGCTCTCTTGCATTTCCCATTTTTTGCCACCGTTGACGGTGGTAAGCATCACACCGTTATCACCGACGATCAATCCGTGTTGTGTACCCGCAAAATAGAGTTTATTGAGGTTCTCTTGGGTGCCGCTACGCTGGAAATTCCAACGCTTTCCACCGTCTGCCGTATGTAGAATTTCGCCAAACTGTCCGATAATCCACCCTATGTTTTCATCAGCGAAGTAAACGGCATAGAGTTCATTAAAGGTGCCGGTCGTCTGCTGGTTCCATGTCAAACCCCCATCTTCTGTCGCGAGGCAAACACCGGGCCATCCAACAGCCCACCCCTTCTTTTCGTCAAGAAAAAATACACCCTTTAACATCAAAGAAAGAAAATCGCCCGTGGCGGTTTGCGAGAGCCAAGTTTGTCCGCCATCAATTGTATGTATGATACTACCGAGGTCGCCGACCGCCCAGCCGACTTGAGGACTAATGAAGTGGACAGAACGGAGTGTAAAGGCGGAAGGACCGCGCTGGCGTTCCCAGTTTGCGCCGCCATCGTTTGTATGAACGATGAGTCCGCGCTCACCGACCGCCCAGCCGTGCTTGTTCGTCGCGAAATAGATGTTCCAGATGCCGTCCCAGATATCCGTTTCAATTTCGTTCCAAGTTTGTCCGCCATCATTACTCATCGCCATCGTGCCGCGCCTGCCGACTGCGATTGCCCGGTTCGCATCCGTAAACTGGACGTTCTGTAGGTCATTCGCAGTCGTTCCACTGGTCATCTCCCACGTCGCGCCCGCATCCGTCGTGTGCAAAATAGTGCCGTACCATCCAACTGCCCATGCCTCTGTCGGTGTCGTAAACTGGATTCCCGTCAAATTGTTTTCGGTTCGACTTTCCATCAATTGCCAGTTGTCGCCACCGTCTTCGGTCCGCGTAATAAAGCCGACATCTGCCACGGCGATTCCGTAATTTTCATCTGTGAAATGGATACTATTGATGGTATCTCGGACATGCCCATTAATCAGCGGAATACGGCTGTCTTGACGCTCCCAATTGATACCGGCGTTCGCTGTGTGAAAGATAGAGCCATCACTGCCGACAATCCACCCTTCATTATCGCTGACGAAGAAGACCTGTTTATTGTCATTGATCATTCGGTCGCGCTCACCTGCGAAGCGATTGCTCTGTTCCCGCCACGATTCACCGCCGGTTTTGGTGTGAAGAATTCTATCATGGGTACCGACAACCCACCCCATCGAATTATTAACGAACCAGACTCCGTTGAGCATAAACTCGCTGACGTACTCGTACCGTTTCCACTCTTTTCCACCATTCTTGGTGTAGAGGACATCCGAATCTTCCCCAACAATCCACCCCTGTTTTGAATTGGCAAAAAAGACATCAAGAAGCATCGCGGAAGTGCCGCTTCGTTGCAGCGTCCAATGTTTACCGCCATCGTCGGTTGCTGCAACTAACCCTTCATCGCCAACTGCCCAGCCGTTATTCGCGTTGGTAAAGTAGACGGCTTTGAAATCCAACGAGGCATCAGGCAGCCGAAACCCTGGGCTTGTCGTATCAACTTCTTGTTGCTTCCACGTCTTCCCACCATCTGTGGTATGGATAATCAGCCCCTGCTGCCCGACAATCCATCCCTGTTTATGATTGACGAAGTGCAAATCTGTGAAATGTGTCTCCCAATCCGCCTTCCGGGTTGCCTCCATCTTGACACAACCGTTAAAAAGGAAAAAGATGCCAAACAGAAGTGCCATGACAAGACTATTCACAGCAAGTTTTAACTTATAAAACACGCCAAAACGGGTCAGATTACGTGTCAAACTCATTTTTACCTCCATTGTTGCCCTTCCTACATCAAAAAAGCCGAGAAGACAGTTAGGATTTTTTAGTGCCACTACAAAAGAATCCACATTAGGTATTTAGACAGATTTCTTCAGCCTTTTGTTCATCTTCTAACGCAAGTTGCTACTGACAAGATTTTGGGCATACACAGACCATTTTCATTGAAAAGGATGGATGCTTATCGGGGTTTTGTAGCGCAAACTTTTGTCTTGCGCCCGTACATGCACAATCTAAAAGATTGTGCTACAAAAGAGCAGCCTGCGTAAGTCCTAATTAATAACTGCCGCTATCACCAAAAAGACCAGAACGCGCGATAGCAACACCGATCGCGATAACCACCGGTAACGCAATCGCTGCTATCTGGACAAGGGCAGAAGGCCGCACACCGAGTCTCTGAATTGCCTCTATCCGTCCGATATACACAAAGAGCAGCGAAATTAATAACAGAATGGCACTCGCTGTTGGGACTTCTTCAAAAAAATAACCGTTCATCCAGATACCAGCGAGTAGGAGTGCCACGACGGGTGACGCACCGAGTGGAAAGAGGGACCCGTTACTGGAACGGCGTTGTAGAACGAGCGTCATCATCCAACTCACTGCGAAAAGTGCTACCAGAATACCACCCTGTTGCGCTAACCGCAGCGTACCAGAGACCGCAAGGATTAAAGCAGTTCCACCGGAAAGCCCGAAATACACAAATGGAACAGAAGCATCAGATATCAGAGTGGTGAAACTCTGTTGCACGAGGTGCCAAAAGATAAAAATCGCAGCGGCGAGACATACCCACCAGATAATCCCTTCAAATTGTCCCCATGTATACTTAAATACTGAATTCAGAAGGAGCCGTGGTATAACAATCGACAGCACGACTTGGACTAACACGCGTCCCCACAGCGAAAGATACCAAAAACACCCAAGGATTATCCCAAGGACAGCGAAATAGCAGAGCCAATGGACACCTTCACGGGGTGGGAAAGAAGGCAAACCCTCCAAACCGATATATCCAACGATGTATCCAGCACCCAACGCGACAGCGATGAGGCATCCAGATGATATACCGGTTCCCCCCCGAGTGTTCTCTCTCTCCTCTTTAGAAGTTAAAAATCTTGCAAATGCGAGAATCCCGCCGGTAACAACAGCTGGTAGGAGTAAACCGAGGATCAGTTGTTTGAATATTAACATCGCTGATATTCCCTATGTGCTTTGTAGTGCCGACGCGTTCAGATTAGGGTCGTCCCTCGTCGGCACAACGGGCGTACACACCTACCGAGCGAGTTCATTAACCCCGTCAACAAAAGGCTTTCTTATCTTTTCGCGTGACCGGAGTAAATCAAGCGGGGATGCCTATTTTTGCCCGGCTTCAACACTGATAGTCAGGCGGATATCGTCACTGACATTTCCGATGCCGTAAGTCATACCGAACTCGCTCCGCTTAATCGTAAAGGTGCTTTCAAATCCGATGAGGGCCCCACCCTCTCTATTTTTACCTCGCCCCGTAATTTCAACATCTACTGTGATTGATTTTTTAACACCGTGCAGTTCAAGGTCGCCCGTGACCTCCAGCATATCATTTTCCCCTTCTTTCATACTTACTTTTGTGCTTTTGAAAGTAATGACGGGAAACTGTTTCGCACTAAAAAAGTCGGAACTCCTAAGATGCTGATCGCGTTTGTTGTTGGCAGTATCAACACTCGCTGTCTTGACCTCCAATTCCACTGTGCTTTTGGATATATCTTCGTCCATTGTGATCTCGCCGGTGAAATCATTAAATCTACCGTAATTGTAGCTAACGCCACTATGTTTCGCGCGAAAAATTATCATTGAATGCGCTGCATCAATTTCATACGTCATTGCTGCATCAGCGAGTTGTATATCTCCAGCGAAGCCGATGATAAGTAAGGCTAAAATGAGACCCGCAGTGCGGGGAACTTGTAGGTTACGTCCTAAGTCAGTTTTCATTGAGGAAAATCTCCTTTATCCATTTGATAGTTAAGTTTTGTAAGCGTATATTGCCTTGTATTAGGCAAAAGAAGTATATCGTATTTTCTGACAGATGTCAACGTGAAATGTTCGGCACAAAATTTTCTTGAATTTCATTACAAAATTGTGATATAATTATTAAACAAAGTTATGTTAACTGCGACATCTCTGGTGCAGCTTACCTAAAGTGGTGTAATGAGAGGGAGGATTCCAATAAACATGAAAGTATCGCTATCAAGGTTTACGATTTATTTAGGGGTGTATCTGCTCTGTTTTTTAGCGTTGAGTCCGTTCGTAAGGGCAGATGGGCACGCTACAGATTCAAAAGTCAGTTTTCATTCCGAGATTGTCCCGCTCCTCAAACGGAGTTGCCAAGGATGCCATCACCCCGGCGATCCGAATGGTGATCTGATTGTGACAACCTACACAGACCTGAAACGAGGTGGAATGGCGGGGGATGCAATTGTCCCCGGGAAACCGGATGAAAGTCTCCTGATTGAACTCATCTCCGGCGATGAGCCAGCAATGCCACAGAACATGGAACCACTCTCAGCCGAAGAGGTCGAATTATTCCGACGCTGGATTCTCGAAGGTGCACACGACGACACCCCCGATGAAGTCGACGATATGGGTGAGGGGAACTATCCGACTTACACAGTGCCTCCCGTGGTTACGGCTTTGGTATATTCGCCTGATGGTAGCACACTCGCTGTGTCCGGATTCCGCGAAATTTTGTTGTATGACACAACGAATTTTGAACTCAAAGCAAGATTGGTAGGCAAAGCGCATCGCATAGAATCACTGATGTATACGGCAGATGGAAAGATTTTAGGTATGGCAGGTGGCTCCCCAGCGCAATTTGGCGAAGTGCAGCTGTGGGATACAACGACGAATACGCTTATCAAGGCAATACATTCCAGTTATGATACTGTGTATGGGCTCTCTTTTTCACCAGACGCAAGTCGTGTCGCTTTCGGATGCTCAGATCAGACGGTCCGCGTCCTGTCCGTTGAAGATGAGAAGGAACTGATTAAATTTGACAATCACAGTGACTGGGTTTTCGGCACGATTTTCTCTACCGATGGTTCCCATTTTGTGAGTGCAGGACGGGATACCGCCCTCAAGTTGGTTGAAGTGAATACAGGCTCTTTCGTTGACGATATCAACTCCAGTAACAAAGGCTATGGAGAGATCAACACCATTGCCCGGCACCCGACTGAAGACTGGGTTCTAAGTGGTGGTGAAGATCGGATTCCACGCCTCTACAAAATCTTTCGCGAAATACGGAGAGACGTAGGTAATACGGACTTTAATCTCATTCAAGCGTATGAAGCGCAATCGGGTACAATCGAAGGTGTCGCGTTTTCAGCAGACGGCAGTCAGGTTGCGACTGGCAGCACAGGTGGCGAGGCACGTATTTACAACACGGAAGACGGAAAACGTTTAGCAAGCATGCAAGGCGATGCGGTTGGTGTTTTCGCAGTCTCATTCCATCCAAACGGTAAACAACTCGCCACAGGCGGCTTTGATGGAAAGATTCGGATATTCGATACTGCCTCCGGTAAACTACTGGATGCTTTTATGTCTGTCCCGATCGAACCCGCGGGAAGCGAGGATGTCGCTCTGGTAGTGACAGGTATGACGTGAGGGGCTTGCGTCGCAAGAGTGCAGGATGCACTCACACAGCACCAAAGCGTTATTAGCGTTGAAGTTTCTCTCCCCGATCAAGCCATCATTAAAGTTCGGAAGAATACCGTCACTGTAAATGACCTCGTGGACCTCGTTAAAGAGATCGGATTTAGTGCGAAAACTAAATAGTCCGCACAAAGAGGCTAATGTATGGCTGTTAAGGCACCCAATATCCTCTGGGTTTGCACAGATCAGCAGCGTTACGATACAATTGGCGCATTGGGTAACCCGTATGTGTCAACACCGAACATCGACAATTTAGTGGCGGAAGGTGTCGCGTTTACACATGCCTATTGTCAAAGCCCTATCTGCACGCCGAGTCGAGCGAGTTTTCTCACAGGTATGTACCCAAACGCAACACACGCGATTCGCAATGGAAACGACTTTTTTCCTGATGCGTATCCGCTTGTAACGCGCACTCTTGCAGACATCGGTTATGATTGCGGATTGATTGGCAAACTCCACCTTGCGAGTGCTTACGGTCGGGTGGAACCACGCGTAAACGACGGTTACCGTTACTGGCAATACAGCCATGCCCCACGTGATGACTGGGAACAGGGACACGACTACGCGGATTGGGTACGCACGCAAGGGTACATTTTAGGCGAGTTGAACCAAAATCCGGAAGGTGTGCCAGCGGAGCTGCATCAGACGACATGGTGTGCGGAACAGACGATTGAGTTCATTCGCGAAGATCGGGATTGTCCGTGGCTCGCGAGCGTCAATATCTACGATCCGCATCCGCCGTTCAATCCACCACAAACACACCGAGAACAATATAATCCGGCAGAAATGCCAGAGCCGCTTTTCCGAAACAGCGATCTGGAACAGCAGCCCCGGCTACAAGCAGTCGATTTCCAATCCAAAGTGCGTACACCCGATGAATTGGATATTCGGAGTCCAATCTTACCGCAGACACCGCATCAAGAAGCAGAGGCAGTCGATGCGAGAGATGCCAAAACACTCATAGCCGCCTATTACGCGATGGTCCAACTGATTGACGAGCAGTTGGGCAGGATCCTTGAAACGCTTGATGAAACAGGACAGCGGGAAAACACTGTCATCATTTTCACCAGTGATCATGGCGAAACACTTGGCGACCACGGATTAATCCAAAAGGGTTGTAGGTTTTACGAAGGCTTGGTCAGGGTGCCACTGATTTTCTCATGGCAGGGGCAGTTTGCGAGCGGACTTAGGAGTGACGCACTCGTCGAACTCGTCGACAAGGCACCAACGCTTTTGGAATTGGCAGGCTTAAGGGTCCCCGAGGAGATGCACGGCAAATCACTGCTGCCGATTCTCCGAGGTGAAGCCGATCCGAACCATCACCGTGATTTCGTCCGATGCGAGTACTACGACGCTGTGGACCTGCCGGATCACACTTTCGCAACAATGTACCGAAATGAACGTTACAAATTAGTAGTGTATCACGGACACGAAGAGGGTGAACTCTACGACCTCATCAATGATCCGGGCGAGTTTGAAAATCTCTGGCATATCAATGCGAAACAGGACATTAAATTTGAACTCCTAAAACAGAGTTTTGATGCATCCATGCTCGCGATGGACAAAGGATCCCAGCGCGTCGGACCAATGTAAAACCCTTTAAGGTAACAAGTTAGCATGGCGCAAATTGATAAACTCAAGGAAGAAATTGGTTGGTTAGAAAGTAATTTTTGCCATTTTGATTGCTACAGATATTTCTCTTGTCGCTTGGGTGATCCAAAACTACGGAAAAGCCAACCGAACTCTTTTGATAATGGGTGCGATTGCAGCAATCCTGATTACACTTATTATTACTTGGATCAATAACAAGGTATATCGAAAAATTGATAAATTGGAGGAATTATAATGGAATGGGTTGCAATTACCACGTTTGCAGTGTTTATCATTGGGCTTGGGATAGTCGCTGGAAAGGCGATACACCACGCCAGCAAAGATTAAACTTTGATAAAACGGAATTATGCTTAAGCACAATACTATCCATTGCGGCGATACATTTGACCTACTGAAAGAGGTAAAAGACGCTTCGGTGGATCTGATTGTATGCGATGGACCGTATGGCATAACAGCGAATTCGTGGGACGAGATTTCCTCAATTCAGGAATTTAACCTCGCGCTTATCAAAGATTTCACACCGAAACTGAAGGACGGAGGCGCGCTTTATCTGTTCGGAAAACCCGACTGCATCGACTTTATAGACTATCGAGAACACTTAAGCCTTCGTTCAAAGATTGTATGGTATCAGCCAAGCAGACTCGCGCAGGGACGAATCAATTACACCAATAATTACGACATTATTTGCTATTTCATCAAGGGCAAAAAACCGCGGTGCTATAACTTAGATGCCATCAGAGTTTCGCAACTTGTTGAGTTAGCGCATCGGAATCGGTGCGAAAATGTACCATCTGTAACGAACGGCAAATTTGGCAAGACGAAATACAATCCGAAAGGAAAGAATCCGGGCGATGTCTGGGGCGATATAAAGCAATTAACCTACAAATCCAAGGAGTTGGTGAGTAGAAAGACACTCAACACGATCCAGAAACCGGAGAAGCTCATTGAGCGGATTGTATTAGCGAGTTCACTACCGAGGGATTTGGTATTGGATCCCTTTGCGGGCGTCGGCACCTGTCCTGTGGTGTGTAAGCGACATCAACGGGATTTTATCGGATTTGAGATTGAACCGAGTTTCGTGAAAGCGGGCAACAGACGGCTTCGTGAGTGCTATAACGATTTAGATTTGTCTTTATAGGGACAATATCGGCGAATTTACGCCAAAAACCTTGACAAAAACGTTAATTCATGATATTATTTATGATAAATCAGAGGAAAGAGGAACTTGATACGAACATCAACGCCACTTATAGAGGAAACTATCAGTAGGGTAAGCATCTGCGCGTTGCCTTGCGTAAAGATATAAGGAGCACCCATGGAACGGATTTTTAAATGGCAATATTTGGCTCACACATTTCGTCAAATGGTATTTTGTTTGACGTTTCTTCTCCTTTGTGGTATAAGTATAGGCAATGCAGCAGTAGAAGTCGGGTTTATCTATCTTGGTGATAAGGGACCCTTTACCTCGCCGGCGTTGGATTTCGCCAAAAAAGTATTCAAAACGAAACAACTCGCGAAAGCAGACTTGAAAAGCAATACATTCAAGGAATTCGGTGTTATCTGGTGGCATGAAGGCGACACCGATCCGGGTGAATTATCCCCTGCGGAAATTGGTGCGTTCATGGACTACGCCGAAAGCGGTGGAGCTGTCCTCTTAACAGGGTGGGCAATCCGACACGCGACTAACTTTGGACTCGAAAAAGCGGTGGCACGCCAGTTCGGTCCTGTTCCAGCAGACGGTATTGCAGTTGGTATTACTGTGCTAAAAGAAACACTTGAGTTAGGATTAACAGAAGGGCTCAAGACTGTTGACAAGAAAGAACCACAGGTAGACGATAGGATTCAAGTGAATTCTACAGGTTATCCGAAGAGTGGAGACTACTACGACAAGATCTGGACGGAATTCATTACGCTCGCCAACGCTTGGGGACCCCCCGCAAACGATTGGGGTGATCGGATCGCGGCGTTCGGCTATTGGGAGGCAGGTGCTGGAAAGGTATTCAACATGAACTGGCGACTCCCGAATTACCATAAGAATAACGAGGATATCGAACAACTGGAGAAACTCACAGAAAACGTCATTAATTGGTTAGCAAGTGAATCGGAATATGCGGAGGTTTCCGCTGGCGGTAAGTTGCCAATCGTATGGGGACGACTGAAGGATAGCCATTAGCAGTCAGGTCGGATTTTTTTACAAAAAATCCTTTCGGTCCTTCATCAGTAGGATGGAACTCCAATTACTGATAGCTGACTGTGATTCACACTGTATTAGTAATTGCAAATCTACTACAATAAGAGCAATAATAACGCATTTTTACTTAATACTCTAAAAAGGACACGCTATGCAAGCCTCTATAGGCTTACAAGACAATGGATAATCCAAACGCACAGACAGACACACAATCGAATCTACCCGAAGGTGTCAAAGTACGCCTCGATCAAGGAAATTTAACCGGAGATATAGCATTTTCATCGGATAGCACACAACTCGCAGTCGCCTGTGACATTGGAGTTTGGGTCTATGATGTGGACAGTGGTCTCGGACTTAACCTTCTCGTTGAGCACAAGGAATACGTCAGATGCGTCGCTTATTCTCCTGATGGCAGCGCGATTGCCAGCGGAAGTATAGACAACACCGTGGTCCTATGGGACGCGATCAGTGGATCCCCGACAGCGACGCTTGCAGGACATACCGACGCTGTTAGGAGTGTTGCATATTCCGCGGATGGTGCCACGGTCGCAAGTGGAAGTCCTGATGGGATAGTGCGGTTGTGGGATACCAACACAGGAGAGGCGAAAGATACACTCAAAGGGCGCGCAGACTCTATCAGATGTGTAAAATATTCTCCTGATGGGAGCACTCTCGCCGCTGGAACGGGAGACGACACAATAGAATTATGGGATGCGACTACCGGAAGGCACAAAGCAACACTTAAGGGGCATACACATATCGTTGATTCGATCGCCTATTCGCCCGATGGGGCATTTCTTGCGAGCGGAAGTATTGATGGCACGGTTCGGTTGTGGAATACAGACTCAAGGAAATTAATAGCGACCCTTACAGGACATGCCGGTTATGTCTGGGGCATCGCTTACGCACCCGATGGCAAAACCGTCGCGAGTGGTGGGAATGACAATACCATTCGTTTATGGGATGTCGAGGCGGAGGAACTTAAAGAAACGCTTACAGGACATACAGGCAGTGTCAGGAACGTCGCGTATTCTCCTGATGGCAGTATTCTCGCCAGTGGAAGCGATGACCATACTGTATTCATCTGGGATCTCACGTAAATCAGAAACATAGAACGAAGACAAGTAATAACTTGAGGCAAATTAACGACGATTCAGTGTCCATTAACGGTGCAGGCGGATATACGGTAGGAGC
>JAAXHD010000355.1:9258-17677 GCA_012271015.1 Candidatus Poribacteria bacterium | reverse complement strand
CACGCCGAGTTTTTTGATGAAACCCAGGTCTAACTTTGTAACAACATTCCTTGTTGCATTCTCTATCTGCCTCACGTTCCAACTGACGGCGTCGAGCGAGATGGAGCAGCCTGCGAGTGCAAAAGTCCCGACAGTGCAAGCGTTGAAAATTCATCCTGAGTCCCTGACACTGGAGCACGCGCGTGACGGTAGACGGGTGCTTGTGTCAGGAAGAACGAAAAGTGGTACATGGGTAGATGTAACACCATGGGCTGCGTTGACCCCCGCCGCAGGGGTGAAGGTATATGAAGATAATTATATCTTCCCGATGGCAGTGGGCACAACAAAAATTACGGTGACTGTCAAAGGTGTCAGCACTGAATTGCCCGTGAACGTTAAAAGTATGGATGCCCCCCCTGTCAGTTTCGTGCGAGATGTTATGCCTCTCTTGAGCCATGTTGGGTGTAACAACGGCACATGTCACGGTGCAGCAAAGGGCAAAAATGGGTTCAAACTCTCACTCCGTGGCTACGACCCCGATTTCGACTATGAACTCTTAATCGAAGACATATCTGGACGGCGGTTTAACCGGGCATTCCCCGAACAAAGTCTGATGTTGCTGAAACCGACATCTGAGGTGCCGCACAAAGGCGGACAGGTAATCGTTCCAGGCAATCGGGATTATGAAATTATCCGTCAATGGATAGCGGAAGGGGCTACTCCTGACGTTCACACCACAAAACGCGTCGAACGGTTGGAGGTCATACCAGATTCGGCTGAACTCGCAATGCCGGGTATGAAGCAACAACTTATCGTGATCGCTCACTATCCCGACGGCACAACACGGGATGTCACTCGTGAAGCAAAGTTCACAAGTAGCGTCAATGAAGTGGCAAAGGTCACAGACGACGGCGTGGTAACCGCAGAACGCCGCGGCGAAACTGCCATTCTCACCCGATATGAAGGTGCTTATAGCACGAACGGCATCATCGTTATGGGCGACAGGAGCGGTTACAAGTGGGTCAAAACCCCTGAATACAACTATATTGATACGCACGTTCACAACAAACTGAAGCGGATGAAAGTCTTACCTTCTGAACTCTGCACAGATGAAGAGTTTGTACGGCGTATCTATTTCGATCTGACAGGTCTCCCACCGACTCCTGCCCAGGTGCGGGACTTCTTGACCGACACCACAGCCTCTAAAGCCAAACGGGAAAAACTCATCGATACCCTCGCTGAGACATCAGAGTTTGTTGACCATTGGACACATAAATGGGGCGATTTATTGCAGTCTAACCGTAAGTTCCTCGGCGAGCGCGGGATCTGGCTCTTCCAGCAGTGGATCTACCAAGCCATTGCCGAGAATCGTCCGTATGACGAGTTTGTCCGAAACCTGATTACCGCAACCGGTAGTACCTACACGAATCCTGCGGCGAACTATTTCCGTGTCTCCCGTGAATACACGGCGGCAGTGGAAAATACGACGCAACTTTTCTTAGGTGTCCGGTTCTCCTGCAATAAATGTCACGACCATCCGTTTGAAAAATGGACGCAAAACCAGTACTACGAACTCGGTGCATTTTTCGCGGATGTCAGGGTCAAACCGGGACAACTCGCAGGCGATGAAGTCGTCTATGCCAATTATACCACCGAACCTGTGAAACACCCCCGGACGTTAGCAGTGGTTGAACCCTCAGTACCGTTCGGAGAAGTCGGAGCAGAAACGGACGACAAACGTGAAATGCTCGCAGAGTGGCTCACCTCTGAAGAGAATCCGATGTTCGCTCGGGCAGGTGCGAACCGCATCTGGAGTTACTTCATGGGACGTGGGATTATCGAACCTGTAGATGATATCCGCACAAGTAACCCACCGACGAACCCTGAATTGCTTGATGCTTTGACAAAGGATTTCGTGGACAGCGGATTTGACATGAAACATATCATGAAGACAATCACACGTTCTCGAACCTATCAACAGAGTATCACAACGAATAAGTGGAACAAGGCTGATACGATTAACTTCTCGCACGCAGTCGCCAGACGCTTAACGGCAGAACAGTTGTTAGATGCCATCGGCATCGCGACAGGAAGCCGACCACGGTTTGAAGAGATGCCGAAAAAATTCCGTGCAGTGCAGTTGCCAGACAGCAAAGTCAAAGACGACGGATTCTTGAAGTTGTTTGGCAGACCTGAGCGCGAAACTTCGTGTGAATGTGAACGCACCACTGAGGTCAGCCTCGCACACGCAATGAATCTTATTAATGGACCGACGGTTGCAGAGTCACTCATCGATCCAGAAGGACGTATTGCGCAACTCATCCAAACGAATCACGATGACCGAGTTCTCGTCGAGGAACTCTATCTCGCAACGCTTTCTCGGTTACCGGAGAAGAACGAATACGCAGTGGCGATTGAACATCTTGCGAACGCCGAATCTAAGGAAGAAGGTGCGCAAGACTTGCTGTGGGCACTCATTAACAGTCCCGCCTTCTTATTTAATCGCTAATTAGTTATCAGTTTTCGGCTATCGGCTATCAGTTAAGAGAGGTTTGTAACAATTACCCAAACTTTGAGAACTTCAAAAAGCGGTAAATTGTTACACAGAACCTCTTAACCAACAACCGAAAGGGTTGCGTCAGCAACCCGTACTGGCAACCGACAACCATAACGGAGGAAACAATAGATGTTATCGTTACCACAACTACCCGGACGCTTATGTGACGGGTTCTCACGTCGTGAATTTCTACGTGTCGGTGGTGCGGCGATGCTCGGCATTAGTTTGCCACAGGTATTGTCACTCCAAGCCAACGCGAATACAACAGTTGATCCCGCCAAACCACTCAATGGATGGGGAAAAGCCAACTCGGTCATCCTTCTTTTCTTGCAAGGCGGTCCGAGCCACCTTGACATCTGGGATCCGAAACCGGAAGCACCCTCGAACATCCGCGGCGAATTTAATCCGATCCCGACCAACGTGCCGGGAATCCAGTTATCTGAGACGATGCCGCGTTTGGCACAACAGATGGATAAAGCTTGCCTTATCCGTTCGGTAAGTTACACACCAGCGGGACTTTTCAACCACACCGCGGCGATGTACCAAATGGTAACCGGTGAAACGCCGGATAAGGTCGCGCCCTCCGGACAGCTCGATCCGCCGTCCCCAGCCGACCATCCGAATGCCGCATCACATATCGCAAATTATCGTCCACCGGATGAACCGATGCTCGCGGCAGTGCAACTCCCGCGCCCGATGCAGGAGAGTAATATCATCGGTAAAGGCGGAAACGCTGGTTTCCTTGGCAGAGCATACGACCCGTATTTCCTCTTCCAAGATCCGAATGAAGCAATTAACCTCGACGATCTGAGCTTACGTCCAGAAGTGCCACCCGTGCGTCTGAAACGGCGTAAAAATCTCCTTGAGACGATTAACAAAGGGATGCCCGAAATTGATAAGGTTGCAGACTCCTACGCCTTGAACGAGTATTACGAGAAGGCGTATAACCTCATCTTGTCGCAGCGGGCACGCAATGCGTTCGATTTGTCACAAGAACCCGATGAGATGCGAGATAAGTACGGTAGACACACGTTCGGGCAGAGCGCGCTCCTCGCTCGCCGTTTGGTGGAAGCAGGCACGCGTTTCGTGCAGGTGAACTGGCCCTCCGTCGCTAACGGTGATCCGAATACCACGGCATGGGACACACACGCAACCAACTTTGGTCCGTTGAAAAACCTTCACTGTCCGAAGTTAGACAGTGCCGTCTCCTCACTGCTCGAAGACTTGGATCAACGCGGTATGCTGGATGACACACTCGTCTTAGCGATCGGTGAATTCGGACGCTCACCGCGGATGGGTATTAGCACTTCCGGTAACAGCAACGCGCCTGATGGACGTGATCACTGGCCCTATTGTTACACAGGTCTGATTGCAGGTGCTGGCGTTAAAGGTGGACAGGTCTACGGGAAATCCGATGCAACAGGCTCAACACCGCTTGAAAACCCGGTGCATCCGCGAGACATCCTTGCTACGGTTTACCATACGCTCGGTATCGACCCGCACACCATCGTGTATAACCACTTGGATCAGCCACGTGAGTTGGTGAAAGGCGAACCGATTGCCGGGATATTCTAATTAATTATCAGGACATTGGCTATCGGCTTTCAGCTGTCGGCTATCGGTAAAGAGGTTTTCCGGTGAACCTACCTCCTCTTTCCGATGGCTGACCGCTGTTTGCTGACTGCTATTCTTCCGATAATCCTTCTACAAACATGAACCTAACCCCCAACAAAATTACGCTTAATATTGACGGTGATGCCAAAGTTTCCGTCAAAGGTTTCATCGCCCCGATTGAACACACCCAATCCAACTACCACGTGGAGTTTGAGTGGGATGAGTTAGCGAAGCTTCGAGTCGCCGCGCCAGAGAAGGCGTATTCGGCATCCGTTTTTCGCGCGTTTTTGCCAGACGTAGCGGTGTCTGTTGGAGATGTTTGGCAGATTGAAGAAGCGGGTGCCCTTGAACTGCTGCGGCAACTTCACCCGAATCCGCGTTTGGATATGCGCGGTTACGGGGATCCCGGGTTGTGGGCATGCCTGCGTGCTTATACCGATGAATTCGTGGACATTGTGTTTCGCATTCATACAGAATTCAAGTTAGGCGATGGCTGGTTCACGCCTTCACAGTTTACCGGACATCTCATTATCAACCGTTCAAAAGAGACGGTCGCGTTCTTTCAGCTGCGCGTTCCAGAAGGTCCGGTGAACTTTGAGGTCAGCTGGCAGGATGAAAAGAGTTGGGACGACTCCAACTGGATTGCGGACACCGGTTTCTGCGCTCAAATGGAACTCCGTGTTGGGACCGAAGACGTTCTGCGAGACATCATAACTCGCTTGGAAAGCGTAACGAGCGATTCTACCGCCATTACGCAGGAAGAAGCCGAGCGTGTGCTAAACTGCCAGTTTTACAAATCGGAACAAATCGATTGGGTGTCAATGGAGGGGGCCTTGGAATTAGCACAAGCACAGCAGAAACCGATTCACGTCATTTCCATAGATGGCCCCTTGGCAGACGAGGCTTGCTGAGGGAGTGGCAAAGGCCTGAGGGCAGGTGCTCTCTCCGACGAACAAAACATCCAATTTTTGAATGAATATTTTATCAATACATGGGTGTCCAATGTCGCCTTTGGGCGCACACCAAACAAGCGCGCCTATCTTGCGCAGAGAATCCAGAACGGTTTCAAGGGGGTTGACACAACACACCCGTTGGCACAAGCTATTATAAGTGGGTGGCATCTACACTCACCGGTAGATTGCCTGGTTATCTCACCTGAACTGAAACTGGTGGGTAGGCAAGATGCCAATCGGCTCTACCAGGATAACGTGGATAGAGGACTTTCCCAAACAGAGGGGTACCGTCTATTCTTGTCAGAAGCCTTAGAAGGGAAATCCCCTGGATTGGGTAAAATTGTCCTCACTCCTGTGTGTCCCTCAATGGAGGTAATGGACACTTTTCAGACCCCTATGGTACCGCACCAAGACTACACCGTTGTAGAGATTGATACCACGGCGTTTGAAGACGGTGGCACGCTTACGCTGGACATCGAAGTCGGGAGAGGTAAGGCAGCAGGGACTTTCTACCTGTTTGATGGCGACAAAGACCTCCCGACAGAAAAAGCACCTGAAGGTGTCGCTCCCTCTGTCTGGGAGTGTCAACACGGTGCCGCGTATGTGGAAGCTCTCGGTGCCCGCGCCACAGAATGGTATGTTGGTCCCGAAAAAACGGGAAAAATCACGTCCCCGTTTGACCAAGGTAATTTGTTTCGCCTGTGTGTTACTGGAAGTGTGTACGGTGTGAGAGGAAGCCTCAATGCTTTCAGTCTCAAAATTTCCGTTTTTTAAATTTCCCTTGCGGTTCGATCAATTGGGTGTTTTGCTTGGGTATTTTCTGCGGGTTTCTCCAAGAATATCAACGTGCCTTTACGTATACTAGCCCAATGCGTTGCTTGGGCTTACGTGTTCTTTATAATTTTTCAAACATGAGGTAATTAAAAATGCCGAATACGCTATTTCGGAAACATAGAAGACAGGTTAGTGCACCGTTCCCTGATCTCCTAACAAAACAATCCTTTCTCGTGATAGCGATCTTTCTCCTAACGATTGGTTTCGTACACGCGCAGGTGCAACCCACCTTGACGGCTGTCTTTCCACAAGGCGGTCAGCAGGGACGCAGCGTAGAAGTCACACTCACAGGCACCAACCTCGGCACAGCAACAGCGATTTGGTTCAGCGGGAAGGGGATTACCGCGGAAATTAGGGAAAAAACAGGGCAAGCCGCTGTCGTTTTCAACGGTGTTGGCGTATCTGGAAGTATTCCGAGTGACGCGCAGTTACTCGCATTCGTGACGATTGCCCCGGACACCCCGTTAGGTATCCAGCAGATACGCGTCGTCACGCCTTATGGGGTTTCCAACGCAGGTAGCTTCGTTGTTGGAAATCTGCGAGAAATCGCCGAAGAAAAGACAGAGGAATCAGGGGCGGAAGGCTCGTCTACAATGGAAGCCGACTGGCTTGCGCTGCCAGTTACCGTGAACGGCACAATCGCTTCAATTGACGATGAAGATAGTTTCACCTTTCAATTGAAAAAGGATACTCGGCTTATCTGCGAAGTAGCCGCACAGCAAATAGGCTCGTTGCTGGATTCCTACCTCGTTCTCCGAGATACTAACGGGACTGAGGTCGCGAACAGCGGACTTGGTGATGGCTTTGACTCTGTTTTGGATTACACTGCACTTGAAACTGGGAAATATATGCTTTACATTCGAGATATTCGTTACAAAGGCGGAGATGGCTACGGTTACCGCTTGAGCATTGGTGAATTGCCGTATCTGGAGACAATTTTTCCTCTCGGTGGACAACGTGGTACCGAGAATACGATCACCGTCAGCGGCGCGAACCTCGATACAGTAGAATCCATACAGGTTTCAATAGGTGCTGAAACACCGGCAGGCGAGCAATCTTTGCGGGTACAGACACCCTCCGGATTGGCTACGAATCCACACCCGTTCACTATCGGAAATTGGACGGAAATAGTAGAGACTGAACCGAATAACACCACTGGCAACGCGAATGCCGTAACCACACCGATAACGCTCAATGGGAAAATCGACACATCCGGTGATGTCGACTGGTTTTCGTTTGAGATTGAAGAACCACAACTCCTTGTTCTTGAGGTAGAAGGAAATAAACTGTCATCAAACCTCGATGCCTTGCTCACGCTCTACGGACCGGGAAAACCGATGGAAGGTTCGGAAGAAATGGCATGGAATGACGACAAAGAACAGATCTTAATGGTAAACGACGATGCTGTCAGCGGTGCCGATGCTCGTATTGACTGGAATTTTGAAGAAGCTGGAAAGTATTCTGTCGCCATTCGAGATTTGAACAAGCAAGGCGGTGAAACTTACCCGTATCGATTAAACATTCGTCCGTTGGAACCAGACTGCCAACTCAGTGTCGTTGCACTTGACATTCGGAATCAAGCGACCGCTATGGATAACCCGCGCGTCAACAGAGGCAGCAGTGTTACATTGCAGGTCGATGTTACGCGTCTCGATCTATTCGATGGTCCAATCCGTCTACTTTGTCCAGATCTTCCCAAAACATTTGATGTGAGTCCGACTATCGTTGGGACAGACCAAAACCGGGCAATGCTTACGATAACGGCTCCATCGGATGCCCCACTCGGACTCATGCCGCTCTCCATCGTTGGGGTTTGTGCCGTTGGAGGTCGCCAGATAGAGCGCATTGCCACACCGTCCCCAATCCTACTTACCGTGATGGATGCGCCGGAATTTACGTTGACGCTCGCAGAGATCGGCTTAAGTGCTGTGCACAACAAAACGGTTGATTTGCACGTGACGGCGAGCCGCCGCGACGACTTCATTGGTCCGATCGCATTATCGGTATCAGGTCTTCCAAATCGTGTTTCGGCACTTCCTGACCCTGTTTCTGAAAAACCCGTCACTATCGCAGAAGGCAAAACAGAAGCAACGATCACGGTGAAAGCTGGGACTTTTGAGCGGAGAGAGGAATTCTCCGTCCTGCCGGTCCCCGGTACAAGCTATATTTCAGTTACCGGAACAGCGACTCTCAATGGCGAGACGGTCAAACAATCGACACCTGCTATTCCTTTGACTATTGCCGAGGCACCGTTCATTGTAACGGTTGAGCCTTTGCGCTTCAGCATTGTTTTCCCCGCAACGGTAACCGCAGGGCCTGAAGTCGAGACCGTGGCACTCACGGAAACCAATGCAACAGTGGACACCGAAACAGCAAAAGCCGAAGCTCCGCAAACCAAGGAAGCGATATTGACGTTAACGATCGTCCGGCAAGGCGGCTTCACAGATGAAGTCACATTGACACCGATCGATGTTCCAGAAGG
>JAAXHD010000355.1:392-9175 GCA_012271015.1 Candidatus Poribacteria bacterium | reverse complement strand
GAAGGATGGAAGGGAGGAAGGTTGGGCACCCAGTCTTCCGCCTTTCTTCTCTTTCATTCCAGTCTCTCTGCCGACTCCCATTCCTCTGAAACACCTGCCAACATGACAGCATCCCCGTATACCCTTATCTATCAAGACAACGCAACTTCAGCTCGAGTCGGAAAGATTCAAACGGCGCACGGTGTTGTGAACACACCGATATTTATGCCCGTTGGGACACGCGGTACGGTAAAGGCATGCACACCCGAAACGCTATCCGAGCAAATTCAGGCGGAAATCATTCTTGCGAATACCTACCATCTCTATCTACGTCCGGGACACGAGATCGTCCAAAAAGCAGGTGGTTTGCATTCCTTCATGGGATGGCATAAACCTATTCTTACGGATAGCGGCGGATTTCAGGTCTTTAGTCTCGGTCCGTTGCGTAAGATTACAGAGGAAGGTGTAGCGTTCCGTTCCACGATAGACGGAACCGAACACTTTATCAGCCCGGAGCGTTCGATCGAAATCCAAAACGCTCTCGGTGCTGACATCATTATGATGTTTGACGAGTGTCCTGCGTTACCAAACGATTACAGGTATCTCAAGGATTCGATGGAGATGACTTTGCGGTGGGCAGAGCGGTGCCGCAATGCACACAAGAATCCGGATCAGTTGCTCTTTGGAATTGTGCAGGGTGGCATGGAACGCGATCTTCGTCAGGCAAGTATCGAGGGGACTGTATCGATCGGTTTTCCGGGATACGCGATCGGTGGCTTAAGTGTGGGTGAAGAGAAGGATTTGATGTATGAAACCCTCACTTATGTTGCACCGCTCCTACCAGAAGAGAAACCGCGCTATCTCATGGGAGTCGGGACACCTGAAGATTTAGTCTATGGGGTGCGTTGTGGGATAGATATGTTCGATTGTGTGATGCCGACCCGAAACGCGCGCAACGGCTCTCTGTTCACGACAGCAGGTATCATCCGCATCCGCAACACGAAATATAAGAACGATTTCGGGCCCTTGGATGCAGCGTGTACCTGTTATACCTGCCAGAATTTTACACGGGCATATCTCCGACACCTGCACATCGAAAATGAGATTCTCGGTTCACAATTGCACACATTGCACAACTTGCATTTTTACGTTAGTTTAATGCGCGGGATACGGCACGCCATCCGTGACGGAAGTTTCGCAGCCTTCGCAGACAGCGGACCGAATATCGGAGGCTTGGTGAAACTGGGGCAATTTGTGGAGAGGTGAGATGCGGATTCCAACTATTCAACCACTTCCGCATTTCCAGCACTTACTCGTAAAAAATTCGCCTCCGTATCTGTCAATCTGACTTCAGACAAAATGAGTGCTGAGGGTTTGACAGCGATGACTTCAAACGTGACGGTTGCGAGTGTGCCAGCATCTTGACTCCCGCCATTCAGGGAGGTGGCTGCGAGCGTGACTTGATTCGTTTCGACCAGCGGCGGGATGACAAAAGCACCTACTGGCAGATAGTCAGCGTTGCTGCTGGAGACATAGCGGAGGGCAGTTGCATCGAAATCGAGGGTCAGTTGATAGCCGGCGATGTCTTCACCATCGGTAATGTTGATATCCAGAATGAGGTGTTCGCCGGGTGGCGGAGATGCCACTGAAGCCGGGAAGATACCTACACTTACAGCCGCCCCTGGAATGGCAATCAATTCTGAAGCTGCGACAGTGTAGTTGAGGGTCTGAACTCCGTCAGCCCAAAGGATGGTGAGGACCAGTGGGCCCGGGGGAAACGGCCCCGTGATGGTCAGCGTTTGCCCAATAACAACAGCTTTATCGACTTTAACCAGACCGGCATTCACTTCCACGTCCTCGGGCGGGTGATCAAAAGTCACTGTAATGGTGCTGTTTGGCTCAATGGTACCTTGGGATGGACTCGAGCTAATGAATGCTGTGCTCGAAATCTCTTCTTGAACTTCCTCGTCACCTTGGCCACATCCGTCCGCGTAAACTGTGAGCAGGACAGCCATGATTAGCCTGAGGCTTCTTGAAAAAAGGTTCATAAGTATCATAACTCCTCTAAGTATCATAACTCCTCATGGTAACATAGACGTTCCAATAAACTTTACAACCTCTATCTTCTTAGTACATCAAAGATTTGTCGGACAAACCAGGCTTTCGTGCCATTCCTTGTTGCTTTGTCGGCGTTCTCCAACATTCCGCCTACGAACTGTCCAATCATCTCTCCGTTTCGGAACACGATGTAAGCCGGAATCCCCTCAACCTGATATTTTCGATGTGTTTGTGGGTTAAAATCAATATCTAACTTCGCGATGAGGAAGGTTTTCTGATTTTCAGCGGCGACTTCCTTGACAATGGGTCTGATCCCTCGGCACGGTTCGCACCAATCGGCCGAAAAGTAGACCACAACGGGTAACGCAGAATTCAGCACGAGGTTATTGAACGTCGCATCGGTTATAGTGATCGGTCCATCAAATTTAGCTGGCACTGGAGTGACGGTTTGACCGAAATATTTAGCAACCAATGTCAAATCTCGAATATTCACACTTCCATTTCTGTCAACATCGGGATTGGGAATCCCTTGATTCGGGTGTCTGGTTTCATTAAAGTGTTTACTCACAAGCGTCAAATCTCGGATATCTATCTTTCCACTTCCGTCAACATCCGCGGCGGCTTTAAGGTCTTCTGCTGCATAAACCAAGCAACTGTTGTCCAAACCGGTCCAAAGAATCAGTGATAAACCGACGAGTAGCAGCCCACAAATAACTATTGTGCGATAGGTTAAAACCTTTTGTCGCGTGGCTATAGTATTCAGGATTCTCAAATTAATTCTCCTTATAGATTTACGCAAATTATCTCATAAACGTGTACCCCTATGCGGGCGAAAACTTTACTTCCGTATCAACAACTTTCGCGTGGCAGCGAAATCGCCGGCTATGAGTGTGTAGAAATACACACCACTCGCAACAGACTCACCAAGTTGGTTTCTGCCATCCCAATAGGCTGCTCGACTCCGAGACTCATAGATGCCCGCAGCCTGATGCCCGAATGCTAGCGTCCGAACCAAACGACCATCGGTTGCATAGATACGTACTGTTACACTGGCAAACTCTGCCAAGTGATACGGAATCCACGTTTCCGGGTTGAACGGATTGGGATAGTTCGGCAAGAGTACTGTCTCTGTGGGCGTTAGGATGGCAAGGAGCCGCTCGAGAAGCAGGAACCCACGCTGATATATCGGACCTGTGAGTTTTTGTTGCCGTGCAAGTTGAAGCCACTGGTGCACTTCTGCAGCAGTGAACAGATTAACAACGGCATCCGAATGGAGTGATGGCGCAGCATTCCCCTGTTCTATGGCTACTGCAATTAGCAGGAAATCCGCCGCATCTACTATACCATTGCCATTCACATCCGCTGTATTCTCACCTCTCTGACCCAGACGATCCGCAGCTGCAGCCATATCTTCAAGACTCACAATACCATCTCCGTTGACATCTCCTGCGAGCCGGCCAGGTTCTACCGCTTCCGTGTTTTCGATCCGAACCTCTAAAAAGTCGGCATTGCTGTCGGTCAACTTCGCGGCTGATAACCTCGGTAGGGAAGGGTCGGCAGCTATCACTTCAAATATGAGAGTCGCGAGCGTCCCACTCCCTTCACCACTACCGCTCAGAGATGTCGCCGCAAGTGTCACGCGATTGCCCCTCACTGATGCCGGAACAACAAAAGCCCCCACCGGCAGATAATCGGCGTTTGCACTTGAGATATACCGTAGCGCAGAAACATCGAACTCGATTTCCATCTGATACCCCGCAACATCCACCCCCCCCGCAATTGTGATTGGCAGCGTCAAACGATCCCCTATAGTTGCTGGTGGCATTGAAGGAGAGAGACTCACTGTCGCAACATCCCCCCGAACAGGCACATCTGGTACCTTCGCCATGCTATCTGTCTCAACCCGGAACGTCTGTTTTGTGATATTCCCACGCACATCAATTACCTGAAGCGTGACTTCCTGACCTACCTTCACTGGGTGTTCAACAAACGCAACGGTGATACTTGTTTTACCGTCTAATGCCTGACTCCCATGTAGTTTGGAACCGCCAACTGGATCTCCAGCCGCGGTCGGGATAAGCAGCTGCCCTTGATGCAATCCATTCGCATCTGTTATCTTAAAGTTGAGCCCAGACGCATGAGATGAAAGCATCTCAAACGTTGTTTCTTGGTTGGATCCGGTTTGAGGGGCGTTGAAATAAGGGTGAATAGACAACCACTCAGCGGCATCCTCTGACAACCGGGTTTGGCTACCGTAAGCCATGAGGTAATTATCGTCCCGGAAATCGTGTTCTAGGCCGAACGTGTGACCGAGTTCATGCGCCGCCACATACAGGTTAAAGCAGCTGCCGGAGGCAGGAATCACAGCGAAACCTCCAGTATCTCGCCGCCACGTTTTGTTATCACGCGAGATCCAATTACCGCCACCGATGCCACAGACACCACCCTGATTGCCATCGTGCACGAGTTCATTACTGAGATCTATCGCAACGAGATAAACATTTTTTGAGATGTCAAACTGTTTTTGGACTTCGCTTCGAACTCTGTTATACGTGTGATCTTGATAGTAGGCATCAGTATTCTGTCCATCCACATAATGTACAACTGCCGTCCCGTCCGCATTCGTTTCAAATGTAAAGGTTTTCCCGTGGTGGTGTTGCATCTGTTTAGCATAGAAGGATTGGACATCCTTTATTAAACTATCGAGTTGCGTGCCTATACCTTGCCGGCGTGGCCGGTCCCTCGGACGAAAATAGATCAGCCGAACGCTATCACGCCTAAGTCGCGTTGATTCAACGATCTCCGCGTTCTTGGAATCGACGGATAAAAAGTCGGCGTCTACATCCGTCAATTGGACTTCAGATAAGGTTAACACCGAGGGTTTAACATCAATGACTCTAAACGTGACAGTAGCCAACGTGCCATTCCCCTGGCTCCCTCCGCTCAGAGATGTCGCTGCAAGCGTGACCTGATTCTTACCGACCAGCGGCGGGATGACAAAAGCTCCCGCTAGCAGATAGTCAGCGTTGCTGCTCGAAACATACCGAAGTGCTGTCGCATCGAAATGGAGGGTCAGTTGATAACCTGCGACGTTCTCACCCCTGGCAATGTTGAGGTTGAGGACGAGTTGCTCGCCGACGGCAGGAGACTGGATCGGAGAAGGGGAAACGCTCACGGTCGCAGTGCCACTATTGTTGGACTGAACGCCTTTCGAGGTTGTCGTAATCTCACGCCTTCCATCCGTTGGCGTTGTAATACGCCCGTGCTCGGTGAGCCAATTGGCGATAAATTCAATGACCCCACTTGCGCGGGGGTCATCACCGTTCCAGTTGGGTTTCCCACTTTGCCACATCGCGGCGATAATCCCGCCATGTGTTCTATTAACAGCGACAGCCGGATCAGCGGTGTTCGTCCCATCGTCTGAGACAGCAAACGGGATAACTTCCCAATCTGTGCCGTTGAACTGCTCAAGATTCCACGGTCTATTGGATCTAAACGGCTTTAATGATGGAAGATATTTTTTTCCTATCTCTGTCGGGAACACGAATACCCCATCCCCCCCGAACACGACTACCCCACTCCCTGGAGGCCAAAAATGGAGCCCAGGGATGTCAAAGACATTCGCAGCACCCATTTCATTATTATCAGCACTCCGCACACCACCTTCATAACTCATAAACAAGATGTAGTCTGCAACGTTGATGAAAACGTTGCCATCCTCAATGAATTTTTCGATATTGGAACCGTCCGGGTGCGCGTTCGGAAATTGATAAATCGCGCTCGGTGAGGTCCCGGACGCAGCAATGAAGACATCCTGTTGTCCGTTTCCGGTGTGCGCTTGCATCCATCTGCCTAACGGGGAATTGTAACCGACTTCATCGCCATCTCCATAGTTGTCAATGTTTTCAAAAATGGCTTTTATCCGCACATCATTCATGATCGCTTGAGTGTTAGCAATAGCAGCCTCTTGTGAAATCCACTCGGGATTCGTGGGTCCTGAATAGATTGCAAGGTCTGCGGCAAACGCGCTCGTCACAACAAGCGTGAAAAGCGAGAAACTGAGCACTGAGATTAGAAAAAGTTGTTTCATGATCGTCAGATATTCTTTTTAGCGTAAGCAACCTAACGCCTTTCCATAAAGTTGTTATTTCCGTATCAGCAGCTTCCGGGTTGCCGTGAAATCTCCGGCGGTGAGGGTGTAGAAATACACACCACTCGCAACGGGTTCACCCAAATCGTTCCTGCCGTCCCAGTACACTGCGCAACTCCGAGATTCATAGATACCCGCAGATTGATGTCCTACCCATAACCTCCGAATTAACTTCCCGTCCGCAGCATAGATAGATACGGTAACAGATGCCGGTTTTGAGAGGTGATACGGAATCCATGTCTCCGGATTGAACGGATTCGGATAGTTCGGCAGAACTATCGTCTCTTTCGGTGTGAGAATCGCCGAGAGTTGCTCCAGAAACAGAAAGCCTTTTTGATGCATAGGATCGGTGAGATCCACCTGCCGCGCAAGTCGCAACCAGTGGTGCACCTCTGTTGCCGTGAACACCTCAGCAACTGATTCTGGATGCAGTGAAGGGGCAGCGTTCGCTTGCTCTATCGCTGCCGCAATCAATAGTAAATCTGCCCCATCAACAACCCCATCACCATTCATATCTGCTGTATTTTCATCCCTCTGTCCCACACGTCCCGCAGCCACATTCATATCCTCAAGATCCACGATTCCATCACCATTGACATCCCCCGGGATCTGAGCGGGTTCTACTATCTCTCCATTTTTAGCCTTCACCTCTAAAATCTTTGCATCTCTATCGGCGAGACTCACTGCAGAGAAGCGTAGCGTTGAGGGTTTAACGGCGATCACTTCAAACGTGACGGTCGCCAGCGTGCCATCCCCCTGGATCTTCCCATTTGGAGATGTGCCTACAAATGTGACTTGATTTCCGCTCACAAACGGCGGGACAGCAATAGCACCCGCAGGTAGATACTCAGCATTACCGCCCGAAATATAGCGGAGAGCAGTCGCATCGAACATCAGTTTGAGCGCATACCCTGCGACGTTCTTTCCACTCATAATAGAGACATTGAAGGTAAGCTGCTCCCCCAAAGCGGGAGACACTATCGGGGAAGGGGTGAGACTCATAACTGCCTCAGTAGGTGCCTCAGACGTAACCACTTCCCCGTTTTCAGACCTCACGGAGAGAAAATCCGCATCAGTATCTGTCAACTCGACCCCAAATAAGGTCAGTACTGAGGATTTGACATCAATGACCTCAAACGTGAGAGTTGCCAATGTGCCATCGCCTTGACTCCCACCCGTCAGAGATGTCGCTGCCACCGTGACTTGATTGCCATTCACCAACGTCGGCACAACAAACGCCCCTGTGGGTAGATAGTCAGCATTGCTGCTGGAGATATAGCGGAGCGCAGTGGTATCAAACGCCACGGTCGCTTGATAGCCAGCGACATCTTCTCCATCGGTAATGTTGAGGTTAAGGACGAGCTGCTCACCGGATGCAGGAGACTGAACGGGAGATGGGGAAATGCTCACGGTTACCGACGCAGTACCGTCCGGAACGCCCTCTGTGCTATCTGTTCCAACACCAATTCCTTTGTTAGCAGGTCCAACGGCGAGTGCCTGGGCATTGAGAAGTTTAGCATCCCCAATTGCGGAGTGATCACAGCCTATTCCATCGCCGCCATCACCCATGATAATTTCAAGTTCTCTCGCGTTGGCAGGAATGTCAATTTCCACTTTGATAGCGTCAACATTCCTTCCACCTTCGGTACCTAAAAGTGTCCCAGATTTGAAAACCTCTTTTCCATCAATATTAAAGACGAAATGACCACTGCCCCCGTGCCCACAATCCCTCGGGTCCTTCTCATCTGCCATGCCGATATAACCTTCAAATTTGCGGTAATCATCTCCACTTAAATCGTAGACGATAGTTGCGACCGCATGCGAGCCGATACCCCGCTCAAAGTAGACACCACCGATGACAATTTCGTTGCGGGTGCCTGCCCCTTCACCGATAGTGGCATTGTCTGTATCAAGGGGGCCCCCCCAACCCGTCCATTCAAATCTCGGATTTTTGGGGTTAAGCCCGCACCTATTCGGCTTCGGTGTGCTACCGCCAATGAAGGTAAGATAGGTGACACCCGTTCGGTCATCCTGTTTGACAACTTCATCATAATCGTTCTGGATGCCAACTTCTTCCCAACCAACCTCTCTGACAGGTTTCGCACCCCTACCCTTTAAATTTGCGCAGTCGGCTTTACCGGCGTGGACGCTGAAAGCGAATCCAACAGTCAGCAAAACAAGGAGAGTACATACATTAAGGGTTTTCAATTTTTTTGCCTCCGGGCAAATCCCACGTTGTGTAGTCTTGGACATAAGCGGTTGTGAAGGTGAATGCTATCAATAGGGGTAGCACTAAGAACCATAGTCTCTTCATTATGTGAGGCTCCTTCTTTTCGGTTTGCCCATCATCAAAAATAGGCAAAAATAGATATGCCTTGGGCAAACGTAGCGCGCCAGCACCGCAGTGAGAAACAATATTGAACAAAGCAGAAAAGTCGGGTAGGAAAAACCTGATAAGACACGAAAAAATAGCCCTCTGGACTCTCCATTTGAGATGGAGAAGACACGGGCAAAACCGAGATACGTTGAACGATAATCGCCGAGTCTTTTTATAGAATATTTTACTTAATATGTGTGAATTGGGGGGGGGGGGGGG
>JAAXHD010000355.1:0-324 GCA_012271015.1 Candidatus Poribacteria bacterium | reverse complement strand
GGGGGGGGGGGGGGGGGGGAAATTGACTTTGCGTTCCTATCGCAAGGGCCGAGTCCAGACATAGCAGCACAACGTCCAATTCTGCTCAGGGTGCTGCGTTGGATACAAGAGAAGCTTATCGTGTTTTCGATGTTCAAATCAGGATGTCTGTTCTGCATCTTCGTCACCTTCATGAAGTTGCGGGCAGCTGTCGTGGCCCCTGATTGGCGGAAAGTATAAAAAAAAACGATTTTTTTGTCAACTTTTTAATTTTGCGACACTTATCAAAAACGACAAATTATTTCTTATGAACTCATAAGCAATATTAAGAAACAAATTTCAGGT
>JAAXHD010000398.1:11712-15635 GCA_012271015.1 Candidatus Poribacteria bacterium | reverse complement strand
CTTAAACTGAACGGTCAGAGCGACTGGGTCGAAGTGCCACACGCAGATATTCTCACCGTTGATGAGAGCGTCACCGTCATGGCTTGGATTAATGCCGAAAGACATCAAGGCCCCAACAATCAACGGTGGCAAGGCATTGTTGCGAAGAGCAACAATCCACGTTCTTATAGTTTCTACACCGAATTTCCGAGTGAATGTTTGCACCTCAGTGTCGGTGGCGGAAGCGTTTGCGACAAAAAGGTTGCCCTCAATGAATGGGTGCACGTCGTGGCACAGGTAGATGGCGGCTCGACTCACAAGTATTGGGTGAACGGTGAAGCGGCTGGCGAATTTGACGGCAAAAACAATCCACCCGGTGCAGCCGATACCGCGACTCTCCTCGTCGGGAAGACACACGAAAACAACCGTGAATTCCTCGGACTCGTTGACGAGGTTCGTATCTGGAACCGTGCCCTCAACGAAGAGGAAGTCCTCGCGGAAATGGAGACATCGTTGACCCCTGTTGAGCCGCTTGGGAAATTGTCCACGGCTTGGGCGACACTGAAATCCCGAAAGTAAATGCAGTTTTTTGAGAGTTGGTGCGGTTTGAAACCGCACCTATCTCTTTATTGAGTAAAAGGAGAATGTATAGCGTCATGAATGGAAAATTTATAGCGTCTGCGGACGTAGAACGAGACGAACTCGACTGGGGAACAATTGGTTGGCTCAGTCGTCCAGTGAGCACTGGCGCGAAGGACATCGTCGCCATGGAAGTGAGCCTCTCCCCCGGATATGGACACGATTTCCATAGGCATCCTGACCAAGAAGAGGTCATCTATGTTATAGAAGGTAGCGTAGAGCAGTGGCTTGAAGATAAGAAACAGACCCTCAACGCGGGTGATTCTGTATTCATCCCCGCCGACATGGTCCACGCATCCTTTAACGTCTCCTCTGCGTCAGCGAAGTTATTCGTTACCCTCAGCCCCAGCAAAGGCGAAGAGGGGTATCAACTGATTGATGTTTTCGATCAGGCACCGTGGAATACGCTCCGCTCGTAAAAGGTTTTCTAAAGAGTGTAGCACGCAACAACGGCGCGGGCGGACACGAAACACGGAACGCTTATGCCGAACTATTTTCATAGCGCGCAAGCAATACTGGAAACACGAGAGCGGATGCGTGAGTTCTACGAAACATCGGAGACCTATAAAGGACTTCTATCTGCACACGATGAAGCCTATCTCCGACACTACGTAGAGTTGGTGACGCGTTACGCGTCCTCGCGTTCTAAAGTCCTTGACCTCGGATGCGGGAACGGTATCTCAGCGAGGCTGCTCAATCAGGCAGGCTTTGATGTTGTCGGCACTGACATCTCTCCGCTTTTTCTTCAAGACGCACGCGCATGGGAAAATCCGAAACTCCGCTATCGGGTTTGCGATGTGATGGAACTTCCCTTTGAGAGCGAATCCTTCAATGTTATCTGTTCAAATGAATTGATTGAACATCTGCCCGATGTAGAAACGGCGCTCACCGAGATGGTGCGGGTTGTGTGCAAGGGCGGAAGAATCGTACTCTCTGGACCGAATCTCTGCTCACCCTTAATTCCGTTCTTGGATTGGCTCAATCTGATGTCTGGCAAGCCCGGCAGACCCGTCTGGGGTGAGACGAAACGGCAAGCGTTACAACAGTTTATGCGCAACTTTCGGCTTTATGTAAAGAAACGGCTCTTGACGAAGTCTCCGAACTTCATTTACCGTGAACCCGACTTACAGGTAGATGCCATCGGTGGTGATGCAGACAGTGCTTATTATGCCAGCCCTCTTGATCTCGCTCAATTTTTCCGATCGCACGGGTTCACCATAATCAAAAAGGCTGTCGGGTTCGGGATAAAAGGTAGGATTATCGCTGGTGCGTTTCCCTACCTGAGTCCTTATATCACCATGGTCGTCGAGAAATGAACATTCGCCCGGATGATTTTGTCTTAGAAATAGGGAGCGGTCATAATCCGAAAGCACGCTCGGATGTCTTATGTGATAAATTTATAACGGATGACGAACAACGCGGTGGCGGAATCGTCGCCGACCGTCCGATAGTGGAAGCGGATGGGCAGTTTCTGCCGTTCGCAGATCGGGTATTTGACTATGTTATCTGTTCGCATGTATTGGAGCACGTTGAAGATCCTGCACAACTCATCGCTGAATTGAAGCGTGTCGCACGCCGTGGATACATTGAAACACCCTCTGAAATAGGTGAGCGAATCTACGGGTGGCACTATCACAACTGGGTCGTTAACTTGGTCGATGGTTGTCTGATGCTGCGGAGGAATGAAAAAAAATCCCAGTTCGGACAGCTTTTCCATAGGATGGCGGCGACAGACAAGCATTGGAAACGGTTTCATCGGACGCATCATAACCTCTTCCTGGTCCAGTACGAATGGGAAGACGAAATAGGCTACGAAATTCTTCCCGATCAGGAGTCGGCACTGGACTTGGAATGTGCAGATACGCTTGAGAGGCTCATCGTATCGGATCATAACAGTTCAGGACAGAGTGAGTGGCGGCTGTTTCTTAAAAGCGCGGTCCCACGAAGTATCGTTTCTCAGGTAAAAGCGCTGTTGGTAAGAAGTAAGCATCGCCGGACAAAAACATTACAGGAAATTCTCGTTTGTCCGCAGTGTAAAGGTGAGATTGCATGGGAGGAACAGGGTCTCCACTGCGGAGTGTGTGAACGACACTATCCGATTGTTGACGGAATTCCAAGATTCAATTTTTAATTATTCGCAAGGTGTTGGATGAGGTGACCGGTGACCTGACGATTTTTTTCATATCCGCCTGCGCCGTTGTTGCAGGCTACTATCTTTAGGTTACAGGAGTTAGAGCTGAGACCAAAAACCGTAACTCGTAACGAAGTGGAGAGCGGATTTGAGGAAAGCATATCAATGATTCAAATCCACGTCGTTTCTCCGCAAGGAAAGTTAGAAGAATGAATGTAGTACCGAAAGAATATATCCGTGTGATGCCAGATGCAATGCGGAGTTTCATCAGTAACGCTTTCCAGAAGGCAGGGACCTCGGAGGCGGACGCTGCACACATGGCGAACCTGCTTGTTCTCACCGATCTGCGTGGTGTATTCAGTCATGGCACATGGCAAACGCCGGGATATGTAGGGATGATGCTTGACGGCAAAGTCAATCCGCGTCCAAACGTCCGTTGTATTGATGAATCCCCGACGACAGCGGTCTATGATGGCGATGGTGGTATGGGGCATTTTGCTTCGTATCATGCTGCGAAGGCGGCAGTCAAAAAAGCCCAAGAGATGGGACTCGGTGCTGCAACGAGTCGGAACCACTTCCACTTTGGGAGTGCTGGCAAGTATACACGACTCGCACTTGAAGCGGATTGCGCCGGGTTTGCGGTCTCTTGCCACCGTTTTCGACACAGTCCCGACGCTGCGATTGCCACGGCGACTGGAGCGTCGCCGATGAGTTTTGCGATTCCGGCGGGTAACCAGCCGCCTATCGTCGTCGATATGGCAACCGGCATTGATGCCAAGTTGCCTTTGGAACAGGCGTTTGAACAGAGTCCAGCGGCGTTCTTCAAGATGTTGGGCTTGAGTCATGTGAGTCATGCGCTCGGTGGATTTATGGCTGGTATCTGGCTATTCGATAAACCGCCGGATCCCCCAACAATCTGGGAAGATGCCAATCAAGGTGCTTTCATTGCAGCGATTGACATTTCTCGGTTCCGACCGATTGACGAGTATAAAGCGGAGATCGACCAGCATATCCACGACGCACGACAGATGCAACCGGCACCGGGTTATGACCGATCAGATCTACCGGGCGGCTTAGAATGGGAGCGCGAACAGGAATGGGCTGAAATTGGCATTCCGGTTGGCGAAGCACATCAGGAACAGTTGAAAGTAGTTGCTGAACGGGTTGGCGTTCC
>JAAXHD010000398.1:0-11648 GCA_012271015.1 Candidatus Poribacteria bacterium | reverse complement strand
GTAACCAAAACTGCCAGTTAACGCTTGGCGGACAAGTAAAAAATGAATACAAATACAAACAACATAGAAGATCGAAATATCGTGATTATTGGTGGTGGTACTGCTGGGTTTGCCGCGGGCGTCTATACGTCTCGTGCGATGCTTGAACCTATCCTGATTACAGGGGAGGCACTCGGCGGACAACTCTCTTTGACACTTGATTTGGAAAACTATCCCGGCTTCTTCGGCAACGAGGCGGGAGTTTTTATACAGGGCATGCAAGAGCAGGCGGAGCGATTTGGTACCGAAGTCAAATTCGACACCGTGACGGGGGTTGACTTTTCGCAGCACCCGTTTGCTGTTACGACCTACGAAAAAGAATACCGTGCGAAGTCTGTAATTATATGCACCGGTGCATCCCCACGCACGCTGGATGTTCCCGGTGAAGAGGGATACGGCGGACGCGGTGTCTCTTACTGTGCCACTTGTGATGGGTTTTTCTTCCAAGATCAGCGGCTCATTGTCGTTGGTGGCGGTGATGCCGCATTAGAGGAAGGCATTTTCTTAACCAAGTACGCCTCCGAGGTGTATATCGTCCATCGTCGTGATCAGCTCCGTGCGAGTCAGATTATGCAGGAGCGCGCCTTCAAAAACGATAAAATTAAGTTCATCTGGGACACCGTGGTCGAGGAAATCAACGGTGACGCAGAAAAAGTGACCGGTGCTACTCTCAAAAACGTTAAAACCGGTGAGACACAACTCTTCCCGATTGACGGTGTATTTATCTTTATTGGACATATTCCGAACACAGAACTCTTCACAGATGTCATAAATATGGACGATCAAGGGTATATCATTGTGGACGAAATGCAGCGCACAAACGTAAACGGTGTTTATGCCGCTGGCGATGTCCATGACCATGTCTTTCGGCAAGCGATTACCGCTGCTGGCGCCGGGGCAGCCGCCGCTATCGCCGCTGAGAAGTTCGTCGCAGAATTGGAGAACCGCGCCTATCCAGGGAACTAAATGCAATTCCTGATAAAGGGATGTTCCCACCTCGCTGGCGAGGATTGTATCCTCGCTTACACGCGGTGTTCGAGTAATTATGAACTTTACCATAAACCCAATCTCTAATTAAGGGGCGTATAGGAGAAACTTGTGCCAAGAGAAAGACTCGCTCTCGGTTTAGATTCAAGCACGCAAAGCCTATCTGCTGTCGTCATTGATATAGACGCGGCGGAAAAATGCTTTGAGCATTCGCTTGATTATCGCACCGATGCACGACTCAACCAATTCGGTGTCGGAGAAGACTATATTTTACCGCCGAGAGAGGAAGATGATGCCGAACAACCGCCGCTGATGTATCTCGCCTCGCTTGATGCACTGTTTGCTGATATGCGTGAGGCAAGCATTCCACTTGAGAACATCCTCCTCATCAACACATCAGGACAACAACACGGGCATGTCTATCTGAACCGAGATGCAGACGCGCTACTGGCGCAACTCGCAAGTTTCCAGAACTTTGAGGAAGATACCCGCGACTTACAAATCCTGCTAAAAGGGGCGTTTGCGTATCCGAATGCACCCATCTGGATGACCGCGAATACGGCTGCGCAAACTGAGGCTGTTCGAGATGGGGTCGGTGGAAAATCGGAGATGATTGACCTTTCCGGTTCGGACGCGCCGCTCCGTTTCACCGGTGCTGTCGTGCGCCGTGTCGGGGAACAGTTTCCTGAATGCTATGCGGCGACTGCAAAAGTCCAGTTAATTAGCAGTTTTATTCCCGCAGTGCTGACTGGTAATGCTGAGGTGCCTATCGATTACGGGAACGGATGTGGGATGTCGCTCATGAACTACCGGAACAAGGTGTGGGACACCGCACTGTTGGCAGCAACCGCGGACGGCTTACCCGGCGGTGTGGAAGCACTCCAATCGAAATTGCCCGCACTCGCACGTCCGGATTCCGTTGTGGGCAGTCTCGCGGCATATTACATAGAGAAATATGGCTTTGATGGTCGCTGTGCTGTGATAGCCGGTTCTGGTGATAATCCGCAGTCGAAGGTGCCTGTTGCTGGGGATTTGCTGAGTCTCGGAACCAGTTTCGTCAATATGGTGTCAACCAACGGGGATACACTCGATCCAGAGGGATTTGCCAACGCAATGTATGACGGTATTAATCGTCCGTTTATGTTCGGATGCCGTACAAACGGTGCGATGGTATGGGATGCGGTGAGGAGTCATTACGGTTTGGCGAAAGAGGAATACGCGCCCGCGGAAGCGGCATTGCAGACGGTTGACCCTGGAAAGTTTATGACGTTTTGGCAACCGAAGACTGAGTCCTTCCCCGTCTCTGGTGCATTTGAGTTAATCCGCTCCAGTGCACAATCCGCATTAGCAGAGGACTATACCGGTATTATTGAAACGAGCCTCGCCTCGGTTTATATTTACTCTGCTGTCTTTACAAAGCAGACACAGGAACCCTTGTTTGTAACGGGCGGTGCCACGGACAGCCCTGAGATCATGCGGCGTGTCGCTGGGATCTGGAACAGACCGACGCTTCCCGTGGAGAAAGGTGGTGCCGCACTCGGTGCCGCTGTCGCAGGGGTCAAAGCACTTTTTGATGCAGATTCCGATATGGAAGCCGAGTCTTTTGACGTTGAGGCGTTCAGTGCTGCCGTCTTGAAGCGCGGTGAATCAGTCCAACCGAATCCTGCAGACGTTGCCGCCTATCACGGTGAGGGGAATTACCTCCAGCAGTTTCGCGAAAGATACGAAAAAATCATGGCAGAGCATCCAGTATAATAGTCGTCAGTTACTGTAGGGGTAGGTCTTGTGCCTACCTACATATTGTAGCAGTAGGTCTTGTGCCTACCCTATACCAAAATGGCATCAATGGAAAAACAATTAACGCACTTTGACGAAAAAGGCAATACGCGAATGGTGAATGTCGGTGGCAAAGACGAAACACTCCGTATTGCTATCGCCCGTGGGCATATTAGTGCCCGTCCTGAAACACTCCGTCTCATTGCTGAACAAGGCATGAAGAAGGGTGATGTTTTAGAGGTCGCACGGCTTGCGGGTATCATGGCGGCAAAACGCACCGGTGAACTGATTCCGTTGTGTCATCCCCTCGCATTGACTTCAATTCGCGTTGAACTCGCCATCTCGGATGATATGCCGCAGGTCGAAATTGAAGCGGAAGTCCAGACGGTGGGGCGTACAGGCGTAGAAATGGAGGCACTCACCGCCGTGTCAGTTGCGGCTTTGACCGTTTATGACATGTGTAAGGCAGTGGATAGAGAGATGGTTATCGGTGAGGTCAGACTGATCCAGAAAACGGGTGGCAAAAGTGGAACTTTCACAAGGGATACAAAAGACACGGTTTCCGGTGCTGATACGTAGTTGCTCCAATTAAGGAATATAGCAATGCAGAGAAAAATATATCAGATAATCGTCGTAATCCTTGCGGTTTGTCTAATTTCCACGACCGCCTTTGCCGTCGATCACGTCCTGATTATTGGCGGTGTAGCCGGTGAAAAATCCTTTTACGATGCATTCTGGGGTGCTACCTCTCGGTTCCATCAGTTACTCACCGATACGTACGGCTACACACCCGACCAGATTACTTTCCTCTTTGAGGACATGGCGAATGTAGACCGAGGCGGTCAAGGCGCGTTAGAATTGGTTGACGCGGAATCAAATCGCGAACAGGTTTTAGCCGCGTTCGATCAACTCACAAAGACTGTACAACCCTCAGATAGGTTTCTACTGTTTATGCTTGGACACGCCTCCCGTACCGGTAGAGGCAGCGCAAAATTTAATCTACGAGGACGGGATATTACTGAAACGGAATATGTAACGCTTATTAAGAGTGTTCCTGCGGAGAATCAGATTTTAATCTTCGGTTTTCCTTATAGTGCGAGGCTTGTGCCGCCGCTGAGCGCACCGGGACGCATAATTCTCACCTCAAGTTCACCAAATGAAGGCTATTCGCTACAGGCAGGATTTGGCGATGTCTTTGTTGGTGCTTTCTCTACCACAGATAACGATATAAACAGCGATGGGGACATTTCACTGTTGGAGGCGTTCTTATCACTGCAGACGCTGACGAAGGAGTGGTATGAGAGCGACGGGACTATTCAGTCTGAACATCCACATCTCGATGATAACGGTGATGGAAACGCCACTCGAAACCTAACGATTGATCCTGATATTCCATCTGTAGAACGCACAGACGATGGCGCACTCGCTGAAAAAACCTTCTTAGGAAAACGTCGTTCCGTTTTACCGAGCATACCGTCCTCATCTGAACCTGAGGTATTTAGCGATGCCGACGTATCGCCAATTGAACCTGCCGAAGAGCACGAACATGGAAACTTAGATGCTTCGACTGCCGCTCGTACCCCTAAGAACCGTTCATCGGCACTGCCTTACGATTATATCAGCGAAGCAGACGAGAAAGTCATTCAAGAAGCCATTGACACCGCCCCCTCTCAAAAGGACTATCCAGAGGATGGTGCAGTCGTTCTTTGGGAGAGCGTTGATGTTGACATTGATGAAAAGAGTCGGTATATCTATTCCACACGACGCGTCGTCAAAATCCTCAATGAAGATGGCGCAGGTCTCGGCGAGATTAGCATCCCTTATATGCGTGGAAAAGACGATGTCACTATTCATCACGCCCGTACATTTACGCCGGATGGTAGGGTTGTTGAACTGGATTTGAATGAAATAATAATGAATGTCCCGCCGCCGAGTGCTGTGGATGCGGGTTTATACGTTGACGCACGCCTGATGTATTTCACACTTCCAGAAATCTCCGATGGTTGCATCATAGACTATGCCTATTCCACGAACAATCTTGGACACGTCATGCGAGGCGAGTTCTGGCGTAAAGTCTATTTCCAAGGCTCACAGCCCGTGCAATACTATCGGTTCACCGTACATATCCCAAAGAAAAAGCAACTCTATTATCAGGTGTCAGGGGCATCGACTGTAGGCAGCACTGCAAATCTGCAAGCACAACGGACGCAGCAGCCCAGAGGCATTGTCCCGCAAGCCTCTATAGGCTTGCGCAATTTAAAATCCTTTCTTGAGATTGAACCCGCAATTACCGAGAATGACTACATCCGTACCTATGCCTTTGAAGTCCGCGATGTACCGCCGTTAAGAGAAGAATACCTGATGCCTGCTCCCCAGGATCTCGCTTATAGCATTAGCATCTCCTCGATTGATTCTTGGGATAAATTAGTGACGTGGTATGCAACACTCATTCGGGAACAGGATACCATTACGCCGGAAATTACAAAAAAGACAGAACAAATCCTCCGCGGTGCCTGGTCCCGAAAGGAGAAAGTGAAGAGGCTTTATGAATACGTCGCCACGAATATCCAGTATCTCGGCTATGAACTCGGTATCTGGGCAATTAAGCCTTACCCGGCGGACTTCGTTCTGAAGGTAGGAAAAGGGGATTGTAAGGACAAAACGACACTTCTCTCCACGATGCTTTCATCTGCAGGTATTAATTCCTATCCTGTTCTCATTTCCGCTGGCGACACACGTGGTGTTAATGCCCACCTCCCTGATGGCGGTTCCGAAGTCGAGGCGGTCCCTTCACTTGCCTATTTCAATCACATGATCCTTGCTGTAGAGGGAGAGAAAGATGAATTCATCTGGCTCGATCCGACGGCAGAAACGTGCGCTTTTGGTGATTTCCCTGCCGGTGACCAAGACAGATGGGCACTTATCATCAATCCGCGGTTTCTAACGGAAAATAGAACATCTGAAGTAGAGAGTTTAGATGATGTTGCAGCGATAGACAATATGGAAAATAGGCTTTATCTCTTTCGGAGGAGCCCTTCTATAGATGCGACATCAAATCTGAAGCGGGTTCACACCCGCGTAGAGGTAAAAAGGGATATGAGTGTTTCTGTTCACCAAGAGTTGATGGGGACTGGGATTTTCAACATGAAACTCCGAAGTCAACTCGCACACCTGCAGACTTCCGAGGAGAAGGCAGAGTTCTTCCACAAACTGTTGGAATTAGACGAACGTGCCAAGGTGACGGATGTTGAAGTCTCTGGACTTTCAAAGTTAGAAGGCGAATTGAAGGTTAAAGTCACGTGGACCTGTAAGGAGTATCTGTACGCCATCGGCAGTCAATTTGTCCTTGAATTACCGATTGTCAAACATCCTTATGCGGAGTTATTGAGCGAGGAACGCCGGATGTATCCCGCTGACATTGGCAAAGCATTAACGCTTGAAGACAAAATCAGTGTTGGGACGGAGGCACCCTTTCGGATTGAGACCGTTCCTGAAGAGCAAACACTGGAGACCGAGGTTGCGGGAATTCAGATCCGCTATGCACAATCCAAACGCAAAGCAGAGATGCATCAGATTATCCGTTTCCTAACGCCGAGGGTCACACCAGACAACATTTACCCTCTCAAAGATGTCGTCAGAATCGCCTCAAACCGAGGACCGAAACGATTTATATTAACGCAAGATTAGTTATCAGCAGTCAGCGATCAGTTGTTTTAAAGACTTACCGCACAGATTCTCGAACCCAGTTGAAATTGACCGAGAACCTGCGCGTAATGAAATTAGGTTTCCTTAAATAGCATACTTTGTCCCCCATACGCTATTCGCTATGGGATGGCTTCGGCTTTCTGCATTTACATTTGGAGCGCAGCCCAGGAGGTCATAATTAAAAAATGCCAGCAACAGAAGAAGTTCAAGCAATAGAAGAGTTAATGAAAAGCCAAGAGTTGATTTTAGAACAACTCAAAAAAGTAATAGTTGGGCAAGATGAAGTTATCAATCAGATGTTGATGGCACTTTTTGCTGGAGGACACTGTTTATTAGAGGGTGTCCCAGGGCTTGCCAAGACCCTTATGATTCGGACATTGGCACAAATTCTGAACCTTAAATTTAAGCGGATCCAGTTCACGCCTGATCTCATGCCAGCCGACATCACAGGAACCGATGTGCTCGAAGAGGACCGGACGACCGGACATCGCACGATGCGATTTATTCAGGGACCGATTTTCGCGAACATCCTCCTTGCCGATGAAATCAATCGGACACCTCCGAAGACGCAAGCCGCACTTTTAGAGGCGATGCAGGAGTATCATGTTACTGCCGGGGGTACCGAATTCGCATTGGAACAGCCTTTCTTTGTGCTTGCCACGCAGAACCCTATTGAACAGGAGGGAACATATCCACTCCCAGAAGCGCAGTTAGATCGGTTCATGTTCAAAATTGTCATCGATTACCCCACAGAGACAGAGGAGACGGACATCGTTTCAGCAACGACCGGGGCAGAGATACCTGAACTTGACACCCTACTGTCTGGGCACGTTATTGTAGCACTCCATGATATTGTGAGGCGGGTGCCTGCCGCCGACAACGTCGTGCAATACGCTGTGAAAATTGCGCGCGCAACCCGTCCGAAAGAAGAAGACGCTCCCGATTTCATCCAGCAATGGGTACGATGGGGCGCGGGACCTCGTGCTGGACAATATCTCATTTTGGGAGCGAAAGCCCGTGCGATTCTACGGGGTCGCTATAACGCCTCTTGTGAAGACGTGAAATCCGTTGCACCTTCTGTTCTACGCCATCGCGTCTTAACCAATTTTCATGCCGAAGCTGAGGGGGTTGACTCCGACACCGTTATCGAACGTCTACTGGACACAGTGCAGGAACCTGCGGTAAGAATGTAGATGTCATCACAAAAAATTTCGGTCATCATTCCAGTCCTCAATGAGGAAAACGCCATTGCTAAAGTCATCACCGATATTCCAAAGACCGTGCGGACGCTTGACAAAAAAACTGAAGCCGCAGTCCAAGAAATTGTCGTTGTTGACAATGGTTGCACTGACAACACCGCCGCAATCGCAAGCCGAAACGGTGCAAGGGTGATAACAGAACCGCGGCGGGGATATGGATCCGCCTGCCTCGCCGGAATTGCTGCGTTGACGACGACCGAACCTGACATCGTCGTTTTTCTTGACGGGGACTATAGCGACTATCCCACAGACATGCCCCAACTCCTCCACCCGATACTTGAAGGTAAAGCCGACTTTGTTATCGGGGCGAGGTGTGCTGATGATGCGCGCGACGCGTTGTTACCCCAAGCACAATTCGGCAATTGGCTCGCCTGTTTCTTAATAAAGTGCTTCTATGGCGTGCGCTATACAGATTTGGGTCCCTTTCGAGCGATCCGGTATCCGCAACTTCTCGCTTTGGATATGCAGGACAAAACCTTCGGATGGACGGTCGAGATGCAACTCAAAGCCGCAAAACACGGAATCTCTGTGTGTGAAATCCCCGTTCGCTATCGCAAGCGGATTGGTGTCTCTAAAATTACCGGCACCTTCACGGGCACCTTCAAAGCCGGTTACAAAATACTCACAACCCTCATTTACCACCGCTTCTTGGCATAGAACCTACAAAACGGCAATACAAATAACCATCTCCCTTCCCAACTATCCTTCTGACTGCTGACCACTGATTGCTAAACTGGTAGGTGCGGTTTCATGAAGTTTAAAAAATAAATCGGTAATTTGGCGAGGTTTCCTAACTTCGCCATACCCAAAAAACGTCAAAATTCTTAATAAATACTAAAAACTAAATGATCCTAATATGCCGTATCTTTCATTTGCAACCTTCCCATGTTAATGATATACTCATTAATGACTTTGAACAAGGAGAAGAAACAATGTTATAGTCCTATACTGCCCTTATTCGGCAAAGCGGGGGATGAATGAAAAATGTTACACTTTTCACCAAATTATTTTTTTCAACAGAGAACCGCAACAGGAGAGACACCCAAGAAACCCACGCCACCAGTGGATTTTCAACCGAAACGCCCACAGAAATCCCAATTTAAAAATGTTATAAAAACGTAACATTTTGGAACATTTTAAAGAGAATAGGACTTACGCATTTTCTCTTAAAGTCTCTATGCTGAACGTACCGTTGAAGTGCCACCTTTAATTTGGACCAAAATTTAGTAAAGTTAAGATAAGTTTTTTCGTTGAAATTCGAGAGGCGTCAGATCCCCTAACGCCGCATGCGGACGTTTGTGGTGATACACGTGTGTGATAAAATGCCCGATACGCTCTCTGGCTTCATGGATGTCGTGATAGTCGTTGAGATGAACTTCTTCCTCCTTGAGAGTTCGGATGAGTCTTTCAGCATATCCGTTCTCCCAAGGACACCCTCTCTGCGCTACCGAAATCTCAACGCCATGCCGTCTGAGTGTCGAGAGATAAGCCTTTGAAAGATACTGCACACCTTGATCAGAGTGGTGGATCTCTGGAGACCCGCTGTGCTCTCATGCTGGCTCTAAGGGTTTCAAGGTCAGAGATTGCGTCAAATGCCGACTCAGATGCCACGCTCTTATCCTGCGAGTGAAGACATCCATGAGCAGCGCGACATAAACGAAGCGTCCTTTGAGACGAACGTAGGTGATATCGCCCCCCCAGACCTGATCGGGGACACAGACCTCAAGGGACTCTAAGCGATTCACCCACGCGTGGGCAGCCTTTGACGATCTCGTGGTTTGATTGCACATTCGTTTGACGCAAACCCAAAGGTTCTCTTCTTTCATCAACCGAGCGACGCGTTTATACCCGACGATGTGTCCTTGACGCAGCAGCAACGCTCTGATGCGCCTCTACCCATAGGTCGGATACTCAGTTGCTAACGTCTGTATTTCCGCTCGCAGGACATCTTCAGACGGGTCGCTTTTGGGGTGATAATAGAAGGGGCTCTTGTCGAAACCCAACGCAGTTCGTATGGAATAAGAAAAATGTTGTTCAGAACGATGCAAAGTTCGCATCAGTCAATCACGAATATATCATTTGTTACCGTAAGAGTGATGACTTTCAAAAGTTTAATCTTCTTCCGAGAAGTGAAAAAGCTAACCAGCGATACAAAAATCCTGATAACGATCCTCGTGGTCCTTGGCAAAGCGTGGCACTCCAAGCTAAAAGTGGTACACAGGCAAATGTATATACTGTGACATTTCCAAACGGTGTCACTTGGACACCTCCGATTGGAGCGCGCAGAATGCATTCGAGATGCCAGTCGCGAAACTGGTAGCAAAGCGATCGTTTACGCAGCAGGCAATTACATCGGTCAACGCGAACTCACACAGATGGGCATTATCTTCTGCCAACTCCCGGATGCCTTGCACGAAAGATAAAGTATTAAGCACACTCCTTTGGGTTCCCTAACAAAAGGGTTTATCAATTCTGTTGACTTTTTACCCGTTCTGTGGTAGACTTTCACTAATGTAACGTGAGTTTAAAAATAAAATATTGAAGGGTCTAACGTAGGTTGGGTTGAGCGGTAAAGGACTCAAAGTCCTATCGTTTCTACCGAGAATCCCGATTTTCAAGAAGCCCTTTTTCGAGATAGGGATAGCGAAACCCAACACGCGAAGTGCTATAGGTAGAAGAATGCGTTGGGTTTCACTCGGGATTTGGTAACTTCAGGTTTCTCTCTGTGGATTGCCAGTCCTTGCCTTCCTACCGCTTTTCGTTCGTTCTCGTTCAACCCAACCTACAAGAGGCCTGCTCTTTTATCAAACTCATGTTAGTGTAGAAAGCATTAAAGGTCTAAGCCTACTACAAGACGAAAAACCCACACACCTATAATGAAAGTTAGAGAAGTCATCAAATTACTTGAGGAGGATGGGTGGTTTGCTCATAAAACAAAAGGGAGTCATAGACATTTTAACATCCAACGAAACCAGGAAAAGTGACAGTTCCAGGACAGATGGGTAAAGATATTCATCCCCGCACATTGAACTATATTTTGAAACAAGCTTCTTTAAAAAAAGGAGACTTTAACTAATGCGTTATCTTGTCTTTTTTGAACAAGGCGATGCGAATTATAGTGCGTATGTTCCAGATCTTCCGGTATGTGTGGCAGTAGGCGACACACTTGAAGAAACATGTAAAGAAATTGCCGAAGCCATGAAATTTCATATCGAGTGTTTACAGGAAGATGGTGAAGTTGTTCCAATGCCCACGTCAAAATTACCGAATCAAACACCTTCAGGCGTTTCAGCAGAATTTGTTAACATTGAAGTAGATGCGGTAAAACCAAAGAAACGGTCCGTTTTACCTGCTCTTGCTCCTACCACGTCACGCTTCAAACAGAAGATAAGACCATGATGGAGTTAAAGGAATATCAACGCGGTGCACTTGACGCTTTGGCTTGTTGGTTGGAAACACTTGAAGAAACACAACGTGAGTTAGAAACCATGATCGAGATGTTTAGGCAGGCACCGACGAGGCAAACCGCCCTATTCCACATAGCTGCTTTAAAGTACCGACGGGTGGCGGTAAAACGAGACTCAACAGCAGCCTGTCCAACGCCGAAATCGGTTCCAAAATCAGGAAATCTACCTACCCGTGGTCCGCCATAAAGATGGCGATAGATGGATTCAGCTCAATTACCAAGTACACATCCTACCGCATATAGACTGGTCGGCAATCCAGCCGCCTGATCCGAGAGCGTTCGCTCCCCAGAGCGTTCAGCGGCAATCCGCAACAGTTGATGTAGGTGAGGTCGCACTGGTTTTCCGTCTCGAAAAGGAACCGGATATTGACAAAACGGTCAGCATTTCCGATTTTGCACGCCGTCTGTCCGACATT
>JAAXHD010000349.1 GCA_012271015.1 Candidatus Poribacteria bacterium | reverse complement strand
CTCTACAGACCCGGGGGCTTGTAGAACAGACAGGCGCAAGTCTGTTATTTTTGCCCCCGTATTCCCCGGATTATAATCCGATTCAACACGACTTTGCCAATATCAAACCAAAACGTGAATATCACTCAGAATCTACGCTTGAGGATATTATTCGAGAATATGAAAATGTATAATTAATTCTAAGGTCTACCATAGTTTTAAGGTTTTTGTCCGATTGACGCGAAACGTCGCGATCAGGAGATCGCTCCTACAGCAGAGGCGATAAAACCGAAAATCTAAAATTTTGGAAAACTGAATGGCTCTGATCATTAATGATACAATTTTAAGGCGAAAAGGGTGCATAAAATTAAAAAATCATAAAAAAAGGAAAGTCCTGGTGTGATAGATGAGGAAGGTCTTATATGTCTGACTGGAAATCGAGGGTTTTTATTGGAGTTCGGTAAACGGTTCAAGCATCTGGAAGGAGTTTAAAGGTACGACGATGAATCTCCGACGCGCCAAACTGGGCGATGGCTTGTCGATGTTGGGATGTGGGATACCCTTTATGTCGTGAGAATCCGTAATTGGGGTAGATTGGATCCAATTCAATCATCAGCCGATCTCGAGTGACTTTGGCGATAATAGAGGCGGCGGCAATAGAATAACTTTTACTATCGCCCTTCGGAATCGCCTCACCCACAATACCTACTTCAGGCAAATGTAAGCCATCAACGAGTATGTAATCGGGAGACGGTGTTAGTTTTTCAACGGCTTTCCGCATCGCTAAAAGAGCGGCTTCAAGAATATTCAGACGGTCAATAGCCTGGTGATCCACGGAACCGACCCCCATGGACACAGCGACATCGCGGATTTCGTCAAACAGATGGGCACGTTGCTTCGGAGACAACTGCTTTGAATCTCGCAAACCCTCAATGCGGCGATGCGTCGGTAAAATGACTGCCGCGGCAATGACGGGACCTGCCAATGCCCCTCGACCCGCCTCGTCAATGCCAGCAATCTGTTTGTAGCCGCTTTGTTGGCATGCAAGCTCAAATGCGTTCATCTCCATCAGGTTATCTTCTACGTTCTTTGACACGGGCGGATCTGCCAGTCCGATCGCGTAAGTAATATAACTTCGCGCGGCGAACTGCACCGTATCGAACCACCTGAATACTCTCAATATTGGGTGAATGGAGAGGGAAAGTCCTCTCGCTTCCAGCACCGAATGCGACACGCCGAACCGTAAATGTCTCCTTTAATCCACCATGCGCACGACGGATAACGGTTCCCTCATACGCCTGAATGCGTTCCTTCTGACCTTCACGGATACGAATGTTAACCTTGACTACATCCCCAGGACCAAACTCAGGAATATCACTCTTGACATATTGATTTTCAACAGATTCAATTAAATTCATCTCTGATTCCTCCTCAGGTAGTATAAGTACTGATATATATTTCTGCGGATTTACAGGGAGCACACAAACACCCAATAATCAATTCTTTGGTTACTCCATCAACCCTGCCGCTTCGAGAATTTGGATATCCTTCTCGCTCAACTCCAGTTTCTGAAGTAGATCCGGACGACAGGTTGCGGTGCGTTTGAGTGCCTCCGCGTACCGCCATTTCTCAATATTCTCATGATGTCCACTCAAAAGCACCTCAGGGACAGTGATACCAGCAAACTCAGCAGGTCGCGTATAGTGCGGATGATCCAGTAATTCTTGACTGAACGAATCAACATGTGCAGATTCGTAATCACCGAGGGCTCCGGGAAGGACGCGTCCAATAGCATCAATCAAAACAAGCGCAGCGATTTCTCCGCCACTCAACACATAGTCCCCAATAGAAACCTCAGTTGTCACCAATCGATCGCGCACCCGTTCATCAACGCCTTTGTAACGTCCACATAAAAGAATGAGATGTGTTTCCAAAGAGAGTGATTCCACAAGCACCTGCGTTAAGGGAGTCCCTTGCGGTGTCAAATAAACAACGTGGGCATCAGTTTCCGGATTCAACGCCGCGATTGCTGCGAAAATAGGTTCAGGTTTAAGAATCATTCCCGCACCACCGCCATAAGGATAATCATCAACGGACTTATGCCTATCAGTTGCCCAATCTCGTAGGTTATGGAGATTGACAGTGAGTTTATCCGCGTCCTGAACCCGCTTGAGGATGCCAGTCTTCAATGCCGGCGCGATTATCTCTGGAAACAGGGCAAGAACATCAACTCTCATTTTTATTGGCGACTTCCGGCGGGAATGGCTGTCGGCTATCGGTTATCAGTAGGACAAAGAGATTTCTTTCTTCCTCTTGCCAACTGCTGATGGCTGACCGCCTCTTTGCTATCTGACTGCTATTCTTCGATCTACTCATCTGATCTTGGGTGTTCAATTAGTTCAAGGATAACCTTTTTATTTGCTTGCAACCCTGCAGTATAGAGAACACTTCTTATCGCTTTAAGCGTCCGCCCATATCTACCGATGATCTTCCCCAGATCTTCCTCCGTGACAGTCAACTCAACGATAACGACCGTTTCGCCAGTTACTTCACGCACCACGACTTGGTCGGGATAATCGACAAGAGATTTTACGATGTATTCAATCAAATCTTTAAACATAGTTGACTTTCGGATTTCAGAAGAATGGGGATCAGCGATCAGCGATCAGCAAAGAGGGTTCTCGGTAAAATTCTCGCCAGTTTGGAATATTCCAAAGCAAGGGTCAATCGTTACAAACCCATCTCTTTACTGATTGCTATTCTACTGTCCGTGTCTCCAGGACCTGTCGAAGTGGGTACTATTCTTCTTTTTCAGCGGATTCAGATGCTACTTCGTCTGATTTTGCCTCTTCTTCAGCGAACTCCGACCTCTCTTCCTCGGGTGTTGCTTCCTCGGGCGAGGTATCCGTTTCAGACGCTGCGTCCTGTGTCTCGGTAGGTTCAAGATCGTCCGTCTCTGCGACTTCATCCCCTGGTATCGGTTTCCCTAATCTTTCATACTCGAATTTCATCAAAATCCCATTTTGGGTGAGCAGTCGTTTTGCGGTATCTGAAGGTTGCGCCCCGCGTCTTAACCACTTCAAGGCTTTCTCTTCATCAATGAAAACATCTGCCGGATCCGTCATAGGATTGTAATGACCGAGACGTTCTAAAAACACGCCATCCCTTTGGGCGCGCGCATCAGCCGCGACGAGTCGATAAAAAGGACGTTTCTTTCTACCGTGTCGTTGTAATCTAATTCTAACTGCCAAAAAATACCTCCTTGGTATTTACACTAACCCGAGTTGCCACTTATTTACCAACATAGCACTCCGCTGGAGTGCGAGCGAGGGTTGAATACGCCAATTCTATAGACATATCACCCCGGAATCAACGGTATGAAGGTTCTCCGTATGGCATTCCCCGGGGGTGAAGAAACGCACCAAAAAGGGTTCTTCAAACGTGTAGAATTCGTTGGTAGCAAGTTGAGTTAAACTACTTGCACAGAAGGCAACCCTCTCTGAGTCGCGCTATCGTGATTTGCGGCGTTTCCGTCGTTTTCGAGGCTTTCTCGATGTCTGCCGTTTCAACCCCGGCAGAGAACCCATTTTTCGTCCCATCTGTGGCATCGCCATCGCCGCCTGCTGGTTTAGCATACGATTCATCATTTGCAACTGAGAAACCAGCATATTTATTTGATTTACTGTTGTTCCACTGCCTTTGGAAATGCGAAGCTTTCGACTTCTATCCAACATCCGAGGATTCTTCCGTTCCTCAAGTGTCATTGAATGGATGATCGCTTTCGCCGTTCGCAAATGGCTTTCATCTGGGGTCAGGTCTTGAACAGGCAACTGATTCTTAAAGGGCATCAGATCCATCAATTGATCCAAGGGTCCCATATTCTTAAGCTGCTCCAGTTGCGTGAGAAAATCGTCAAAATCTAAACCTTTTTGCTCTGTGAGTTTACGTTCAAGTTCTTTCGCCTGATCTTCGGTAAATACTTCTTCGGCTTTTTCAAGCAACGTTTGGAAATCGCCTTGTCCGAGGATACGCGAGGACATCCGTTCAGGATGGAATTCCTCTAACGCTGCGGCTTCAATTTTTTCACCGACACTGATGAACTTAATCGGTTTCTGTGTGACATGCCGGATAGAGAGTGCCGCACCCCCCCGAGCATCGCCATCCATTTTCGTGAGGATAACACCATCAATCGCCAAATCATTATTGAAATTTTCGGCGACGTTCACGGCATCCTGTCCCGTCATTGCATCAACGATAAGCAGGATTTCTGTAGGTTCCACCCGTTCCTTGATCTGCCGAAGTTCACCCATTAACGTATCATCAATGTGTAAACGTCCAGCAGTGTCGATGATAACGCAGTTATGTCCGTGTGCTAAAGCTTCCGTGACAGATGCCTCAGCGATATCAACAGGAGAGACCTCTGTGCCCATTGAGAACACTGGGGTTTCCGTCTGTTCACCGAGAACTTGCAGCTGTTTAATGGCGGCAGGTCGATACACATCAGCGGCAACAAGCAAGGGTTTGCGTCCCTCTTTGCGAAATCGAAGTGCTAACTTCGCCGCGACAGTCGTTTTACCCGCCCCTTGCAACCCTGCAAGCATTACGATTGTTGGGCCGCCTGGTGCGATGCGAATCTTCTCGGCTTTTTCACCCATCAATTGGGTGAGTTCCTCACCAATAATTCGGGCAATTTGCAGTTCTGGTGTCAGACTTCCGAGGACATCTTGACCGAGGGCGCGCACTTTAATCCGTTCTATAAACTCACGTGTGACTTTATAGTTCACATCTGCTTCAAGAAACGCACGACGCACCTCACGCAGTGTATCAGAGATATTGTTCTCTGTTAATCTCCCCTGTCCCTTGAGTTTTTTGAAGGTGCTTTGTAACCTATCGCCCAAGCTTTCAAACATTGTTTATGCGTCCTCTGTTGTAGGAGTGAGATGTGCCTGCGACCTGTGCTGGATGCAAAATGTGTAATTATCCACGCCGTTAACGAAAATGACCAAAATGCTTTATCAAATCTACATAAACCTGTGTGTAAATTCGCGCCACGACAAGACAATACCTGACTATACAATTATAGCAAATTTTATGCCTGATGTCAAACTTTTTTTCATGCTTGACATAAACGCATACCTATGCTAAAACTATAGTTATGAAAATAACAACCATCACACAGCTACATCAGAAATTTTCGTTCTGCAACCTCTTCATCCCCCTCATCTGCATTTTAACGACTTTCTATTGCGGGTGCCAAGGTGAGACCTTCAATCTCGATGTCGGCGGCACCTCAGAAATTATAGAGAAATCCGGTGAACTGACAGAGAATGATGTCTGGGACGGACGCATCTACATTACCGACACTCTTGTTGTCCCCGAAGGTATTACACTGACCATCCGATCGGGCACTATCGTTGGTTTTGAACCAATAGACACACCAACCCAACTCATCGTGCATGGTGAACTTTATGCAGAAGGATCGCCAGAGAGGATGATCGTCTTCGGCTCCTTGGGAAGGCAGCGCGAACAGGAACCAAAACCTGAGCCAGAAATCCCCTTTACATCAACAGGATCAGACTTTGAAATTATGGGCATGGAAGAAAACGCCAGCACCGCAACTCAGATAACTTTAACCGCCGATCCACCAAAGGCTGGCGATTGGGCAGGAATTCAGATTGAAGCCGATAGCCCGAATAGTCGACTTACGTACTGCCGTATCCAACACGCAAATATTGGTATCACATGCCGAACAGATGCCGTCCAAATCGAGAGATGTCTCCTGAGTGAAAACAAAATAGGGATACTTTCTGAAAATACCAGCCCGACTATTACCAGCAACGAATTTAATAGAAACGGCACAGGCACACAATTCCGCGGAAGCGCGTCACCGGATGTAGAATACAACGAGTTCACGGCTAATAATTACGGAATTATATGCGAAGATGACGCTCGACCCCGTATTCAGTATAACATTCTCCGCGCCAACTACGAGAACGCTATCGTCTGTTATTCCACCGCCTCACCAGAGATAGTCTCCAATAACATAACGTTGAACGTCGGTTGGGCGGTGTTCGATGGGGGCAGGCTCCGAGACAATTTCATTCAAGGGAATAAACAGGTTGGACCGAATATCACCGAACTTGGTATCGGGACCCAAAGCGATCAGTTTTACGGTGTAGAGGAAGCATACGAACCCAGAAATTCTCCGGTAACAGAAGCAGGGGTGCCACGCGAAAATTTCTAATCGGAAGTCGATATATGAGTCGCTTCAAAGCCTATCTCGAACTCATCCGCTATCCGCTTTTTGCGATTCCAATTGTCGCAACACTGCCCGGTGCCCTCATCGCCAGTGAGGGACACTTTACACGGCGCGTCGCGGTGATACTGTTGATTGCACTCTGCGGCTACTTCGCTGGAATGATAAAGAACGACTACTTTCACCACGAAACAGATAAACACACGAACCCAGAACGTCCGCTTCCCTCACAGCGATTGACACCGCGTCAGGCGATTGTCCCGGCGAGCGTTATCTACGGGTTATGCGTGATTGGCGGTTTCTGGCTGAATATCAAAGCGGGGCTGCTGGTGATGGGCTTAGTCGCAATCTCGCATCTCTACAACGCTATTTTCAAAGCAAAAGGTATCTTAGGAAGTCTCACACTGCCTTTGGGAATTGGGCTTCTAAGTGTCTTCGGAGCAATGGCAGTGAGCGGGACTGTGCCACGGTTGGTATGGTATGCCTTTGCCGCCACAACACTTTACGATTTAGGTACGCATATTACGACCACCTTCAAAGACCTCTCGCGTGATGAAGAACTCGGCATCGTAACGACCCCGCTCCAGATCGGTATCCGTCCAGCACTCCTACTCTCGGCAGTCGCTACGGTCCTCGCTTTTACTATCGCCTTTTTGCCATATTGGTTGGAACCAGATCTTCAGAAATCTTATATCGTTTGGGTCATTTTAGGCATTATCGCTACCGTTGGCACACGTATTTCACTCTACCTCCAACCGAATGAGGAAAATGGCTATCTGGCGTTGAAGGGTTCAATGGTCGGCTCAATTCTCTTTTTCCCGTGTCTCATTGGGACACTGGTCCCGATCGCTGTCTCTGCGGCAGTCATTGTGCCGTTGCTGTTGGTGACACTATTTTTGTTAAGAACAACGCGCCAAGAGGTTTAAGTCCGTTTGCTATCTGACTTCCATTATAAGAGAAATTGAGGCATCATTATCCAAGGCGATAATGATTTCATTAGAAACCGTTGGTCGGCCCAGGACGATTTAGTTTTAAGAAATTATCGGATTTTACGCCTTCTTTGGATGCCCCGTGCGGTTAGAAACCGCACCTACCGGGCTGGGGGTCAAAAACGCGTAAAAAAACGGAAAACTAAATGACTCTGATGGTCGCCCAGCGTGGTGATCATAGCGAGGTTAATAGTTAAAAATATGAAAAATATTGTTCTACTGATTACCGATACCTTTCGGTATGACAATCTCGGCGAACGGGCACGCCGTCCGATTCGCACGCCAATGCTCGATAAATTTGAAGCAGAACGCGCGACGGCTGTCGACAAATTCTATATGAGCAGTTTTCCAACCGTGCCACACCGTACCGATATTCTGACGGCAACAGTCGGCTGGCCCCATTACCCGTGGCAACCGATCGATCTGAGCGGACGGAGCATCATCTCGCAACTCCTGAGTGAGCAGGGTTACGCAACGCAGCTGATATGTGACACGCCACACCTGTTCAACGTCCGGTTTCAGCACTGTTTCGATGCCGCTTTCCAGCATCGTGGACAGGAAGGGGACAAACCACTTCTCCACCACAACGATGAAATAAAAATCGTTATGCCGAATGAGAAGACGCGACCACACCCGTCATACCGCGGACACACGCTGCCGAACACCCACCGCTGGACGAATCGCTACTACCAATACGAATCAGAGACATTCTCCGGTAGGACCTCTGAGACCACAATCCGATGGCTGGAAGAGAACCATCGTTCGGGTCCCTTCTTCCTCTGGGTAGACTTCTTCGATCCACACGAACCGTGGGATCCACCCGAATACCTCGTCAAACGCTACGATCCGGATTACACGGGTCCACCGATGCTACATCCGAACTACGGTCTGTCGTCGCTCTTTACAGAGGCAGAATTGCACAATCTCTGGGCACACTATGCAGGAGAGGCAGAACTTATTGACCGACACATCGGGCGGGTACTGCAGAAAGTGGAGGATCTGGAGTTATGGGATGATACCCTTGTTGTTGTGCTCTCAGACCACGGTATGTCTATCGGCGAACACAGTAGAACAGGGAAATCCAATATCGACCCGGAAGATTCCCGTTACTGGCCCACGTATCCTGAAATCAATCATGAGGTGTTCCTGATTGCCGGGGGAGATGTACCGAGCGGACAACGTCTCGACCTCATCGCACAACCGATGGATATTATGCCGACACTCTGTGAATTGGCTGGCGTTAACTTGGATCCACCAAAACCGTTCGAGGGACGTTCCTTCGCTCAGGCTCTCCTGAATGGTGAGACACAGCACAGAGAATACGCTGTAACGGGTTGCCATATCGGTGCCCCGGACGGAACTGTACCCCGTCGAGCAACGGCACCGTTCCTCGTAACCGACCGTTGGGGATACGCTCCTGTCGGTGAATACGGCAGACCGGAACTGTTCGACCTTCCGGCTGATCCGATCGCGGAGAACAATATCGCGGCGGATAACATGGCACTCGTCCAAGAGTTGCATGAGATGTTTATGGCGCATCTCACGGAGCATAACGCCCCTGATAACTTTCTGGATCTCTGGAAGGAAGAACCCTCTGGCGACGGACGCGGCAAATGGTCGATCGACTATCCTGACGACTCGGATGAATAGGCATTACACCACAAGCAAAAGAACGAAAATGGGCATCGCACAAATGTGATGCCCATCTTTTTGGCAGATTATAAGCAAAATGGCGGAATACTGAATGGATGCTTGGGGTCTATGCAAATTTCACAGTAAGCATTTCGGAAAGGGGCTTTGTTACCCACGTAGAACCCAGTCGTGGTATGGGTTTAGAGCCGTTTGGGAGACATTTCACTTTTTGGGGTTTACTGTGAAATTTCTAAATTGTGAAATTTGAATTAACCTTTGGAAACCCAGACACAGTGGGGGTTTGTCGCCTATGTAGCGTGTCAATCCATTTTGAGTTTACTGTTAAACTATCGATATGTTGAAATATGTATAACATAATACGTAATATTTTCATACTTTCACGCAAGTTGCCACCTATTTGACATAGCACTCCAGGATCAACGGTATGAATGCCTTATGGCGTTCCCCGGGAGTGCGCTCGCGTAAATACGCCATTTTTATAGACATACCACCCCTGAATCAACGTCAGAATGCGCGTGTAGCATTCTGCGGGGGTGTGAAAAAAACCTAAAGACCTTATCAAAGCGTCCAAAATTTATAAGAGCAACTTGGGTTATAGCAGATTCTACAATTAACGATATACTTCGCGGATGCAAGTCAAAATAGTATCGTACGCGCGGAACCGGCGAGGTTAGAAAACCTCGCCTACCAGTTGGAGGTCCGTTTTCAAGCTTGCAGTTTACCGAAATGGCTATGTGTTCTGATAAGTCACCATAGTCTTCAGTTTTAAGTCGTATCTGGTGCGTCAAGCACGACATCCAATTGATCCATGACCTTATGGAACGCTTCGATGTAAAAGGACATCAACTCAAAATCGTTGGGAGGATTGACATCAAAGATATAACAGTGCGAATCAATGAATTCAACGGCGCGAGGATAGTCCTCTGTCTTATATTCAACCGTCGATTGATTACATCGCCACGGACAACCTGTCCCGTAACCGATCTGGTTCTGGAAAATCTCTTGAGACGGCACAGGCAGACGTTGCCACTGTCCCGTCGGCACACCTTCAGCACGTAGAGCGGCTTGTACTTTCTCACGCAGGGTTCTGGCAGGAATATCTAATCCCAACGCCTCTGGATCAAAACCGATGACATAGTTGTAATACACCGGTTCACACGTTTCTGGCGTAACCGGCGTTTCGATGCCGTCAATTTCATCAAGATACTCCGTAAGATAGTGGCAATTCCGAATTCGCAGTGCGTTGTTCACGTCAAGCCGTTGGAGTTGACTACGGATGAACGCCTGACTGAACATATCCCCACGATACATCCATCCAAGCCCGTAAGCGTTGTATTTCTGTTCCTCGCGTTCCCTACCCGGCACGACAATTTCCCCGAAATACTGCGACAACGCTGCGCGTTCGTAGATTTGCTCATCATTCGTTGTGAACAAACCGCCTTGACACCCACTACTCAACGTTTTTGAGGCTTGTGTGCTGTAACCCGCGGCATCACCAAACGATCCGCAAAGCTTGCCGTTATAATATGCCCCGTGCGCCTGAGCGACATCCTCCATGACTTTCAGGTCATGCTTCTTCGCAATCTCCAAAATTGGATCCATATCGGCAGGCATGCCGTGGATATGGACCGGCATAATCGCGCGAGTTCGCTCCGAGATTTTCGCTTCGATTGCGTTCGGGTCAATACAGTAAGTTACGGGGTCAATATCAACAAAGACGGGAATAGCGTTGTGATGGAGAACAGCGGCTGCCGTTGCCCAGAAAGTGAAGGCGGGAATAATGACCTCGTCGCCAGGCTCGATGCCGACACCTGCGACACATAGATGCAATGCCGCCGTCCCGCTGTTGACCGGAATACAATACTCGACACCCATGTATTCCGCCCATTCGTTTGCGAGACCTTCGGATTGAATCCGTTGCTGTTCCGTAATTTTTTCGGAGGCGATAACCTCAGCAATCGCGTCTCTGTCGGATTGGGTGACCTCTGGCCAGGGTTGAATTAATCCGTCAGGGACAGTCCCTGGACCACCATATATAGCGAGTTTTGCTGCCATGAGCGACCTCCTTCTTATAGAGGTTACGCGCGCCGCAGGACAGCGACTCAGAGATACGCGATCGCCTTTGGGATCCGTTTTGAAACTTCGTTTTTTCCGAGCAGCACAACAATATCAAAGAGACTCGGACCGAACGATGCCCCCGTCAGCGCGATTCGCAATGCCTGCATCGCTGCGACGCGTTTGATGTTGTTCTCATCTGTGTACTTCCAAATTGCCGCTTCAATCGTTTCTATATCAAACGTAGAAATCTCTTCCAAAATCTGCGAAATATTCGTCAGAATCTCGCGGATTTTCTCCCTTTTTTCTTTTGAATTTCCCCACCACTTCTTGACGGCTTTCGGTTCATACTCGAATGCATTGGTAAAGAAATAGGAGGTCTGTGGAACAATGTCCTGAAGTGTTGTCAGACGTTCACCCACTGCTTCTACAATACCTTCCAACCAGTCCCGATCCTCAACTGAACTATTCAATAAACCTTCTTTTTGCCAGAACGGGATGACCGCATCCGTCCGTGCCGCTACATCCAGTTGATTGATATAGTGGGAATTGAGCCACTCCAATTTCTTAATATCAAAGACACTGCCACTCTTTCCAACCCGTGCGAGATCGAATTTCTCAATGAGTTCATCAACGGAGAAAATTTCCTGCTTGTCGTCGTAGGACCAACCGAGTCGGACAACGAAGTTTAACATCGCTTCAGGGAGGTACCCCTGCTCACGGTAGCGGTTAACAGCGACGAGATCGCCGTGATGACGTTTGCTCATCTTCCTACCGCTACTATCCAACACCAAGGGAATGTGTGCAAACTGTGGAACCTTTAAACCGAGAGCATTCGCAATCACAATCTGCTTCGGTGTATTGTTGAGATGCTCTGTTCCCCGAATTACGTGCGTTATTTGCATATCCGCATCGTCAATAATCGAGGTAAGATTGTAGTTCGGCATCCCGTTTGAACGGACAATCACTTCATCCTCTAAAGTGGCGGGATCAATGTTCCGAGAGCCCAGGATGAGGTCGTCAACACGGATGGGTGTGTCAGGCATCTTTATGCGCACGGTCGGTTTTCTACCTTCTGCTACATAACGTTCTACGGTTTCTGGAGTTAAATCCCGGTATCTCCTATTGTAGGAACGGGTCTGTTTGTCGGCACGCGCCTGTGCGCGAATTTCCTCTAATTCTTCCGGTGTGCAATAGCAGTGGTATGCGTTGCCGCTTTCAAGCAACTGCGCTACATATCCATCGTAGATAGCTTTTCGCTCGGATTGCACATAACTCCCACACGGTCCGCCTTTATCGCCACCTTCATCCCATTCAAGTCCTAACCACTTCAGTGCGGTATAGATCTCGTGCATGGATTCATCGGTGGAACGCGCCGTATCGGTATCGTCAATTCGGAGGATGAATTTGCCGTTGTGGTGCTTGGCGAACAGATAGTTGAATAGAGCCGTTCGTGCGCCGCCGATGTGCAAGTACCCAGTGGGTGAGGGTGCCATCCGCACTCGAACTGGGTCTTTCACAACGGAGTCTGATATAGCCTTGGGTGTTTCGCTCATTTTTGTCCTCTTTGTATCTTTGCCCAGCTATCCCGCAGCGGTACTGTGCGATTGAACACTAATTTCTCTGACGATGTATCTGGATCGAGGCAAAAATAGCCCATCCGGAGGAATTGATACCGGTTTTCAGGGGTTGCCTCAACAAGACTCGGCTCAACTTTGCAGTCGCTTAGAATCTCTAAAGAGTTCGGGTTGAGGAACTGCATCCAGTCTGCACCATCGGCGGTGCTCTCCGGCTCACGCTCCGTAAAGAGCGAATCGTAGAGGCGCACCTCAGCATCAAGGGCATGCTCATCAGAAACCCAATGCAATGTGCCTCTCACCCTACGTCCGTCTTCTGACCAACCACCACGCGTCTCTGGATCGTAGGTACAGTGAATCTCAACAATTTCACCGTTTTCGTCTTTAACAACCCGTTCACACTGGATATAATACGCATGCTTAAGCCGTACCTCTCGTCCGGGAGCCAATCTGAAGAATTTCCGCGGTGGATCCTCCATAAAATCTTCTCGTTCGATATAGATTTCCCGCGAGAATGGGATCTGTCGTGTTCCGGCATTCTCGTCTTCCGGATTATTTTCAGCGTCAAGCATCTCGACCTGTCCCTCTGGATAATTGTCGATAATAACCTTCACTGGATTGAGAACTGCCATGACCCGCGGTGCGCGACGGTTCAGATCATCGCGAATGGAGTATTCAAGCTGCCCCATCTCAATGAGATTATCCGCTTTTGAAACGCCAATGCGATTGCAAAAATCTCGGATCGCTTCAGGTGTATACCCGCGGCGACGCATCCCAGAGAGCGTAGGGAGTCTCGGATCATCCCATCCACTGACGTGTCCCTCCTCAACGAGGACTTTGAGCTTCCGTTTGCCGAGTACGGTATAGGTAAGATTCAGCCGAGCGAATTCAATCTGCCGGGGCTGATAAATTTCAAGTTCTTCTAAGAACCAGTCGTAGAGCGGACGATGGTCTTCAAACTGGACATCACAGAGTGAGTGCGTCACACCTTCTATCGAGTCGGACTGCCCATGCGTGAAATCATAGGTAGGATAGATGCACCAGTCATCACCTTGGCGATAGTGATGCGCACGAAGGATACGATACATCACGGGATCACGCATATTCAAATTCGGACTCGACATATCAATTTTCGCGCGGAGCGTACGGGAACCGTCAGGGAATTCGCCATCGCGCATCCCACGAAACAACGTCAGACTCTCCTCAATCGAACGGTCGCGATACGGACTATCTTTCCCCGCCTCTACTAAGGTGCCACGATAGGAGCGCATCTCCTCTGGGGTCAAATCGCAGACGTACGCCTTTCCTTTCTCTATGAGTTTGACGGCATATTCACAGAGCGTCTCAAAATAGTCGGAAGCGTGATATTCTCGCGCTTTCCAATCGAATCCGAGCCAACGGACATCGCGTTTGATGCCTTCCACGTACTCACTTTCTTCCGTGAGGGGATTGCTGTCATCAAATCGTAAATTGTAAAGCCCTCCGAAATCTTCAGCGATGCCGAAACTAATACAGATAGCCTTGGCGTGCCCGATATGGAGGTAACCGCTCGGTTCTGGAGGGAATCGGGTATGCACCCTACCGTCATACCTGTTTGCCTTGAGATCTTCTTCAATCGCTTGACGAATAAAGTTTGTATCAGAGGAATTGTTAGTGTTTTCTTTTTCTGGGGGATCTGAATGCTTCATATCTATACCATACAATTGTGCTGTTTTGGGCGTATCACAGAGACTACCGTTTTCAAAAGCGGTAGTCTATAGAGGGTGGAATATCTTCTTAAAATAATTATACCCTCAAAACACGGTAAAGTCAAGATATTCAGATTGAAAAATTATGCAACCTTTTTGCCTTTAGATTGTATCTATAATAGTATATAGGACTTACGCAAATTGAACAGAAAAACGGTATATTTTGCTGAAAATGCCTCGCAGTGAGAGTACTTCGTTATCCTTAACCCTCTAAATCCCCCTTATCAGGGGACTTTAAGAGTAAATGCGTAGTCCCAGTATAGAAAAGGTTCCTTCTGAGGTCAGAATCACGTTTCTTGCATCGAACACACATTGAGGAGTGTGCGATAAATAGACGGTCATCGCGTAAAAAACAGGCAGATATATGCCCTATCCGAGGGTTTCCCTCATATAATGGTGATAATAGACGATTTTGTGAAGTGGCACTGTTCTTGCAGGTTGGGAAAAAAAGAACCTCACAATAAGGTTCTAAGGATGCATCGTTCACGGGAAGATGGAAGTTTAAATAAATATTTCGGTAATTGTTTGTGCACACCATCTGTGAAGATCGCGAGCCCAGCTCGCTCCTACAATAAAAGGCGGCTGATGTATTATCGAATGAAATTCTGAACCTTCATATAGAAAAAGTGTAACCTTTTCAGTAGAATTTCCGTTTATACATAGTGATGTAATATATTTCAATTTTTTTTTACAGAAATCTATACTAACTATTTTTAGAAAGGGGTAAAGTTATGAAATCGACTGACGGACGCAAGCAGAACCGCCCATCCTTATACGAAACTGCTTTGTGCATCGCGATGGCGAAAGCACATCAAGATGAATTGCGCTGGGAACTTTTCATTGATAATTTGTCCCAGATTTGTGATACATTTGCCTACCAGGTTGCGGCGAAAGGCACTGCCCCTTCTAAGCAATCTAACCCATCACGGCACTAATCTGTTTCCGTGTTGTTATCGGAACCCTCTTTCATCAAACCGATTCTTGGAGTTTTGGATGGTTCCGAAAGATCTTCACAAGAGAGCGGACTAACTTTTCGGGATCGTGGCGAATAACGTTCATCTGAACGCCGCCTAACCATGTGCCAAATTCAGTGACAACCATATCCCGAATGAGGTCCGCCTCAACCACCTGTATCCCTTGCGCTTCAAGGTTCTCCTGCTCATGATTATAAGAGACTTGCACCTTTGACGCGTCTGCGACTTGCACTGTCTCAACAGACAAAGACGAAATGTCTTTCGCCAAGTTCAGCACGTCCATGAGGTGCTGCGTATCTTCATAGAGCATCGACAGCCCTTCCTCGGCAAGTGAGCGAATTCGAGTCAACTGCGAAACCAATTCCTTACGAACATACTCTTGCATGATTTCGGTTGGAGCGGGTTGGTTATTAACCACGACGTAGTTCAAGGGAATCTTGGCGTGGTCCAAAATAGCGTTAACATGATCCGTAACCGCATAGCCATCGGTTTCACCCGGTTGTGTCATAACGTTACAGACATAGATTTTAATCGCGTCTGAACGTTGAATGGTTTCGACAACGCCTTTGATAACCAGATTCGGCATAATGCTGGTGTAAAGGCTCCCCGGGCCGATGATAATTACATCGGCGTTAATCAGTGCGTCTACAGCCGCTTCATGTGCCTGACATTCATAGATTTCATCGGGAGAATGATGTGTTTTTCCATTCTCGCGGGGTTCAAAAAAGACGCGCTTGATCGGTTCACGGTTCTCCCGCACGGGTATCGTGGATTCACCTCGAACAATCTCTCCATCGGCGAGTTCTGCGCACAAAATGGTATAATCCAATGTAACAGGAATAATCTGCCCACGCACCGAGAGGAGTCTTGATGCCGCCTGAATCGCTTTCGGAAAGTTTCCCTCAAACTTTTCTGTCAGTGCTGTTAGCAAGAGATTCCCGACGGTATGCCCGCCGAGTTCACCATTGCTTGAAAAACGGTGCTCAAAAAGCCCCGCGAGTTCATCAGCATCGGATAACGTGAACAGAAGCCTGCGAATATCACCCGGCGGGAGCATGTCAAACTCTTCAACAAGCCGCCCTGAACTTCCACCATCATCAGAAACGGTAACAATCGCCGATAGGCTATCCAAATCAATAAGGTGGTCTTTACCTTTCTCCAGATCGGCGTAGTGTTTAATGCCGCTCAACAACGCGGATAAACCGCTTCCGCCTCCGATGCAGGCAAGTTTCAAAGCCATAATATCTCCAAAATTTTTAAGCTATTAAATCTGGGCGGGGTTTCCGTTGTCAACCCCGATCTAAAATTAATAAAGCACTCTTTTCAGGTTATGAAAGGTAAACTTGACCCAAAACCACCATGCTCTGGGTGGGGTTTCCGTTATCAACCCCGATCTAAAATTAATAAATTCTATAGACATACCACCCCGGAATCAACGTCAGAATGCGCGTGTGGCATTCTGTGGGGGTGAAGAAAGATGCTGAGAAACTTCTTCAAACGGGCAGAATTCGTTAGTAGCAACTTGGGTTATTCACATAATAGACAACGCAGTTATCACGTATTTTGTTTCATTAACATCTTAAGTGTTTCAATCGTTTCGTCACACAATTGTTCCGCGGCTGTGAAAGTCGGTGCCTCACTAAAAACCCGAATAACAGGTTCTGTGCCGGATGGACGGATGTTCACCCACCGATCGTTCCAGACCCGTTTAACACCATCCGTGAGTTCGAGTTGCGGTTCTGTTCCAGCGTCTCCCACTTCTTTATAAACTTCCAAAGCAAGATTCACAAGGCGTGTCGCAAGTGCTTGTGACGGAATTTCCAATTTCTTTCTGCACATCTGATATTGCGGCATGTTTTCCACAAGCTGGGTTACGGTACCACGAGACTCAGCGAGATACTGCGTAATCGCCGCAAGAGAAGCGATGCCATCGGTCGTGTAGTGGATATTGGGATAGATAACGCCGCCGGTGCCTTCACCGCCAACAGCTGCATTGACTGCGTGCATCTTCTCAACGACCCAACTGACCCCGACTTTCGTTCGATGGAGCGCGACACCATGATTCGCCGCAATATCATCCAACATTCGACTCGTTGATACCGTGGCAACGACATCGCCTTTGGTCTTACTCAGTATAAAATCAACGATGAAGGCGAGCGTCCACTCACCACTCAATGGCACACCGCGCTCTGTAACAACGACAAGTCGATCGGCATCGCCGTCATGGGCAAATCCAATATCGGCATCAGACGCAAGAACCGTTTCACAAAGCTCATCCAACGCCTCAGGTGTGGGTTCGGCAGGACGGCGAAAATGTCCATCGGCGACACAATTAAGTTCAACAACCCGACACCCAAATTTCCGCAAGAGGGGTGGACTTATCACACTTCCGGCACCGTTGCCACAATCAATCACGACCTTTAATTCAGCCTCTCGGATTAAATCCGGTGTCAGCCAAGGGGCAGACAGAATTTGATCGAGATGATAACCCACTGCCTCTTCACAGATTTCAAGCGTTCCCTGCTCGTTCCAAGGGGCAAGCGCGAAATCCTGTGTTTCGTAAATCCGCATCAATTCGTCTCGTTCTGGTTGCGTCAAAAGTCGTCCCAAAACAGAGGCAAATTCAATGCCGTTCCACGCAACAGGATTATGGCTGGCAGTAACGGTAATACTTCCTTGTGCCGCCAATGCCTTCGCCATTAGAAGTATCGTCGGTGTCGGACAAAGCCCGACATCAATGACGTGACAGCCTGTAGCGAAAAGCCCGGCAAGCACAGCATGTCGGACCGTCGGGCTGGAAGTTCGGGAATCTCTGCCAATAACCACCGTTCTACCACCGACAAAAGTCCCGAAAGCCATCGCAAATTGCGTAATGACGCGAACATCAAGCGAAACGCCGACCTCACCTCGAACGCCTGAAATACTTACAATTGGTTTTTCTACTCTGTTCATGCCACCCTCTAAAATCCATCAGAAATACAACCAGCGAAACCCAACAAAACACCATATAGCACTCCGCATGAAGATTAAGAATTTAATCGGGTAATTGCATAACTATATCCGGTGCGGTTCCGTGAAAGACCCTACCGGGTTTGGGGGAATATAGAATTACCCAAATATTTTATTAAACTTCATCTGGAGTGCGCTCGCTAAAATACACCCTTTCTATAGACATATCACCCCTCATGAAGATTAAGAATTTAATCAGGTAATTGCATAACTATATCCGGTGCGGTTGCAAACCGCACCTACCGGGGGAGGGTGAATATCTATTTATTTTTTGGATTCACTATAGACGCGAAAAACGGTGATTTTTGTCCTTCAAACCCCCTAAGTCCCCCTTATCAGGGGACTTTAAGATGGTGGAACATAGAGTTACCCAAATACTTTATTAAACTTCATACGGGATCTGCTTATTTGCCATGCTCCCAAAAAACAACATCCACCCATCACCATCTGCCATACGCCCACAAGATACCAAGGTTTCGGATAGTAGAAAACATAAGAAGGGACAGGCGTGAGTTCATAGAGAAGCGGATTTCTAAAGAGGTCCAACCCCTCAAAGATACAGCACACAACAATAACTGGATTCAGGTGTAAGACGGGTGGAATGAAAGGTTGCAGATCGTCCACATACCGTTTCAATGGGTTAAGCAGAAATGCGCCACCAATCAAAACACACCATAACACGGTGGCAAACTCTGCACCGAAGAGAGCATCCCTGAAAATCTGAGCACCCGATATCCCAACTGCTGCTGCCGACATACTATACATCACCAGTATAACGAACATCTGGGAGGCTTTCATGAAGGGAATACGCGTAACGAACAGAGCCGCACCTGTCGATAAAAACACCCAGCACACTATCGGTATCTGACTTATTAGAAGCAGTTTCAACAGCCTTTGTCCAGATGAAATAGGACTGAGGGTATACTGTACGTCAAAGCCTGTGCTTAGGAAGTCATCACGAACAGCACGTGCGGCAAGATAGGGTGCCACAAAAAGCACGACGAACACCTGCGCCATAAAAAAACACTCTATCGGTAGACCGAGTTTTGCCTGCATCAACACCGTATAGATAAGCCAGAGCAAAAAACTGGCGATGACACACCAAGTTATAAGTGCCCGTAGGAAGTGGTTTCGATCGCCCAGAGTTGTATCCATACACCGATTTATTCACTTTGTCTTTGACCACGAAGCCGTAACACTGCTTCAGCGATAGAGATGAGGTTCGGGTTAATCACTAACGCTTGCTTATATGCCTCGAGTGCCTCGTCCATCTTACCGAGTCTGACGTAAACGTGTCCCATTCCGGCAAACGCACCGAAGTGATTTGGGTTGAGAGAGATCGTGCGTTTGCAATCTCGAATCGCCTGACTCCATTCCTCAAGCATGAAATAAGCGATTGCGCGTTGGTTATACCCTTCAGCAAAATTCGGATCCGTCTCAATGATGGTAGTGAAGCATTCAACGGCTTGCTGATACGCCTCATTTTTGAGCAAGTTCTTACCATCCTCAAGCATGGCATCAACGGCATCATCGCCAGAATGCGACCAGATTTCCCACAGTGCGTATTCCGCATTGAAGCGGGTCCCACGGTCATTGTTTTTCAGAGCGTCTACCAACGCAGGGATCGCATCTGAACTGCCGATCAACCGAAGTGCGAATCCCGCAGCGCGTCCAACTAATGGCTCTTTGCTGTGAAGATAGGCAGCGAGATCGGTTTCTGAATAGTTATCACTCAGCAGTTGTTTGAGCTTCTCCTCGTCCGCCGAATTCTTAAATATTAGCTTCGCTAATTCGGAAAATCCGTTGTTCATCTGCATGATTCAGATCCCTGTGTGATACCGATTTAAAACAAATTATATCAGATTTCCAGCGGAATAACAATCCAAAATCTCAGACCATGCAAAAATCCTTGCAATACACACAGATAACTGTTATAATTTCCAGCAGAATGCAGTAAACATAACAGAATACTAGGTAGTGGAGTAAAACATAAAACGTGAACAGGCGAAAAATTCTCATCCTTTGTATCGACGCGGGTAGCCACGATTATCTCGCTGCGAGCGACCTTCCCACCATCCGGCAGTTGGCAAAATCCGGATTCTATGTCCATGCCAATGCTGTTATTCCCTCGGTCACGAACGTAAATAACGTCAGCATTGCAACCGGATCATTTCCAGAAACGCACGGTATCACAACGAATTACCATGTAGACAGGGAAACCGGCAAAGGGGAATTTATCGAGGACAACCGCTTTCTCCTCGCGCAGACACTTTTTGAGGTCGCAAAAGCCTACAAATTCGCAGACAAAACGGCACTCTTCGTAACGAAGCAAAAATTGCTACGGATGCTCGAAGCAGGCACCGATATAGCCGTCGCCGCGGAATCGCCACCCGCTGAATACATTGACACAGTCGGTCCGGTTGAACCGATCTATTCCGCGGAAGTCAATTGGTGGTTGCTCCGTGCCGTGCATGCGGTGCTGCGTACAGACAACCCAGAACTCGTCTACTGTTCAACAACGGATTGGGTTCAACACAAATATGCCTCTGATGAGGACATCTCCCAACAGCACCTTGAGGAATTGGATCGGATTATCGGGAATATCGTTGATGATGATCCGCAACGTGAAATCTATATCACAGCCGACCACGGGATGTTAGCGAAAACCACGGCTATTGATCCGGGGCGCGTCCTCAGAAAACACGGTATTTCTGCGAGTTCTATCCCGATTATTAAGGACCGGTACGTCGCGCATCACGGCAATTTGGGGGGTGCCGCTTATGTGTTCCTCAAGGACCGCACGAATATAACGCGAGCCATCCAAACCCTTCTGAACACGTCCGGTATTGAAGAGGTCTATTCCGCGGAAGACGCGGCATGTAGATTCCGACTCCATCCTGAACGGATCGGGGACATCTTTGTATTAGCAGACGAAACGACTGTTTTCGGTGAGTTGGAAACGGCAATAGAACCGACCGCGGTGCGTTCACACGGATCGCGGCACGAAAGTTATGTGCCAATCATCGGCTACAATAGCCCGTGGTCGGCAACAGATTTTGAATATAACCTCGATGTCGGAAGACTCTTTTTAGAGAGTTTGCGTTAGTGGCGCTTTTGACGTGCAAGTCAAAAGCGTATCTATTACAGTCTCTTCAGTTCTGTTCAGTCTTTTGCTTTCCAGTTTTGTCTATGCCCAACGGAATCAACCCGAAGTTGGGTCCATACCCGATGCGAATTTGGCAGCGGCAGTGCGGGAAATAATTGGCGATTCCATTACAACGCACACGCTACTGGATATTACAGATCTTACGGTTGAAGAGCGCGGGATAGAAAATCTCACCGGTCTGGAAACATGCCCGCAACCTCAGGAGACTGCACCTTCAAAAGAATGCGATATCAGATATTTCCTCCTTATCGGGGTTGACACAACTGACTGAATTATTACTTGCGATGAATAACATCTCGGACGTATCCGCGCTCGCTGACCTTGTGAGGCTGCGAACAAACGGTCTGGAAAGTCCGTTAATTGCTTGTCAAAACTTAAACGGAAAACCGAACGACATTGTTGATTTTGTCACGACCGCTTTAAAACTGGAAACTAAGACAATAGAACTAGCAGTTATTGATGGGCACGGGAATATCCGATTCTCATCGCTCCTACCCATTGATATTGGGTCGCTACTACCGCCTCCACAACTCGTCTCAATACCAGACCCCAACTTAGCGGCAGCAATCCGGCAAGAGATTGGCGATTCCATTACGACCCACACGCTGCTGAATCTTACACAACTTTCCGTCCCCAATAGTAGGATAACAGATCTCACCGGACTTGAACACGCTCACTCTCTCACATACCTGAATCTTGGTGGCGAATTTATTCAAGGGCAAGGAAATTTTGTTAACAACAACACAGTATCAAATTTTTCGCCTCTTGCAGAACTAACAAACTTGATGTTGCACCTTCCTAACAGCTCCCTCTCGGATGTAGCACCCTTAGCAGATTTGAAAAATCTGACCGAGCTGCATCTTACAGGCAATAACATCTCAGATGTGGCACCATTGGCAAACTTGAAAAACCTGCATTGGCTGGATCTTACATTTAACAACATTTCGGATGTAGCACCATTGGCAAGCTTGAAAAACTTGACACTACTGACGCTTACAGGCAATAACATATCAGATGTGGCACCATTAGTGAACTTGAAAAAATTGCATGTGCTGAAGCTTAATATCAACAACATCTCGGATGTGGCACCATTGCTGGCGTTCGGACCTGAAACAGAATCAAGTCGCATGCAGTTAAATCTTCTCAGTAATCCGCTGAGCGATGCCTCCATCAATACGCACATCCCGGCACTGCTGGCAAAAGGGATGAATGTGAGGTACAGCCGTATCGCGTCCGCTCAAGACATCGTGGATCCGCCAGAGAAAATCACAGGACCCTGGCTCTGGATGATCGCACCCACCGATCGCAATCAAGGCGGTGCACCATCTATAGATGTAGATTCACTCGTCGCTGTGAGTAGGGGTGCTGTCACTGAATCCGATGTCGCAGTAAACGGTGCAAACGAAGGCGATAGGGTTGGAGGTTTCGTATGGATCCTCGGACAGATTTCTCCCACCGAAGGGGACATCAATGAATGTCTCAATAGGATTGGTATGACCACAGGCGATGTCAACGATCATTCGGCTTACGCCCTGTTTTCACTGCCATCCGATGCCGATCGGACGGGGGTGCGAATGAGCGTCGGCAGTGATGATGCTATCAAAGTCTGGCTCAACGGAGAGGTAGTTCACAAAAACGCTGTGGACCGACCCGCGAGCGATTTTCAGGACACATTTCAAGTGGATCTGAAGAAAGGCGATAACCGCTTACTCGTGAAGGTCAGTGAGCGCGCCGGAGCTTGGCGTATGTTCGTAGGTATTGAGAGGTTTAGCGGCACACAAAAGCCTGATATAATTGCGGATGTCAATGGTGATGGCGTGGTGAACATCCAGGATTTAGTGTCAGTCGCCTCACGTTTAGGACACGCCGGGCAGCATGCCGCAGATGTCAATGGGGACGGTGTCGTTAATATTCAGGATCTGGTATTGGTAGCAGGTGAGTTAGGGGCTGCTGCTGCGGCACCTTCTGCCTGGCATGCCGCTTCGGTGGAGCTGCCGCCCTACGCCAGAGTAGAGTAGTGGCTGGCAGCAGCATATCGCGCGCCGCGGACGGATGCTCGGTTGCAACGGGGGCTTGATTGGCTCGAACACCTCTTGGCAGCGTTCCTCCCTAAAGAGACGGCTTTGTTGACGAATTATCCGAACCCATTCAACCCAGAAACCTGGATACCGTATCAATTGTCGGAGCCTGCGGCGGTGACGGTGCGTATCTATTCTGTGAAGGGTAGCTTGGTGCGGACGTTGGTATTGGGGCATCAGCCTGCGGGCATGTATCATAGTAAAAGCCGCGCGGCGTATTGGAATGGCAGAAACGCACAAGGCGAGACAGTAGCAAGTGGACTCTATTTTTATACACTCTCAGCAGGCGATTTCACAGCAACGCGCAAGATGCTCATAAGGAAGTAGTATCAAATGACCATAGGATAGCTGGGATGCTGATGTTTATTAGCTTCCCGGCGATCGCTGATGAGCGAGTTGAGTTCGGTGAGCGAGCATCTTCTTTGAGAAATTTAACGCATCCTACCTATCAGCAAGGCGGAGCGGTCTATATCCACATAACCCTGCAAAAAACCTTTGACATGTTTCCAAAAAATGTGATATAATATTTTTAGCATGCGTGAATAGATTAGGTTAATAACACAAGAAGATAGGGCGTAAAGTCAGAAAGAGGAAAGGCAGTGAACGACAACCAATTGACGACAAAAGATATGTTCGAGATATTGCGCTCTGATATTTCGGACCTCAAAACACAGGTTGCATCTGATATTTCAGATCTCAAAACACAGATTTCAGATGTCCGATCGGACATACACGCTTTAGACGATCGGCTTCAAAGAGTTGAAGAAACCGTCGCTGGAACAAAAGCTGTCGCTACGTATCAGAGACAACTGGTCGACTGGCTATTCCGGATCGCCGCTGTGATAGGTGTCGGCGGGGCACTCAAGGCATTCCTTTCTTAATCTAATACCGTCTCACGTTTATAGTAGATCTTAGAATTAATTTAGACCTTTTTGCGTAGGTTCTATGCAAATCAAACATCCAACCGATACCTTATCTGTATGTCAGCCATTCTAAAATCTATAGGACTTACGCAATGAATTGCGCCACTACAAATCGATACGCTTTGGAGGCATCCCTTATTTATAAAGAAGTCTGCGCTCGTAGTGAGGTGATTTATCGCCTCTCTGCGTAAGTCCTACTATACTATACAAACGTGAGTTTGATAATTAAACATG
>JAAXHD010000251.1 GCA_012271015.1 Candidatus Poribacteria bacterium | reverse complement strand
CCCAGCATTCTCCATTATATTGTCCGGAACTGATGGTAACGCATAGAACCGACAGCACTATTGCCCAAAACATCTTCTTCATGATTATGTATCTCCTCGTTTTACTGTACGCGCCTTGTAAGTGCGCAATCTATGGTGGTAAGTGCGCGCTGTAAGCGACGCCTTCATTTTTTAATCCTAACATAGTTGCCGTTAATTTTGCAAGGAATTTCGTGTATCTTTACGATGTTGCTACCGTGCTTAGAAGATTAGCAAATCGAGTGATTTCGATTTGCTCTTTTTTTTTGATTTTTTTCAGAAAGTCGTGAAGAATCTTAAACCGAAGCACATAGTCCGTAATGTAAACTTCTTTGTGATATTGATCGTTTAAACTCTTAAATGACGGGATTTATTATATTATCGTAAAGCCGAAAAACATGTGAACACAATAGCCTCTGATATTTCACCACCGCTGGCGAGGTTTCCTAACCTCGCCAACTCCTGAGTGTCCATTTAATTGTAGGCTTTACTATAACTCAATACTACAGAAATCATCAGCAACTTTTTTTGAAACTTTTTGCGTCGAGTGGTGTCTAAAGAGTATAAGGAAAGTAAAACTAACGAATAAGGAGAAACAGAATGAAACGCGCACATTTCTATTGCCTAACTGTTGTGGTAGTCCTTCTGTTTTTTGGAATCAGCATGGTAAGCATGGCTGAAGTCGCTGTTTTGAAGCTGGAGATTTCCGATGTCGTCAACAACGCCGATGCCAGGCAAATTCGACGGTTACTGGAACCTTGGGCGGATCCAGAGGACATTACATTCCACACACCTGTTGATAAGAACGGTAGAAAACGACTTTTCACGACACTCGTGGAAGTCAAACCGAGACAGGGTCCCTCCAAATACAGCGAAACACATACATTTGATGTCTATGACATCATGCGTCAGCTTAACGATTCGCGTTTCCGGGGCCGCCATGGGCTTGGACACTCCCGTGTTATTAATACTGAAGCTACTATTCGCGGCGACCTGTTTGCACATCCCGGCTTTGCCCGGAGTTATCTCCGAAACGTTCCAGCATGGCGCCGTTGGCGACCTGACACCTCCAATATCCACCATGCGATGACTGCAGGGCGCGCGGAGCAGAAATTCGTCTTCAGCGCGAATCCTAAGTTTGATCAGCTACGAATTGATACCGCAAACAACGATAAACCGGTCGAAGTAAAGGGTATAATCACAGGATTTGACGGTCCTTATCCAATTATATCCGTTCTCAAGTATGAGGTAGGCTATCATATCAAGACGAAGGTGTCTGGAGCGGAAACAGCGAGACAACCAACCTACGACTACCTTGAGAAATAAAGGAATGACCGCCGACAGCGACTTTCTATTCATGACTGGTAACCGCCTGTATTAAAAAGCACAACGCGCTCGGTGTCTTCAATCATTCCATTCGCCACGAGTTGTTTGAGTGCCGCGACTGTTGCGGCTCCTTCGGGGCATGTCAAAAGCCCTTCAGTTGTGGGGAGCAGTTGCCTTGCTTCACGGATGGCATCGTCCGTGACAGCAATCGCGGCACCGTTGCTTTTACGAATCGCCTCTAAAATGAGGAAATCGCCGATTGCTTGTGGTACCCGCAAACCGCTGGCAACGGTCCGTGCATCACGCCACGGTATCGCTTCAGTAGCACCCTCTTCCCATGCTTTGACAATCGGGGCACATCCTGTTGACTGTACAGAGATGAACCGAGGTCTTTTCTTGCCAATCCAACCGATCGCTTCTAATTCCGCGAAGCCTTTCCACATCCCGACAATACCCGTGCCGCCACCCGTAGGATAAATGATAACATCCGGTAGTTCCCACCCAAACTGCTCGGCAAGCTCAAACCCCATCGTTTTTTTGCCTTCTACGCGGTAGGGTTCTTTAAGCGTTGACACGTCAAACCACCCTTCCTGTTCCTTGCGTTCTGCGACAATCCTCCCCGCATCCGTAATTAGACCGTCAATCAGTGTGACATTCGCACCGGCAAGTTGACACGTCTCCTTATTGAAGGCGGGTGTATCTTGTGGCATAAAGATGTGTGCTGATATACCTGCGGCAGCAGCGTAAAGTGCGAGGGCAGTTGCAGCGTTGCCAGCGGAGGGAATCGCTAATTGCGTCAATCCGAGTGTTTTTGCCTTGGAGACTGCCATTGCCAAACCGCGCGCCTTGAAACTTCCAGTGGGTAATCGGGATTCGTCTTTCACCCATACTTCTGTAAGTCCGAACGTTGCTCCCAACCTCTTCGTATGGACGAGAGGAGTCATTGTTTCACCAAGTGTCACGATGTCAGCTGGATTAGATATAGGTAGGAGTTCTGAATAACGCCAGAGTGAATCAGGTCTCGACTGGAGCGTGTCGCGTGTCCATGTTTCTGCTATCTGCTCAAGCGCGTATCGGGCAAGTAGCGGTTTCCCGCAAGTGGTACAGACGTTCTGGGGTGTTAAGTGATCATAGGTTTTACCACATTTACTACATTCGAGTCTTTTTAATGTTCCTTGCGATTCGATGCGACGAGTTTGAGTTTTCATGTCTCTTTCCGTAGACTCGCCCGGCGCGATGCTTGGACTTACGCGCTCTGAAGGCTGTGGCTTAGGAATGCGCGAGCAACTTGAGAAGGATCGCTTTCATGCTATGGAGGCGGTTCTCGGATTGCTCAAAGATAATTGAGCGTTCATCGTTAACGAGTTCACCCGAAATTTCATACCCGTGGTGCGCAGGGAGGCAGTGCATAACCCGGCACTTGTGCGTCTTCAGCAGTTCCGCATTCAATTGATATGGCATCATCTTTTCTAATCGACGTTTTCGCTCTTTTGCAAAAGCCGGATCCGTGAAGAATTCCATGTCCACCCATGTATCTGTGTAGACGACATCGCTTTTGGCAATCACTTTTTCCAGTGAATTCTCAACCGCCTCGTGGCTGGTATCAAACGTTTTATAGAGACCTTTGCGAGAGGCTTCTGACCATAGTTCCTTATCGACAGCCGCAGGATTCACCTCCGGTGCGACGACCGTGACCTCCACGCCTACTTTCATACCAGCGGCAATCAGCGAATTACAGACGTTGTTATGCACACCGATGAAGCACAATTTGACGCCTTCCAGTCTACCGAGATGCTCCTGTATCGTCATCAGATCACCGAGGGCTTGTGTTGGATGGTATCTGTCACAGCAGCCGTTAATTACTGGGACGGTCGCAGCGGCTGCCGCCTCAACGAGTTCCGAATGCTTCAAGAAACGGGCTAAGATAATATCAACATACGCTGAGAGGACGCGCATTTCATCGCTCAGGTCGGCTAACGCGAAGTTTGTCGTGCGCCAATCGAGGTAATGCGCATGTCCACCGAGTTGTGTGATACCGATCTCACCTGCACAGCGTGTTCGCGTAGAGGTCTTTTGGAAAAGCAGACAGAGGTTCTTTCCACCAACAGCGTGTCTGTATTTTTCGGGATGGTTTTTTATATTCAAGCTACTTTCAACTGTTTCAAGAATGTCCGTTTCTGACCACGGGTTCAGTGTAATTAGGTGCATAATTGCCTCCACAGTGGGTTCTTAGAAACCGATGGACGTTTTCCGTTTTTTACAATCATAAAAAGGCTGTGTATTGTCTTCAACCACCCTCAGTGGGAAATAGGAAAGCATAATTATATCCGATTTTCTAACGAATGTCAAATTTTTTTGTGTATGTTCTAAAGTTATTCAGTAAACAATCCCTAACTCTAACGATATTGCTTGGAAACGACCTCTCAGCGTGATCGATTTATCTCGCGGAACCGATAGAAAAACGAAATGATAAGTTAATTTATACATAACTTATCGTATTTTAAATAATAATGTCCGCTTGATTGATTACTCTTTTTTCCGATTGGTTTATGTGTTCGTCCACGGTTCAGGGTATACTGCTGCGGTATCTACGACCAATTACGTCCGGTCCCACGGAATTTCAACACCCAATTCGTCGGCAAGCCGCTCAAGTTCCCGCATCGGTTCTCGATGAAGTGAAATCCCATTCGCGAGGCGTTCCTGTGTCAATTCCCACTCAATCTCACCAGGTAGCGTGACGCGTGTAAATCCGCTACGAGGGGTGGCTTGACGTGTCATCCGAATCTGCCGATCGATTTCAGCCTTAAATTCTGTGATGGAGGTAAAACTGGCGATGTTAATCGCGAAGAAAAAGTGTGCTGATACGCGTTTCTCTCGTGGCGCATTTCCAGGCTGATAATGCTTGTTGATACCCATCAGTCCACCGCTTAACGGACCACATAAGACATCCATCACGATCGCAAGGGCAGAGCCTTTGGGACCCGCGGCAGGCAAGATAGCGGCAACCTTCCCTGGGTCATCGGTCTCATTGCCATCTGCGTCGAGTGCCCATCCCAACGGGATTTTTTCTTGGTATAGACTTGCGGTTCCAATCCGCCCAGCGGCAGCGGCACCGCACGCCATATCCAACACGATCGGCGGTTCTTCACCTGCGGGGATGGCAAAGGAGAGCGCATTATTCCCGATCGAAGTGCTTCTTGCACCGAAGACAGCGACATTCACGCCGAGTCCGTTAGTGGTTGCGAAACCGATCATATCGTGTTCTGTGGCTCGTATTGCATGGCTGGAGGCAGCCCCAAAGTGATTGCTGTTCCGAACAATCGCCACACCGATCGAAGCGGATTTCGCTTTTTCAATGGCAATATTCATTGCCCGGACACCGACGAGATGCCCCAATCCGCGGTCTCCATCTAACAAGACAGAAGCGTCGTTGTCTTCAAGTCTTTGAAGTTGTGGATTCGGATTTATATCACCGTTGATAATGCCTCGGACATAACGTGGCACGGCGCGCGTTGCATGTGAATGAACGCCGCGTAAATCCATCAGGACTTGCATTTCTGCGACGGTATCTGCATCCGATTCGGCAACGTCTACCTTTTGGTAAAGTTGGCTACAGACGGTTTGCAGTGCTTCTGCGTTCACAATTGCTTCTTGTTCGTGTCGATTCATGGCTGGGGATACTCCTGTAGCGTTTCAACACATTTGGATGTGTTGGGTTAGAAGGACACGTGGATAGTAGGACACCCACGAGGGATGCCCCTACAAAATATCTATTTCTAACGCCGCTATTTTAGCAGAATTGACCTTAAAGCGCAAATTATGTTCAGAAAACGGAACAATCCAGTATCGAGTGGGTTTTTATTTGCCTTTGTATCCTATACTAAGATATAATTCTATTTGTAAACTCATAACCAAACGTAAACGTTGTCATAAGGGATTTAGTCTGCGGAGAGACTAAATCCGTAGCGCAAGTCGCGTGTGGACTTGCGAGACAATGTATTACATTTCCATTCCTTGTATTATATTGCAAAACCACAGTTCAGGAAACTACTCATGATTTCGCTCAATTATGTCTCACAATGTTTTTGTTTGATTTTAGTGTTGCTGCTCATTGCCCTTACTGCCAATCTGGGTGAAAAGGACACTTCTGACTTCTCACAGAATGGTGCTCTGTTCTTGGAAGAGTACTGTTTCAGTTGTCACGCTGGTGACCAGCCTGCCGCCGAACTCTCCTTGGATTCATTCACGGACAATCGCTCATTAATTGAGAACAGGGACATTTGGGAACAGATTCTGGACATGCTAACAACGGGTCAGATGCCGCCACCGGAAAGCGATCGGTTTCCATCGATTGAAACGTCGGAATCGTTTGTTGCGCACATTGAAGCGATCTTTGAATATGTAGATCGCACGGCTAAACCGGATCCTGGACGCGTAACGGTCCGCCGACTCAATAAAGTCGAATACAAGAATACCGTCCGAGACCTCCTCGGCGTTGATTTCAACCCGACCGAAAATTTTCCTGCAGATGATGTCGGACACGGGTTTGATAACATTGGTGATGTGCTGTCTATGTCACCGCTTCTCATGGAGCGGTACCTTGAAGCCGCGGAGGCAGTCGCCACGCGTGTTATCTTGTTGGATCCACCACCACCATCGAAACGTTACCAAAGTGGTAGCCGTCTTGAGCCGCGCCACGACGATGTCCCTGACGAACGTTACCGTCTGCTCGATCCGACCGCCACAGAAGCGTGGAAATCGGGTCCTTTTACAACGGGAGCGACCTATTTCAAGGTATTTCCAGATGTAGAAATCGTCTACCGCGCAACACTTTACGCCGAAACGGACAGCGAAACACCGGTGAAAGTCGTTCTATTCATTCAAGGTGACAAATTGGAAGTACTGACCCCACCTGAGAAACTTGCACGCTTAGTGGGTATAGATACTACAGTAGAACATAAAATCAAGGTTTTGAAGGCTTTTGAGATTACCGCCCGCGAAAAAGAAAAGAGACAGACAATTGGAGTCCATATTACGGGTATCCCTAACATCGAAAAAGTCGGCATTGCGATGCTTAAGCCAACAGAAGGTGAACCGGACGCGAAACTTCAGATTCGCACGCTCTGGGCGGAGGGACCCTTAGACACCCGACCCGATTCTCATGTTGAAATTCTGGCGTGCACACCCGGTATCTCACAAGCAAAACAGACCCGTGAAGTGTTAACGCGTTTGCTCCGGCGTGGCTATCGTCGTCCCCCCACCGAAAATGAAGTGGAACAACTCACCCAGTTTGTAGCATCCATCCAAGCCGAGGGTGTCTCGTGGGAAGCGGGCATCCAAGAGGCGATTAAAGTTATTCTTTGCTCACCGAAATTCCTATTCCGGTTGGAGTTGGACGATCGTCCGCAGCGTCCAGAACCGTATCCGATTGATGAGTTTCAACTCGCTTCTCGGCTTTCCTACTTCTTGTGGAGCAGCATACCCGATGACGAACTCCATGAACTCGCTGAGAAACAGCAACTCACTGTTAACCTTGAATCCCAAGTTCAACGCATGTTGGCTGACCCAAAGGCATCTGAATTAGGACGCAACTTCGGGGCCCAATGGCTTCAGATTCAACGGCTGACAACGGCTGCACCTGATCTCGAAAAATTTCCGACTTTCACTGGCAGCTTGCGCTTGGCTATGCTAAAGGAGACGGAACTTTTTGTTGAATCGATCTTTCGTGAAGACCGGAGTGTCCTTGACCTCATTGATGCGGATTACACCTTTCTCAATCAAACTTTAGCAAATCACTACGGTATTGTTGATACACAAGGAAACTGGAGAGGACAAAAGAACATCATTCCCGGCGGTGAAGCGATTAAAGGCAGATCGTTTCGACGGGTCCAGTTGCAGAGTACCTCGCGTGGTGGGATCCTTAGCCACGCCAGCGTCTTGACGGTGACTTCTAATCCCACCCGCACCTCACCCGTCAAAAGGGGACGCTGGGTTTTGGAACAGATACTTGGGACACCGCCGCCGCCACCACCACCAGATGTCCCAGAATTGGAGGAAGAGGGTGAAGCGGTTCACGGAAGTACGTTGAGAGAACGGCTTGAGCAACACCGAGCAGATCCCGCATGTGCCAACTGCCATGCGAAAATGGATCCGATCGGATTCGCACTCGAAAACTACAACGCGATTGGGGCTTTTCGGTGGAAAGATGGTGCATTGGATATCGATACAACAGCGGAATTGCCAGACGGAACGATATTGCACGGCGTAGCAGACCTGAAACAGGTTGTCAAAGACAGAAACCAACAATTCCTACGCTGTTTAACAGAGAAAATGTTAACCTACGCCTTAGGCAGAGGATTGGAATATTACGACCGATCGACCATTGACAGAATCGTAGCACAACTTGAAACCGGAGGGTATAGAAGTTCTGTACTGATTACAGAAATCGTCAAGAGTGATCCGTTCCGGTTACGACGCGGCACAAAGGGTAATTTATGATTGGCAGTTGGCTATCAGTTATCGGCTTTCAGTTTCCATTTTTCCCCCTGGTGAGGTTTCCTGGGGGACAGACCCTTGTCCTTTTATTCTTCTTCATAATTTTCCAGCCAAGTTGCTATACATCTCATTATTATGAATTACCAAATAACAATCCTATGTCCCAGTTAGAGGAAAAATATTCCGTTTACTTAGATTCTACATGGACAACAAAACAGGCATACGCGCTTTTAAAGGTCTTTGAAGCCATATCCCCGAATCTGAACCTACAATTTTCCAGATGGAGTATAACTGACGATGGCTTAGAAAATGATATTAAGATTGAATCCAAAGACAAGATAAAGTTCGTTACAATTAGTAGAGATGTCTTTCCGGTTGAAGAATCTCAAGAGGTTTTGGCACCGGGCAAGCACCTCTATTATGCAGTCGTTCAATTCATAACAGAGAATGGAACAAATAGAGCGATAATAGAATTAATATTACAAAAAAGGTATGGTATATACGTCCCCTCTTATGATTCATCAACCGAGGGTGCCAAAAGTAAGACCTCAAAACGCTATTCAAATTTTGAAAATGATGAGTTGATGCTCATCATATCGGTATTTGAGGAATTTCCTCAGGCACTGCATAAAATACCGCGATTAAAGTATATTACTCGTAGAATCGATAAGGAAGAAGATGAGGATGAAAAAGGAATCAGTTATGCCCGGACAGGTCGTGGTTACATAGAGTTTGCTGAATCCGTTTTTCGCCGCGGTAATTCTAATAGGGCTCGGCACGTAATTGCCCACGAAAAGGCACATTTTTTATGGACTTATGTTTTTAAAAGAGAAGTTAGAGCGGATTGGGCAAAACTCGGAGGGTGGTATCAAGATTCAACAAGTGAGTCAGGTTGGTCAACAACTAAAGAACGATCAGCGTTTATATCGGCTTACGCTTTTGAAGAAGATCCAAACGAGGATATGGCGGAAAGTATCGCGTCCTATCTTCTATATCCGCATAGACTCCGTTCCTGCTGCCCTGAGAAATATGAATTTATTCATGAGGCTATGCTTACGTATGTCAAACGTTGGGGCACGTCTAATTTTATGTAAATCTGGGAGAGGCTTATGAGCACATCAAAACAATTTTCACGTCGAACATTTTTACGTGGCTTGGGGGTCGGTGCCGTTCTACCATGGTTGGAAGCGATACGTCCTCTAACCGCTTGGGCAGATATTCCTACAAAAGAGGGACCGATTACCCGTTATCCCGATCCATCTGTTGAAGTCATTGACTCGCGTTTCGCGCAGTACAAGATTGTGAACGCTGTTATAGAACGGCTGTGGACGGGATCGCGCTGGGCAGAGGGACCTGTCTGGTTCGGAGACGGTGGCTACCTTCTTTGGAGCGACATTCCAAACAATCGGATTCTGAAATGGCAGGAAGCCACTGGCTTGGTGAGTGTCTATCGTAAACCTGCTAACTATACCAACGGACACACCCGCGACCGGCAAGGCAGACTCGTCAGTTGTGAACACGGTACACGACGTGTCACACGAACTGAATATGACGGAACAATTACCGTCCTCATAGACAACTTCGAGGGAAAGCGGTTCAACGCACCGAACGATGCAGCCGTCCACCCTGACAGACATATCTGGTTTACCGATCCCGGATACGGTATTCTTTCCCATTATGAAGGACATAAAGCGGAATTTGAGTTGCCGACTTCCGTTTATCGCCTGAATCCAGACACTGGCGAAGCGGTCGTCGTGACCGAGGAAATCGAAAGACCGAACGGCATCTGTTTTTCGCCGGATTACACTAAACTTTACGTTGCTGATACCGGTCCACCGAAAAATATCATTGCCTATGATGTCGTAAACGGCGAACGGTTGGCCAATAAACAGGTGTTCGCTGATATGGCACCCGGGGCGGCTGATGGGCTTCGATGCGATACTGACGGAAACCTGTGGACAGGTGCTGGCTGGGTCGGCGAAGGCTACGACGGTGTGCATATCTTCGCGCCAGATGGAACACTTATCGGGAAGATTCATCTTCCAGAAATTTGTGCAAATATCTGTTTCGGCGGGGTGAAACGAAATAGGCTCTTTATGACAAGTAGCCAATCTCTCTATTCAGTTTATGTCAATGCCCAAGGGGTACCCTACTTTTAAACGGATACCATAAACACTCAGTGAAGAGTCGGGAATCGGAGTTCCCTCCTACCGTCTTCAAGGATTTTCAGGATGATCCTATAAACATTTGACAAGTCAAAAAAGATAAGGTATAATTACGTAATAGGTGTCATGAAACGAGAAATCGGACAGTGACAGCAGCGGCTTTTCGTAAGTTTCGTACTGCTTTAACTATCGGGAGTTGACGAAGGAACAATTATGAACACTTCAAAACAACTTTCACGTCGAACGTTCTTACGCGGTTTAGGGGTGAGCATCGCTCTACCGTGGCTGGAGGTAATGGGCCCCCTTACATCATGGGCAAACGCTCCTGCGAGTGGGATAGCACACCAGACAGTTCCGAATCGGATGGCATTCCTTTACGTGCCTAACGGCAAGATTATGGAGGATTGGACTCCGAAGCAGATCGGCACTCACTATGAACTCACAGATATCCTGAAACCTCTTGAAAATGTGAAAGACAAAATGTTGGTGCTAAGCGGTTTAACGGCTGATAAAGCGCGTGCTAATGGGGACGGTGGTGGCGATCATGCCCGTGCCATGGCAGCTTTCCTGACAGGCGCACAGCCCCGTAAAACGGATGGTGCTGACATTCAGGCTGGCGTTTCTGTTGACCAGGTCGCGGCATCGCATATCGGTCATCGGACCCGAATGCCTTCTCTTGAACTCGGCATCGATCCTGGAAGAAGAGCGGGAAATTGCGATTCCGGTTATAGCTGCGTCTATTCATCAACACTGTCATGGCGTTCCGGTACGCAACCGCTTCCTAAAGAGGTGAATCCGAAACTCACTTTTGAACGACTCTTCTCTTCCCTGCCTAATACACAACGAGAGGAACGCGATCAACAGCGAAAAAGTATCCTCGATTTTGTGAGACAGGACTCAAAAGAGTTGCTCCGTCAAGTCAGCGGGAACGACACCCGGAAACTCGATGAGTACTTCTCCTCTATCCGTGACATTGAGGTGAGAATCGCATCAGCTGAGAAGTTCCCACCGATCGAAAGCCCGGACTATACCGTGCCGGAGGAAATTCCAGAAGATTATCAGGAGCACCTGCGCCTGATGATGGACCTCATGGTACTCGCATTTCAAGCGGATGTAACCCGTGTTACAACGTTCGTCCTCGCAAATGAAGGTAGCAACAGACCCTATCCGTTTGTCGATGTTCCAGACGGACACCATTACTTGTCACATCACGGTGGTGATGAAGAGAAGATAGAAAAAATCAAGCGAATTGATATCTTCCATTCTCAACAGTTGGCATACTTCTTGGAAAAACTCAATGCTACCGCTGAAGGGGAGGGTTCACTCCTCGATCATTCGATGATTCTGTACGGTAGCGGGAATGCCGATGGCAATCGACACAGCCATCATGATCTCCCAATTCTGCTCGCTGGAAATGGCTGTGGCACGATCAAAAGTGGTCGTCATATTCGCTATCCGAAAGAGACACCGCTTAACAATCTCTGGTTATCCATGCTCAATCGGATGGATGTCGACCTTGCCCAATTAGGCGACAGCACTGGTAGTTTACAGGGACTCTCTTAAGTTTAAAATGAAGGCGCGCTCCGTAAGCGCGCCTCTTTCCAACTTCCCCATAATCCTCACTGTTTGCCCTATATTAATTGGGGATATTCAGCAGACGATCCAGTCTCAGCAATCCGCATCAGTTCCTCATCATCCAGGTCAAGGTCTACGTCCTCAGAGAAGGGTTGTGGGACCTTGTACGGGGTCTTAGCGTATACCTCAACAACATTCTCATCGGGATCGTAGAAGTAAATCGCCAAAGAGATACCGTGATTCACCACACTCCGAATCTTTACCCCTTCCGACTTTAGCAGTGCGTAGAACTGTTTCAAATCTGCGAGATCCTCGACAATAAACGAAACCTGTTGAACAACCCTTGCTCCCACTGGAGCATCCCTGCCCGGACACAATGCGAGTTCATGGTGTTCTGATTCTGGTTGTGCACTCAGGAAAATAATATGTCCTTCTGGATGCGCATCGGTAACGGTGAGACCGAGAATACGGGTATAGAAGTCTTGTGACCTTTGGACATCGGTGCAGTAGAGTCCGACATGGCCAAGTTCCTTAACGGCTAACATTTTTTAGCCTCCTGCGGTATCGAAATTAGTAACCTCAGTTTATCATGAAACTGGAAAATAGATCAAGTTTTAGCAGTCAGTTATCAGCGGTCAGCGGTTATTGCCTATATCATAATTTGCAGGATTGGATGTACTTCTCGTCTATATTTTTTCTGCACTAAAATGTGTTAAAATGAATGTTCGATTTTAACAGTAGAATGTTTTCTAAACACCCGTTCCAATACCTTCCTGATATTACTAAGAGTAATATTATACGTTCGATCTACACGCGTAGATTGGGACGAACGATAGTTCCAATTGCCCCTTTACCAGCATCTCCTCAATAACGACTGTCGAAATTAATTGGGTATTCTGTTGGTAAATAACGGAAACTCTTTAATCCCAAGTGTACACCTGAATTTCGCAGTATTAAGCCCGCGAACCCAGTGATAGTCTGGGTTCACAGCAAAATATCATTACATTGGAAAAGTATATTTTGATAATGGGTTTCATTATCAAAATATAAATGTGTTCACAGATAGGATTATAGTAAAACCGAAAAATAAATAGACATTCGCCCCTCCCCTGGTAGGCGAGGTTTCTAACCTCGCCGGTGCGGAGTGTCTAATTAATTCTAAACTTTACTCTAAAATGCTATAGAACGCAAAGCGTATTTCAAAAAGGTGAATTCGGCGATAGGATCGTTAGGGAAATAAATTAAGTAGGACTTGCGCAAGTTGCTCTTTTGGAGCACAAACTTTATGAAGAGTAATAAAATATTTCGGTAATTTATTGGTGAAATCCGGTGTCCCTTCCCAGTAACGGGTGGGAACCCTGGTTGCAAACCGCACCCACCGGTATGGTAAACCTGAAAAATAAACAAACATTTTATTCCACCTCAGTAGTTACAACAAATATAGGGCAACCACAAGGGTGGTTTCCCCTACAGTCAATATTCAGGGATAACCACAAAGTGCAGAGTGTCCAATTAATTCTAAGATCCACCATAGTTTGTGTCTACAGACCGTCTGTATTTTTTCGAGAATCCCTATCTAACAGAGCGTGCTACGGTTAAAATTGCGCAAGTCCTGGACTTGCGTTAAGTTGTGTCAAGTCATCTGGTCTCCACCCGTTAGGACTAACAACTCTGATGGCACAGTGCTTGAGTCCAGTCCTACCGTTTTTTTAGCTCCGCCCAAGTTGTCGTTAAGCGATTCCGGGGATGCACAGCAAAACCCTCAATTTCATTCGGTAGTTTGGGGACAGCGTTGGGGTCTATTGCCATGTAAACGGCATCCAAACGGGTATCGCCTTCCCTGGACCAAAATGTAACGGTATGTTTCCCCGGTTTCAGATCAAAGGTCAACGGATTCTTTTCGCGCCATTTTACTTTTGACCACGTCCACTCCTGATGCTGACCTGTATCCCAGATCATGTTGGCATCACCCGGTTGTGGACTTTTCTTCTGATCGATTGTGACATGGAAAGAGTCCTTCGCCGTACCTTGGGCAATCACCCGCCCCCACATC
>JAAXHD010000234.1 GCA_012271015.1 Candidatus Poribacteria bacterium | reverse complement strand
CATCACTCCGATCAAGGCGTGCAGTATCTTTCAAACGCCTATATCTCAACGCTGCAGCAGCCGTTTGAAAGATACTGCACGCCTTGATCGGAATGATGTATCTCTGGGACACTTTGACCTAATGCCGTCTCTAAGGGTTTCAACGTTAGAGATTGCGTTAAGTGTTGACTGATCTGCCATCCTCTGATCATGCGTGTGAAGACATCCATGAGCAGACAAACATAGATGAAGTGTCCTTTGAGACGGACGTAGGTAATATCGCCCACCCAGACCTGATCACATCGAGAAACATCAAGGTTTTCAAGGCGATTGCTCCAAGGACGCACCCCCTCAATGGAGTTGGTGGTTTGACAGACACGTTTGACGGAAATCGAGAGATTGGCGGATTTCATCAATCGGGCAACACGTTTATACCCGATGGTGTATCCGCGACGCACCAGCAACTGCGTGATACGCCTATATCCGTATGTTGGATATAGCAGACATAACTGCTCTATTTCATCCCGGAGACCCGCTTCACATGGGTTCTGCTTGGGGTGATAATAGAGATTGCTTCGGTTGAAACCGAGCGTCTCACATATCTGCCGAACCGAAAAGTCTGTCCGTAATGCCTCAACCATTTCTCGCTGCTCCATCGGGGTTAACTCAAGTAAGTCAAGGCTTTTTTTTGGATGTCAAGTGCCAGGGTCAACCGCCCGACGAGCTGCTCAAGTTGGGCGATCCGCTCCGCATCGGCATCAGACGCTTTATCAGCGGGTTCAAAGAGGGTCGACGCATTTTCAAGAAACTGTCGCTTCCACTTTGAAAGTTGTTCATCGCTGAGGTTATGTCACCGACACACTTCGGCTTGGGAACTTTCACCGCTGAGAGCCTCAAGAACAACTTCGGCTTTAAACTCGGGGGTGAAGTTTCTTCGTTTTCGTTTTGTCATCGGATACTCCTTTCAAGTAGGTTAATAGTATACCACAATCTTGTCTTAGAGAGTGGCCCGAATTTCCGATGAAGGAACGAGACGCAAAATGAGATGGTATCAGATGAAATGGGCTCAAAAGTATTGGGGGAAAGCCGAGCGTGAAAAGTATCAGCAGTATCTAAAATCGGACGCATGGAAAAACAAAAATAAATTAGAAACAGAAAAAGCAGG
>JAAXHD010000226.1:607-2498 GCA_012271015.1 Candidatus Poribacteria bacterium | reverse complement strand
CGATAACTATCGCCCAAATTCATTACGGTGGTGGGGGTGATTGGTATGGCGACGCGACAACTATCAAAAATTGGCTTCAACTCCTCCGAGACCGAACAGATATTGAGACGGCTCAGGATAGGGTGATTATTAAGCTGACGGATCATACCCTTTATCAATATCCAATACTCTATCTGGTAGGGCACGGGAATATTCGACTGACTGAAAGTGAGATTGAGGCATTACGGGATTATCTCAAGAACGGCGGTTTTCTGTTCGCAAATGACGATTACGGGCTTGACAAGAGTTTTCGTCGTGAGATGCGGAGAGTCTTTCCAGAACAGGAACTACAACCGATACCAAACACGCATCTGATTTATCGCTGTTTCTACGAGCTACAAGGACTCCCCAAGATTCATGAACATGACGCTGAACCTGCCCAAGGGTTTGGACTCTTTCATGATGGACGTATGGTCGTTTATTATGTCTACAGTGCCGACATCGGCGATGGGCTTGAAGATGCCGATGTACATCCAGATGATACACCCCATGTTCGCGAACTCGCGGCAAAAATGGCGGTAAATATTGCTGTATATGCGCTGACTCACTAAAGGACGCGATGAAATGGACAGACAGAATGCGAATGCGGCTTATGAAAATCTTATTGATCGGCTGCGTGTGATTCGGCGGCAGTGGCGGTGGCTCACTTTCTCTGAAGGACTCCTGAAGTGCCTCGGTATCCTTGCGCTTGTGATGACGGGGACAATTATCGTTTTAGCGGTAAGTTTCCAGTTATGGCAGTTTCCTTTCTCGCGCTGGATACGTATCGCGATCGTTCTATTGTCAATAGGTGGTGCTATCTATGCAATCGTTCGTTCATTCGTTTTACCTCTCTCTAATAAGTTAACGGACGCTGCTGTCGCATCGCGTCTTGAATCGACGCAGACAGCGGAAACCTTCGCCGCTGAAAACCGAATTCTCAGTGCTGTCCAGCTTTGGCGAACTTTACAGGACAACCGTCTCGGGTATGCTCCAGAATTCGTTGAGCATCTGGTTATACAAGCCAGCCGGGATATGGAGCAGGTGCAACACAAAGGGGTATTTCAGTCGGAGTTTCGGAAGATTCGGCGAAGTGCCGGGGTCGCCGTTGGGGGAATTATCCTGCTTCTCGTTACACATTTTCTTTTACCTACTGCGTTTACAGGCTTCGCACAGGCTTTCCAGACCTTACCAAAAACGCTGCAAGACGATCAGGAATATCTAAAGAAGTCCATTCAGATTACAAAAGTCCAGCCCGGTAATATCCAAATTGAACGGGGGAGCGATGTCAACGTAACCGCTGAGATAGGCGGACATCTCGGTGCTCCCGTCGCACTTTACTACCGTATTGGGGAATTCGGAATTGGGGGAAATCCGCAGAAAATACCCAAGCAAAAACCGCAATCAGAAACACCCCTCCCACAAGCAGAATGGCAATCGTTGCCAATGCACCATACACCCGCTGATACTGGACGCAGTTTACAGGTTTCTGAGTTTTCGAGGTTTCGCTACAGCGCTACGCTTGAAAACGTGACACGTCCGCTTCAATACTATGTTTCGGTCAACGAGGTGGCATCGGAGCAGTATCAAATAACAATCAGCAATGAACCGGTTGTCACGCAGTTCCAGTATCGACTCACCCCCCCTGCCTACACGCAACTACAGTCCCAAACCCTTCCAGTAAACGTCGGGGACATCCAAGTGCTTTTTGGAACAGAAATTGTGTTCACTGGGGAGAGCAATAAACCGCTTCAGAGAGCACATATCGCTTTTGAGGTGTCAGATGATATTCTATTGGAGGTTAAGGAAGGGAAGTTACAGGGTCCTATTACACAATTACCTGTAGGAGGGATCTCCAATTCCCAACAGAAAG
>JAAXHD010000226.1:0-584 GCA_012271015.1 Candidatus Poribacteria bacterium | reverse complement strand
ACCCCGTTAACTGGACGATTACCGTTCTTGAAGATACCGCACCCGATGTTACTATTGTCGCACCCGCGCGGGATACTGTATTGGACGATGCTATGCTGGTTGAACTAAAGGTAGAGGCGACGGATGACTATGGTATACAGGAACTCCAGTTGGTGTACCGCGTTGAGAGTGCAGGAGCATCGGCGGTAAATGTGCCTTTAAAACGTTGGGCGGTAGAGGACTCGCTTTCACAAAGGTCGGTTTTTGTGGCATACACATGGGATGTTGATCGGATAGGTATGTTCCCCGGTGAAACGCTCGCGTATTACGTTCAAGCCTTGGATATCGACGATGTCTCGGGACCGAATATCGGTAAGTCTCATACCTTCACGCTCCGCTTTCCATCCCTCTCCGAGTTATATGACGCGGTCGCTACGGAGCAGGAGACCGAGCAACGAGGGCTTGAGGAACTCGTTGATGAGCAGGCAGATGCCACCGGTCTGGTTGATACGCTTCTCGATAAAATCAGGAAAAGCCATGAACTTACCCTCAATGACGAAAATCTGATGCAACAGGTACTTGAGAATCAGAAACAGATTGAGGAG
>JAAXHD010000327.1 GCA_012271015.1 Candidatus Poribacteria bacterium | reverse complement strand
GTACGGGTGAGGAGTTCAAATTGCGAAACGGAAGCGATACTTGCCAAGGCTTCGCCGCGGAATCCAAAGGTTTGAATACGTTCAAGGTCCTCTACACGCCCCACTTTGCTCGTCGCGTGGCGTTCCAAGGCGAGGAGTGCGTCCTCGCGTTCCATACCGCTCCCGTTATCGGACACGCGGATGAGCCGTTTCCCGCCTGCCCGAATTTCGACGCGGATCGAGGTGCTCTCTGCATCTATGGCGTTTTCAATGAGTTCTTTGACGACTGACGCAGGACGCTCGACGACCTCGCCTGCGGCGATCTTATTTGCGACATCTGCGGAAAGTATCTTAATTTTTGGCATTTTTTTATTTTAACCGATAATCCTTCCTCTGACAACTAACTATCAGTTTGATACAGATAACAGCGGCACGAACGCGTCTGTGTAAAATTGGTTGCGTCCGGATATTCGTCTTTACAAATCGGCATCACTTCTGGGCAGCGTGGGTGAAAATGACACCCCACCGGACGATTGATTGGGGAAGGCACATCACCCTCCAACCGAATCTTTTCAACACCCGTCTGTTCATCCATCTTCGGTACCGCGGAGAGGAGTGCACGTGTATAAGGATGCTTGGGTGAATCGAAAATCTCCTCTGTTGTCCCACGCTCAACGATTCTACCGAGGTACATCACCGCGACTTCATCCGCGAAGTATTCAACAACGGAAAGGTTATGCGTGATGAAAAGGTAGGTGAGATTAAAATCAACTTGTAGCGATTTCAGCAGATTTAGTATTTGCGCTTGCACGGACACATCTAATGCACTGGTAGCCTCGTCACAGACAATAAACTCTGGATCGACAGCGAGACACCGCGCGATGCCGATGCGCTGCCTTTGACCACCGGAAAATTCGTGTGGATAGCGGGTTACCATATCTGGAGACAAGCCAACACGACGCATCAATTCTGCGACTCGCGCCTGCCGTTCCTCGTCAGATGCGCCAATACCGTGTGTCTGCATCCCCTCCTGAATAATAGCTCCTACAGTCATTCGCGGGTTAAGGGAGGCGTAAGGATCCTGGAAGATAATCTGCATCCTTTTCCGATAGGGATGCATCTGTTGACGGGTGGTCGTAGCGATGTTAACGCCATCATAAACGAGGTCGCCTTCAACAGGCACACCCAATCGGAGAATAGCTTTGCCAAAGGAGGTTTTGCCGGATCCAGATTCTCCGACGAGTGCTAACGTTTTGCCGCGTGGGATATCAAGTGTAACATCATCAACGGCGTAAACATAACCGACCGTCCGTTTGAAGATACCCTTCTGAATAGGGTAATGGACACACAGGTCCTTCACCTGAAGTTGAGGATGTGACATTGTTGGAGGCATGGTTATCGATTGTCGGTTATCAGTTGTCGGTATTTCGTCGAAGACGGTTGCCTCTGACTGAGAACCCCCAAAAAATGGCGGTTCAGGATTGTAAAGATGACAAGCGACGTTGTGTTCGCTACCGTTGACAGCGTGTAACATCGGAACAATGGTGTCGCATCCGTCCATGACCTTTGGGCACCGATCCGCAAATCGACAACCATCATTATACTCAGTCGCTTTCGGGACTCTCCCAGTAATTGTGTGCAACTCCGTTCCGCGTTTATCCCGCGCCGGTGTCGATTCGAGGAGTTTTACCGTATAAGGGTGCTGTGGCGTTTCGTAGAGTTGTTCCCAGGTCCCCGTCTCAGCGATTTTTCCGGCGTACATAACAGCGACTCGGTCGGCGATATTGGCGACGACCCCCAAATCATGCGTAATCAGGAGGACCGCCATCTGCAATTCTTGCTGTAGGCGTTGGATAAGTTCGAGGATCTGTGCCTGTATGGTAACATCAAGTGCGGTTGTGGGTTCATCGGCGATGAGGAGCCCTGGACGACAAGAGAGTGCCATAGCAATCATAACGCGCTGTTTCATACCGCCAGACATTTGGTGTGGATATTCGTCGTAACGGGCAGCAGGTTCTGGGATACCGACGAGGTCGAGCATCTCAATTGCCGCATGCCTTGCGGCGGAACCACGAAGATCTTGATGTTCCTGGATTGCCTCTGAAATCTGGTTGCCGATGGTGAAAACTGGATTGAGACTGGTCATCGGTTCTTGAAATATCATGGCGATGTCGTTGCCTTGGACCTTCCGTTTCTCAACTTCAGACAAGCGAGTGATGTCTTGCCCTTTATAATAGATAGCACCATCAGCGATGAATCCAGCAGGTTGTGCGATGAGTTGAATTATAGAGAGCGCGGTGACACTTTTACCACAACCGGACTCCCCGACGATCGCAAAAATTTCGTTCGGCTTGATGTCAAAAGAGATGCCGTCAACGGCACGGGCAAGTCCTTCGGGAGTACGAAAATAGGTTTTGAGGTTTTGTACGCTCAACAATGTGTCGTCCATGAGACTACTATAACACAGAATTTGGTAAGAGTCAAGCAAAATCGAGAAAAGAAATAACAGTTGATTTTTTCTTAAATTCGCGGTATACATAATGAAGGAAAAAATAAGGAGAGAGCACTTAAGGCGGAAATATCGTTAGCAGGAGGGAACAGGATTATGGCAGCACGGCGTTTTTTGACAGCGGAGCAAGGCGTTGAACAACTTCTCAAAGCAACCCCACTGCTCCATTTCAATGGGACGACAAAAACGGAATGGCAAGAATGGAGAAGAAGATTTCGGCGTAACCTCGTCAAGGACCTCGGACCTTCACCGGAAGCATTACCATTGGAAGTTGAAACTCTGGAGGAGATAAAACAGGACGGCTATACACAGAAAAAGATAATTTTTAACCCAGACCCATTTTCTTCAATCCCAGCGTATGTTTTAATTCCAGAAACTGCAAGCGCGAAGAATCCAGCACCCGCAGTGTTATGTGCTCACGGACACGGCGTCGGTAAAGACGGGGCAGTCGGGATTGTGGAGGACTATCAGAAACAGTACGCCGTGGAATTGGCGTTGCGTGGTTTTGTTACATTAGCACCCGACTGGCGGTGCTTCGGTGAACGAAAGGACAGAGACGAGTGGGTACGCCGACCGAGCCGTGATGGATGCAATGTCGCGTATCTCGCATACGGGTATTTCGGTTATCAACTGATGCAACTAAACATTTCAGACGGACAACGATGTTTGGACTATCTTCAGTCGCTCCCCGAGGTTGACGCGCGTCGTTTAGGATGTATGGGATGCTCCTTCGGTGGCACGATGACGACCTATATTTCCGCCTTGGATCAGCGGGTGAAGGCAGCAGTTATTGTCTGTTACCTCAGCACATTGACGGATGCATTAAATGACAGGGGACGTGGGAATACGTGCGGTTCGCAGTTTATGTTCGGGCTTCGGAAAGCAGGAGACATCGCGGACGTAGCGGGACTCATTGCCCCGAGAGCGTGCATGGTGCAGATCGGTTCCGATGATACGTGTTTTATCGAGTCTGATGCTTTAGCGGCGTTCGGACAACTGGAAAACATCTACGCAGCATCAGGGCAGCCGGATCAATTAGTGCTGGATCACTTTCAGGGTGAACATGAGATTGACTTGGAACCCGGGATTGCGTTTTTAGAAGCGCGATTGTGATACCACCCAACGCCTAAAGGCGTGGGCTTCGGTTTCATAGCGACTGCGGTTTTCTCAGAGAGTCCACCGTCT
>JAAXHD010000376.1 GCA_012271015.1 Candidatus Poribacteria bacterium | reverse complement strand
AGACAGCCTTGGAGGACAGATTTATGTGCAAAAATACCATCCAGTTCCAATACGGCCTGAGCTTGCTTGATTTCCTGAAACAATACGGCTCCGAAGAGCAGTGCCAGAATGCACTCTTTGAGTGGCGCTGGCCAAACGGGTTTCAATGCCCTAACTGTGGACATGATCACTACTGCATATTGAGCAAAAGACACCTCTATCAGTGCAACAACTGTAGACGACAGACATCCATTATCAGTAACACGATTTTTGAATCAACAAAGCTGCCTCTTATGATTTGGTTTCTTGCCATGTATCTGCTTACCCAGAATAAAACCGGAATATCGGCTTTAAACCTGCACCGACAGCTGGGTATCTCTTATAACGCTGCCTGGCGTATGAAGCAGAAGCTCATGCAGGTTATGCTGGAAAGAGATCGGTCTTTTGTCCTTTCAGGACGGATCGAAATTGATGATGCTTACTGGGGCGGTGAACGGCATGGCGGCAGGCCGGGACGAGGATCAGAAAATAAGGCTCCTTTTGTTGCTGCGGTTCAGACGGATGAAGAACGCCATCCACTATTTATGCGCTTCGTTGCAGTGCCCAATTTTCGCAAGAAAACGATTAAAGAGTGGGCAGAGCATACTCTGGCTCTTGGAGCCAAGGCTCTTTCTGATGGTCTGGCCTGTTTTCGCGGCATTGCTGATGCGGGTTGCGTCCATCTACCAACAGTGACAGGAGGTGGCGCAGAGTCAATGAATAATGAGCAGTTCAAGTGGGTGAACACTATGCTTGGTAATGTCAAAAACTCTCTGAGAGGGGCTTACCACAAACTTGACTCTAAACACCTTCCAAGATATTTAGCGGAGTTCAACTATCGGTTTAATCGCAGGTTCGATCTGGGCTCAATGGTTGAAAGACTTGGGCGGGTCGCAGTTCGTACCGCTCCTATGCCAGAGCGGTTTCTAAAGATGGCTGACATTCAGTGGTAATGAAATTCACAATTGATGGATGTTATTACCAAAATCAATCTTCAAAGCGTAGAGCA
>JAAXHD010000046.1 GCA_012271015.1 Candidatus Poribacteria bacterium | reverse complement strand
CCGTATCCCTATCAATAGTCGCATACCCCGCTTTCTCACGGTAACTGGAGACCAATGCGTTTAAACGGGGAGAACGCAATTCACGAACAATGGGTGTGAGCGGAGCAACTGTAGCAGAAATGCTGGCAGCCAGAAGTTCCCAGTTCCCGAAATGCCCCGTTAGAATGATTGCCCCTTTCCCAAGCGCAAGAGCTTGCTGGACATGCTCAATCCCTTCAAAAGTGACATATCGTTGAATCTGCTTCCTATCCAAGAGCGGGAACCGCATGAACTCTATCACAGTTTTGCCTAAGTTTTCAAAGCACTGTTTCGCCACGGCTTTGACTCGGCGTTCATCTCGGAGTGCCAAACTGCACCGTAAGTGCTCACATGCCAACTCCCTTTGCTGTGATGCCAGATAGAATACAAGAGCACCCAACCAGCCACCCATAGCCAATGTCATAGAGCGTGGCAATCGGGATACACAGAATCCGATTGATTTGACAGCAAACTCATAACACCAATCTTTCATCGTTAAATAGTATACTAAATTTCTCGTGAAATTACAAAGAAAAATGTAGAGCACACAAATCCTGCCGCGTGTAGAGCAAGACTTTTTATTTTGTTGTATTGTAGATAATTTTTCTTTGTTTTTTGGAATTCCTTTATTGTTCGCAAAAAACACAAAGAGCGAACACTCGGTTCACAATCTCATGCCCATAAAATGTCGTTTGCTTTTCATCCGAATTCATGGTAAGTTATAGCACAGCAATAGAACGGAACTCCCTATGTACAACCCTCAAGAAATCAATAAGCAGATCTATCGGTTGGCACTCCCGAATATCATTAGCAATTTTTCCATCCCTCTTTTAGGCGCGGTGGATACTGCGTTGATGGGTCGGTTAGAATCCGAGCATTATCTCGGTGCGGTTGGCATCGGTGGTGTTATCTTTAGTTTTATCTATTGGGGATTTGGGTTTCTCCGAATGGCAACAACAGGATTGACAGCACAAGCCTTCGGAAAAAAAGACCTCCGAGAATGCGGACGCTTGCTGTTAAGAGCGATATGCATCGGCATCACGTCAAGCCTATTACTCCTTATCTGCCAGTGGCAGCTAATTGATCTCAGTTTCCGCCTCATTGATGCAAGCCCTGATGTGGAACATCTCGCCCGCATCTATTTCCATATCCGTATCTATGCTGCGCCTGCAACGTTGTGTTTGCACGCCTTTCACGGTGTATTTTTGGGGTTACAGAATGCCCGCTATCCAATGTTCTTGACGATTGTGGTGAACCTCGTCAATGTCGTCTTGAACTTGGTGTTTGTGCGGTTGCTCGACATGAAGGTAGAGGGAATCGCTTTAGCGACTGTCATTGCGCAGTATGTCGGATTATTTGTAGCGGTCCAACTCTTTTCGAGAGACTATCGCGGTATTTTGCCAAAATGGAATTTACGGGACATCTTAGCATTTTCTAAACTCAAGCGATTCCTTAACATCAGTGCGGACATCTTCATTAGGACGTGTTGTCTTGTGTTTAGCCATGCCGTTTTTACAGCGAAATCTGCGGCTTTGAGTGATACACTCCTTGCGATCAACACGATCTTGCTTCAGTTTATCTCTATTCTGTCGTTTGCGATTGACGGTCTTGCGTTCGCCGCAGAAAGTTTGATCGGTAAGTACAAAGGCGCAGATGACCTACAAAATTTGAAACGGACAACGCGTCTCATCTTCCTCTGGGCATTTCTGTTTGGTGGGGTGATTATGTTAATCTTTGTATTCTTTGGGGAGCGATTGCTGTATATTTTTACAGACCAGATCTCGCTTGTCGAACAGGCAGAAGTTTATCTTATTTGGGTGATTATCGCACCTGTGCTTAATGTCGCAGCCTACATTTGGGACGGTATCTTTCTGGGAGCGACTGCTTCGAGAGCCTTACGGAATTCTGTAATCGTGTCAACCCTGCTCTATTTAAGTGCCGTCTATCTCTTGAGACCTTTTGGGAATCATGGACTATGGTGCGCTCTCACACTGCTTCTGGTTGCCCGCGGTGTGTCGCTAACAGTGTTAGCACCGAAATATCTATTTAAATCAAGTGATTCCTAATATTCATTTACTCCCATTTTTAAGAAGAGCAGGACTTACGCAGCGTTCTCTTTTGTAGCAGAACCATTAGGTTGGGTTTCCACACAACGCCTCAAACGCGCTCACCTCTGGCTTTGGGAGGCAGAAAAAATGGCACGCCCCGCAGCAGACATACCCCCACGGCAAAAAACCCCAGCAAGAGACTCACGGTCTCCAGCCGCTCGCTTTCAAAAACTAACGCACTCGCCAGGCTACTAAACGCCAGCAGCTTGCTCATGCCAGAAACAAAACGACTCCACCGGGAACGCGTCAGCGCAAACCGCCAGCCCTCTATCGGGGGGTTTCCGGACATCTGTCCCAACGCATCCGTGAGAAACCCGCGTGCCATCACAACAATCGGCACCCACACGGGGACCAACCCTCGCACGCTGAAGTAGACAAAAAACGTGTTCTCTATTATCCGATCCGCAAGTGTGTCCAGCATTGCACCGACTTTCGAAGTTTCATGGCGTTTGCGGGCGAGATACCCATCCACGGCATCCAGGGCGAGGATCAGCGCAATCGTAAAAATCAGCACAACGTCCAGCCACCGATGATACCCTAACACACTTATCACCCAAAACGTCAGCACCACACGGCTCACAGATACTACGTTCGCTGGCATACACGCACTCCTTTTTGAGGGCTCGCACTCAATGCACATGCGGATGTCCGCTCGGTTGAGGGGCAGGGAGGGGCATCCGCAACAGGTATTCAGGGCGTTTTTCCAGACCCGCAGGATACCACAACTCATAGACTTTCACGGGGGCTGTTTCAAACGAAACTCTCGGATACACCGGACGAAACGCTCCCGATAGTTGCCCACTCCCCAGTAACGCAGCGGCAGGCTGTTTCTCCCGCGTTACCATCACGTGCGTCACATCGTGCGTCAACAGAAACGTCAATAATTCCTGCTCGTTTTTCGCCCGCTCCACATGCTGATGGTATAATGCAATCCAATACGGCAGGTAGTGATC
>JAAXHD010000391.1:13528-17189 GCA_012271015.1 Candidatus Poribacteria bacterium | reverse complement strand
CAATTCAGTGATGCCGTTGATGTCTCACTTCTATTTTGGACGGAATTTGGGATCTATTTTCTCGTGCGAGCATTGCGTACAGGAAAATGGTGGGATATCGGTCTCGCAGGATTTGGTCAAGGGTGTGCCTTTCTCAGCAAATCTTATCTCGCCTTAATTGTAACAGGTTTAGTTGTAACAGCGTGGGTGGCACCTACCCTTGGCATGGCAAAACGCGCAGATACCTGCATTCGCGGTCGGCACATACTGGGGTTGACAAGTGTTTTTTTGCTAACGATACTACCGTGGACACTTTGGGCAGCGATTCAGTTCCCTGTTGAATTCCAGCATGAACATTTGTATATATGGTTTCATTTAACGACAGATATTGAGAAATGGGGAGCTCCATGGCACAAAGTTATCTTGGTTTATGGACCTGTATTGTATGGTGTTTTTTATCTGCCGATGAGCATAGCAGTGCTTGTCCTAATATGGAAGTTGTTTTCCGAGGAGAACATTGGGTTGACGCTCACGTATGCTTGGGGCTTTGGCGTGCTCATTCCCCACCTTTTGGCGGCAACGAAAACTCCCTCAGCAACGCTCATCGGTATGCCAGCTTTTTTGCTGCTCTTTGGTGAGGGAATCCATAGATGGTTGTCGTGGATGCAAAAACGCAAAACATTTGCTTTCCGAATTGGTATAATTATTACAATCGTAAGTCTGCTTGCCCTCGGCGTTCACATAATAATTGGAGCGTGGCAGGTTACGTCGCGTAACAGAAATACACGAACATTGGCAGAGACCGCGAGTTATGCCGAGACGCAACTCCCTGAAAATGCCGTTCTCCTTGTGGAACTTGATGCCGATAAACTCCGAAATACGGATGACCATTTGCGGCTTATGTTCCTTATGTCGAAAACAGCACATCCACTTAGCAATCCAGATGAGTGGAAAGAAAAAGCAGCACAGGTACGTAAAGTTGGTGGGATTCCATACCTCGTGTCATTCCGCGAGTGGTCCTTACCGATCGTATTTAGCTGTCTAACCGATAAACGGACGATCTATTCTGATGAAATTCCGTGATGCAATTGCCGCAGGTACTACGCATATTTTGCAAAATAGGCTCCGCGCTGCACTATCTATTCTGGGTATCCTCATCGGTGTCGCCAGTGTGTTGTGCATGATAGCGATCGGTGATGGCGCGAAGCAGATTATTGCGGAGGATATTGATAAACTCGGTGGAGCAAATCAAGTCCAATTTCTAACTCGCCACGGCATTTGGAAAGGTATGCGTTTTATACGTCGAACAACCGAGCGTTATACGCTTGATGATGCATACGCGATTGAAGCAGAATGTCCGGATGTTTTGTTTGTTTTGCCAAAAAACGATAGGTACCGCGGCACCATTACCCCCCCTCACGGAGGCCAAGCATACCTATTTGTAGAAGGTGTGACGATAGATTACGCCCAAGGCATGCGGTGGGAAGTGCAACACGGACGCTTTTTCTCTGAAAGCGATATTCACACTGCAGCACAAGTGTGTGTACTCGGGGCTGCTGCTGCCACAGAACTGTTCGGAGAAAAATCTGCCTTAGGACACGAGATAAAAATTAAGTTACGTTGGCGGCAACCGCCCGTCCGGTGTCGGGTTGTCGGTATTATGGCAACTAAAGGCCGAAGCCTCAATAGTTACAACAGATCGTTAGATGACATCGTCTGTGTGCCCTTGACAATGCATCAACAAAGACTATCGGGAAACCGTCATATTGAACGGATTATCGTTTTTTTTCAAAAAGGAACGGATGTTTATAGAGTCATTGAATCCGTCCGGAAACTTCTGCGCAAAAGACACAGAGGCACCGATGATTTCATCGGTTATCGGATACCACAACGGAGCCTGCGCAGGCTTGATCGCATTGAAAAAATGATAAAAATCGCTTTGGGGGGTATCGCCAGTTTTTCGCTATTCGTTAGCGGCATCAGTATTATGAACATCTGTCTTGTCTCGGTCGGTGAAAAAACGCGGGAGATAGGCTTGCGAAAATCAGTCGGAGCGAGACGACGAGACATTTTCTGGCAATTTCTCACTGAATCGGTTTGTCTATGTTTATGTGGTGGAATTCTCGGCATCGGCTTTAGCTACCTCACATCGCACGGAATGGCACTGTTGGCAGTGAAGATTGTACCTGTTGTTTCAAAGTGGCCGGTAGTGTTATCTATGCCATGGATACTGATTTCGGTATTCTTTTCCGTGGTGATAGGCGTGGGTTTTGGGCTTTATCCTGCAATGCGCGCGGCTCGGCTTTCACCTATTGATACGCTCAGAACGGATAGATAACGGGAAGAATTGTGCTACCAGTTTTGAGGGTTCGGGAAGAAAAATATTTGACTTTTTCTCCAATATATATTATACTTTAATGTATGAATCTTAGGGCAGAACTTACATGCCCATTCAGACACGTGCCGGTGTAGCTCAGTGGTTTAGAGCACACGACTCATAATCGTGCTGTCCGGAGTTCGACTCTCCGCACCGGCATTGCCTTTTTGGCGTAACTCGCAAGTAATATGCGGGCAGGCACAAGACCTGCCCCTACCGTCAAAAATAGGCATATCTCATGACAGCCGACTTTGTGCGACAGATGCACCGCTTTATTTTGCGGCACGCGATGATCAAGAACGGCGAAACAGTGCTTGTTGCAGTTTCAGGTGGTGCGGATTCTCTTGCACTCCTCTACGGTTTGCATGCCCTACACTCGCAACTCGACTGCCAACTCCATGTCGCCCACTTAAATCACTGTCTCCGTCCGGACGCTGATGCTGATGCTGACTTTGTCCAGCAGCACGCATCGCATTTAGAATTGCCTTGCACCATCCAAAGCACTGATGTGCCCCGTTTGGTAAAGCAATGGAAACTCTCTGTGGAGACAGCGGCTCGGAAGGCGCGCTACCAATTTTATGAAGAGGTCTGCAAGCAAATCGGTGCTACTAAGGTAGCCTTAGGCCACCATCAGGACGATACCGCCGAGACGGTTTTGATGAACCTCATTCGCGGGAGCGGATCCAGCGGACTGAAAGGGATTACTCCTGTCAGAGATCTCAGGTTTATTCGGCCGCTCTCAGGATTTACGCGACGACAAATCGATACGTTTCTTGCGTCTAAGGGCTTAGTGCCACGACAGGATTCAACCAACACGGATACCCGCTACCTTCGTAATCGTATCCGCCATGAGTTGATACCGAGACTTGAGAACGACTATAATCCGAATATCAAAGTCGGATTAAGCCGGACTGCTGATGTATTAGGTGCCGAATCCGAATACTTGGATACGGTTGCGCAAGAGGCTCTTGAAACCTGTCGGATCCGAGATCCGGATACGGTTAAGGCACTCGCAACGTTAGAAAGTGTTGTGTTGAACAGAGAGAAGTTCCAACAGTTTCACATCGCAGTGCAGAGGCGGGTGCTAAGGTTGAGTTTCTTTGAAATGTTGGAGAGTCTGGGGGATCTCTATTTTTCACATTGCGAAGCGATGCTGAGCCTTATCGAGGGGAGTGCTCCCAACGCGGCGTTGGCACTGCCGAACGGTTTACGGTTCCGCCGTGTATATCAGTGCCTTATCTTTGAGGTAAACACAAGTTCCAGATCGTCGTTTACGATTGAGACGGAGAGTTTTGCTTATCCGCT
>JAAXHD010000391.1:7302-13461 GCA_012271015.1 Candidatus Poribacteria bacterium | reverse complement strand
GGTGAGACGCTGAGGTTACCGGATGGAAGATACGAAGCAATTTTTGATTATGAAAGGGTAAAGAGAGCGTTCGCAGATCTTCCTTCAGAAACTTTTCCGCTTACAGTGCGCAATCGACTGCAAGGTGACCGGTTCCAGCCTTATGGAATGCGAGGAACGAAAAAGATTAAGGATTTTATGATAGACGCTAAGGTGCCTCGCTACGAACGCGATCGCATTCCGATGCTTGTTTGTGGCGATACGGTTCTCTGGGTCGTTGGTTATACCACCAGTGACCCGTTCAAGATTCATTCCGGCACACGGCAATATCTTTATCTACATTATGTCAGTGACAAAACCCCCTCTTGAATCTGTTCTCATTTCTGAATCTTGTCTTCAGAATCGTATTTATGAACTCGGCAGGCAAATATTCACCGATTATGAGAACCAAGAGTTGGTCCTACTCGGGGTCCTTAGAGGCAGCGTCCTTTTTTTCGCAGATCTTGCTCGTGCTATCTTTAAGGCGCAGCATGAAAGTCAAACGGGAGAAGTCGCACTTCGTTTTGAGTTCGTGCAACTCATGAGTTATCACGATAGCACACAGCCTTCGACCTTGCAACTCATCCGTGGCGGCAGCGATTATCTCAAACAGCGACACATCCTCATAGTGGAAGATATTATTGATACCGGACGGACTTTAAATTTTCTCTATGAACACCTTGAGACGTTGAACCCGAAAACTGTTAAGGTCTGTACGCTACTTGATAAACCTGCTCAACGTCAAGTGCCTGTTGCTATTGATTATACCGGTTTTGAAATTTCAGATACTTTCGTTGTTGGGTATGGACTTGACTACGCACAGCAGTATCGAAATTTACCCTATATTGCCGTTTTGGGGTCAATTTAAGGGTTCTTAACCCAGAATCAGGGCTGTAGACGTACGAAATTCAGCGCAAAATACACTTTTTTGTCTTTTTCTTGACAATAAATTATATCTTTAGTATACTTGGAATCATATCTTGAAAGGAGATTCATAATGCGTAAATTCGTTGCGTTTTTCCTTTGCAGCGTTTTAACCGTAGGGCTTATTTTTTTGTCACAAGCCCAACTATCGGACAAAGCACAGTTGGGACGCGAACTTTTCCACGATCCAACTTTTAAAGGAACGATTAAACCAGGTAATAGATCCGGCTACGCAACAGGGCTTTCCTGTGCAAACTGCCATGCGGATTTCGATGAAGCCGCAAATCCAGACGGTCTGATTCGAGCAGGACACAGTGTTGTAGGTGTCCCACACCGCGGGGAAGCAAAAGGCGGAATGATCAAGGGTGCTGATTTCGCACGCGCAGCTGGCGGCGGCGGCTTCTGTTATGAGCATTTCTTACAGAGGGTACCAGGCGATAAAGTTAATCCCACCGCAATCCCAGCAGAACATGCCGAAGCACTCATGGCTTATTTTGAGGCTATCTCCGGGGACAACAAAGGACCCGATTTTGAAATCGCAATGCTGGACGATGATGCGAAAAAAGCAGCAGGTGAGAAAATCGGTGCCATGAATGGTGACCCAAGCAACGGATGGGAACTTTTCGGACGCGCATGCGTTGTCTGCCATCCAGCAGCCAATAAAGCTGGCATCGGTCCACAACTCGTCCGCTCCAGAGCACCTCGCGATATTGATAAAACAATGGTACGTTGGGCTACCAAAATTCGCGGCGGTGGATCTCTTATGCCGTTCTATGCCCCTGACATTCTTAGTGACCAGGACATCGCTGATATTCTCACATTCCTGCGTCAGGAAATAGAAAGCACAAAGAAATAAACAATTGATCAGGCTGGGATAAATCCTCCCAGCCGAACATTCTATTTTTCAACCTGTCTGATTTTCTGTAACCAACTCTCTTCGCGACTCGTTTTTTCAAACAAAATAGTAGTCGTGTTAGTCTCATAATGTATCACCGTTTTGACTGATCTACCTAAATATGAAGAGAGGTTGGTGTCATGAGAGGATCTCAATATCTAACAATATCTTTTTACATTCTCCTTGTAGGTTTCGCATTAAGTTTTGCGAGTTGTGGTGGGAGCAATTTAAACAACCCTGTATCAGAAGGGGATGCAACCGCTGAAGGTAGTGAAAGTACCGGCGATGTCGTTGAACTCGCACAAAACCTAGACGCTGAGGAGACGACGGGGCAGATAGCCGATCTTGACGTAAAAGTCACCGTTACGAAAAAAACGGTGGAACCGGGTGAAGAGGTAGAACTGGCTGCTTCCGTCAAAGGGGTTAGAGGTACCAGTGTCACGTTGAACTGGCTGAATATTACAAAACATGGGAAACTTTCCGCCTCCAGCGAAAATCCAATTACTTGGACTGCCCCCCAGACATTAAATGGAGAAAACGTCCAAGTTGAAGTCATCCAACTGATTGTGACTGTGATTAGTGAGGTTGTTTCAGTCGGTGCCTCTGGAATTGATACCGATACCCAAATTTTTTCGGAAACGAAAACGGTTTTGCTAACCGTTAGAGATTAATCATAGAAGCAAAGCCTGTCCTAACAAGCGAAAATTGTATTCGATTCGTTTGACACGCCGACAGAGTTTGTCTTCGCTTTGCCTTGTCTTAGGGTATCAAATGAAGAGAAAATTGATTCGTATTTTTATAGTTGTTATATCTGTGGTGGCAATTTCTGGAGGAGAACTCAATGCTCGTGGACACCAACATCTGGTCCAAAAAGGCGATACGCTATGGGGACTTTCTCGGAAATACAAAGTACCTCTCAAAAAGATTATACAGGCTAACAGTATTCAGCCCACAAATCCGCTGCAGATCGGGGAAAAACTTTTAATTCCTGGTGCACCTGTTGAAGGAGTTTGGTATAGAGTTAAAGCTGGAGATACGCTCTGGAGTATCGCACTCCGTCATAATATGGAACCACAGGACCTTCAGCGAATTAATGGGATATCTTCGCCTCGCACCCTCCAGATTGGCACAAGACTTCGTATTCACCGAGATGACAGTCTTAATTTTGGGAATCCGCTTCGGGTCCCTTTAGTTGTTACCTCAAAGTATGGTTATCGGCCTCACCCTGTGACCCGCCGCTACCAGCGCCATGAAGGCATCGATTTTCGTGCCTCTACTGGTACCCGCGTTTATGCTTCACAAGCAGGTCGGGTTATCTTTGCTGGACGGAGAGGCGGTTACGGTAAGCTCGTAGGTATTGAACACGAGGGCGACTTCACGACATGGTATGGACACTTGTCACGTATAAGAGTGAGAGTTGGGCAAACTGTCACAAAAGGAAAGGTAATTGGGCTTTCTGGGAACACGGGTATTTCAACAGGACCCCATTTACATTTTGAAATTAGGTACAAAGGCAGAAGTGAAAATCCAACGAATCACATTATTATACCATAAACAGGGTTTGCTACTCGTAGCGTTTGTTTTTCTTTTATTAGCGTATTTTCTCGGTCAAGAAAACACATTATCGGAGCCTCTTAATCTGAGACCCGAAGTCGGTACGCGTGGACTCGGGTTGAGTGGTGCGTTTATTAGCAGCACAGATGACGCAACAAGTCCACTCTGGAATCCTGCAGGACTTGCCACGTTGCAGCGTGGAAACTTGATTTACGATCTATCCCAAGGTGCTGTCTCCATCGCTTACCCTATCAAATACATTGGCACATTTGGTGTAAATTTCCTTGATTTAAACCGCAGTGACCGATTTCTCGTAGAACATACCGCGAACCCGGTTGGTAGTTTCAAACTCGGTAACAATCAAGCACTTTTCTCTTATGCGAGGAGGTTCGGAATTTTTCAACTCGGTGCCAGCACAGGGTATAGCCGAGCACCGTATTACGGTAGCCTCTGGGCACAAAACTATGATGTTGGTGTGCTCACAGAGCTTAACCCTTACCTTGCCGTGGGGATGCGATTGCGCGATATTGCTGGTGTAACCATTCGACACAGAGATGGTCAGGTGTTACAAACTTTCGATCAGCAGCTTGCCCTCGGTGCCGTCCTAACGCCTCACCCGATTATCCGATGGCATAATAGACTCGACATTATCCATCCCTGTTTTGGTACAAGCGTAGAAATCGGAAATAGAACGATCTCGGCTCGCGTCGGATCAATGTTTACCTTTGGCACTGGAACTCCCTCTCAATCTTGGAGTATAGGGTTCTCACTTAACCAATTAGGAAAGCAGTTCCATTATACATATTTGAATCACGATGATTTCAAGCATAGACATCTCGCTTCAATAGGCATGTCCTTTGGTGGAACACAACTCATTTCACGGTCAGCAGCCAGCATGGTTCCGCAGGTTTCCCACACGCGGAAACCTGCGTCGCAGTCAGCAAAGAAGCCGAAAGCCGAAAGCCGAAAGCCGATGGCTAATAACCAATACACGGCTGCCCAAATCGCGCGGGAACACGATATTGATGTAGCCCTCATGCTTGCTATTATTCATACTGAATCCAACTTTAACCCACTCGCCGTGTCGAAAAACGGAGCATCAGGCTTAATGCAGATAATGCCTGATGCCGCACGAGACCTTGGGCTCAAAGTGCCGCAGTACAAAAATAGAAGGAAACCGAAACTTGACTCGAAGATAGATGAACGATTTGATCCGAACAAAAACTTGCACGCTGGTTTAACTTATTTCAAGATGCTTTATGAAAAACATTTGAACAATCTGACTCTGGCACTTGGAGCATATAACGTCGGTCCCGCTAAAGTGAGAATACGCGGTCCCCTTATTAGCAGAGGTAAAAGATATGCGAAGAAGGTGATTAATCGTTCGCAATATTACCGTGATAAGTCAGCACAAATGGAGATTGATCTTCAGAGGTTAGAAAGAATCCTGAATAGTAATTGAAAGTAGGCGCGAAGCGCGTCAGATACGGGGAGATAGCATGGATAAAATTAGATTAGCAATCGTTGGATGTGGCGGGATGGGACACCGACACATGTACGGGTTAGCAGAACTTCATCGGGTAGGATGGACGCGGTTTAACCTTGTCGGTGCTTGTGACCCTGTCCTCGCTAATGCCGAGTCGCTTGCTGCGCAAGCAGAAGAACGTTTCGGTCAGAAACCTGCTGTTGCCGGAAGTTTGGAAGAACTTGCCGAAGTCGGCGTGGATGCTGTGGATGTGACAACTACGCCGCCGTATCATCATACCGTCGCCATTGAAACCCTTGAACGCGGTTGGCACACTATGGTCGAAAAGCCGATGGGGTTAACCGTTCGAGCGTGCAACCTCATTCGTCGTGCCGCTGATGCATCCGATGCGATTCTCAGTGTCGCTGAGAACTATCGGCGTGACCCGATCAATCGACTCGCGAAAGCACTGCTGAATGCAGAAGTCATTGGCACACCGCGTTTTCTCATCCACCAAGCAATCGGTGGCACAAACCGTATGACCATATCCGTCTGGCGACACCAGAAAGACCAAAGCGGTGTATTGCTCGATGTCGGCGTTCACTATGCGGATATGATAGAGTATCTTCTTGGTGAGGTTGACACAGTCTATGCGCAGACCCGACTTCATGAACCTATCCGGTATAATGCAGCTGCAGTGACCGGTGAATCCGGATCTAACCCTGCTGGGGTGTATACAAAATGGCAACGCAAGATGCCTGCTGAATTCGAGGCGACCGCAGAAGATGCCGCTTATGCAACCGTTACTTTCAAAAACGGTGTTGTCGGGCAATATATCGAGGACCACGGCGCATGGGGACAAGGCGGTTGGCTCCGCAAGATTCACGGATCCCGCGGCTCTATGACGCTCCCTGGGGATCGGAGCGGTGGAATTATCACCCTCAATATTGATGGACAGGAACCGATTAACGACGAGCGACTCTTGGATCCCGTTCCAGACTTCCGCTTAGATGCCGTCACAACAGACCTTTTCGGCGGGGATCGGTTGTGGAAGTATGAATTGCCGTTTACCCAAATTGACCCGAAGATTATCGCTATTGAATATGGGGACTTCGCTGAAGCTATCGCTGGAAACAGTGAGGTTGAGGTGGATGCGTATCAGGGGACTCGATCTGTCGCGCTTTCCTATTCAATGCTTGAGTCCGGGGCAACAGGACAGATCGTTCAAATGGATCAGATGCTGGATGAGTCAATTAACACATACCAGCGCGAAATTGACGAAGGGTTAGGTATTTAACCACCC
>JAAXHD010000391.1:0-7180 GCA_012271015.1 Candidatus Poribacteria bacterium | reverse complement strand
CTGACCTGATTGCCGATGCCGGTGTTGATGTGGTTGACATGGCAGTACAACCATGGATCCGTTCCCCCATCGTCAAAGCCGCGGCTGAGGCTGACAAGCAGATTCTCTGCCAAAAACCGTTCTCAATGTCCATGCAACAAGCCGTTGAAATGGTGGAGCTCTGTGAACGACACAACGTGCAGCTCATGGTGAACCAGAATTCCTGCTTCGTTCCCGGTTTCCTTGCTATTGAGCCCTACATCAACGCTGAACACCTCGGCGAAATCTACCACGTCTCAATAACCTGTAACGGGTTCTACACTGAGTTTCCTGAACGCCATCTGATTCCAGCGATGCAAGTGCATCACATCGGACTCATCTATAAATGGTTCGGTGAATACGAGAGCGTTTACTGCCAAGCGCACGGACATAACCGCTCTATTGAGGACGGAGAAACCATTTCCCTCGCGCTTTTCAAGAGTCGGAACGGTGTTCAAGGGTTGCTTTCGTGCAACTGGGCGTTCCTTGCCGATTCTGGACGCAATTTACAACACCCACACGAAGAAATTCGGATCCAAGGCACAAAAGGGGCAATCTACGGAAATAGCGATGACATGACGGTTCAACTTACGGAGCCGGAAGTGCGTGAGATTAAGCCATCAATAGAAGGGACATGGTTTCCAGATGCCTTTGGAAACGTGATGGCTCACTTTCAGGAGAGTTTACGCACTGGAGAAAAGCCTATCACGCATGGGCGCGATAACCTGCACGTCGTCCAGACGCTGTTCGCCATGCACCAGTCCGCGAGTTCAGGGCAGGTTGTCCTGATTGACGATATTTCGCTGGATGGCGACTACGACCTAAGTCCACACCCCGTCCACAGTGCGGATGATGTTACTATTTTGCAATAACATCATCAAAGGTGCGCTGTGCCGTTTGGTAAAATCTGGAATTAATCCACTCTCGCCAGTGCGTCAAAGGGTTACTCTACCTACCAATTCCCTCTCCGGTCTCCCCAGGGATGCGCTTTGGCAACCTCTTCATTGAGATCAGTTCCCCACCCGGGACGCGTCGTTGGGGTTTTCATATAGCCATCCGTAATGTCTGGGACATGCGTCGTCAAGTCGTCTTTCCACGGGACATCATCAATATCTATTTCCATGATTCGCACATTGGGCAACACGCCGCAGAGGCTGGCGCTCATGTGAGTAGCAAGGTGACTGTAGTAGTTGTGCGGCGCAACGTTGAGTTGGAACACATTCGCCAAATCGCCGATTTTCTTTGATGGCGCGAATCCGTTCCACGGTACGTCTATCATGAACACATCAGCAGCGCGACACTCAAAATAGGGGAGATATTCGCGCATGTAATAGAGGTTTTCGCCGGTACATACCTTCGTTGTCGTGGAATCCTTGATTTGACGGATAGCCTCATGGTCGTACATATCGATTTCCAACCACAGCATGTCGAACTGCTCAAGCACTTTGGCGATACGCATGCACGCTTCGGGTTTGAAGTTAAAGTTCAGATCAAGGTTGATACTGACATCGGGACCTACAGCTTCTCTGAACGTGCCGATTAAGGTTTCAATGTGCCGTAGAACTTGAGACGTTACGTTTCCATCGGTAGTCCCGGGTCCACCCCCGAAGCCCCCGAAATGGACAGATGCGGTGTCGCCGGGAAAAATGACGTTGGTTTTGAGTGCAGTGAAACCTCTCTCGACGACTTCACGACCCAATGCGGCGATGTCATCCATGCTTTTTAAGGGCGGCACACCAATAAGTTCATAGTTGCGTGCCCGGGAAGAACCACAGTGCGACCAATAAACACGGACATCATCACGTGTCGGTCCACCGAATAACTCAACAACTGAGATTCCCAACGCTTTCGCTTTAATATCCACCAACGCACACTCAATACCGGCAATCGCTTTTGCTGCAATGCCACCAGGGCTTTGCCGAGAACCACGAATCATGTCCCAAAACCGCATCTCATAGGCGCGTGGATCCCGTCCAACCATCAGTGGGGTAAAGTCCTTGATAGTTCCTACCACACCGTTGGGATTTCTACCGTCGCTACATTCGCCGTAGCCAGTGACACCTTCGTCGGTTTCGACCTTCACAAAAGTCCACGGACGCCATCCAGCGTCCACAATAAACGTTTCGATATTTGTAATTTTCATAGCAATCCTCTATCTATGTTTCTGGTATTACAACTTGACCACTTCTTTACGCCGATCTGATTCAAGGAGCGCGTCGCAGACGCGCATCGTGTTCACTGCTACTTGGGACCACTCTTCCTCAAGGTTTCCAGATTGCACGATACGAGAGAACCGCTCAACCATTGCAACCTCTTGGATGCACCCCTCAATAGTGTTCCGCTCGTTTCCGTCGGCTCCATGAACCCAAAACCGAGCGGAGTCCTCGGATGCAGGGACAGTGAAATCATCACAAACGATCGAGGCGCGTGTGCCAGCAACCTCAAACCACTTTCGGAGCCCCGTATCAAATCCACAATCTAAGGTAGCAATGCGTTTATTGCTGAACCAGAGGATGCCTGCGAGGTTAAAATCCACACCGACCTTGTAACGCGCCGTCGCGAACACCTGTGTCGGCAGCTCCTCAAATGTCCAGAGGACCGCGCGGACACAGTAGTAACCTAAATCGCCGAGACTTCCACCTGCGAACTCCTTCATCGCTCGGATGTTCCCGACAGGAATTGTCTCCCAATTGAAAGTAAACGCCGCTGTCACGCGTCGGAGCCGTCCGAGAGTGTCGTCAATTAACTTCTGCTTCATCACCGCGGTGCGTTCATGGTGAACCCACATGACACCGTCCATGAGTTGTACACCATTTTGGCGACAGACATCTGCCATTGCGATAGCCTCGTCAGTATTTGCAGCGAGCGGTTTCTCACAGAGAACGTGTTTGCCGTGTTCAGCGGCTTTGATTGTCCATTCAGCGTGGAGTGAGGGTGGTAAGGGAATGTAGATGGCATCGAGTGAGTCATCAGCAAGGAGTTCGTCGTAGGTGTCGTACGTCGTAGCGACATTATGCTCTTGTCCCCACGCAGTAGCACGTTCTTCAGTCCGACTCGCGACCGCTATTAAGTCGGCATTCCGAGCGAGATGGATCGCACGAGCGACCTTTGTTGCGATATTTGCTGTGCTGAGAATGCCCCAGCGGACAGGCGATTTTGCTTCAGTTGTCATATTGTTCCGTTTGATATAAAGCCGTCTATTCTGACGCTTGAATTCACTATAATATACCGCAGAACAGGAAATTGATCAAGCATATTAGGAATAGGACCGAATCTGTTTTAACTTGATTTTGAGGGTGAAAGTGATATACTAAGAAAGTCAAAAGCAATAAACACTTCGCGCTCGCAAAGGAGTTTCATGAATACGAAAAAAATCACACTATTCGCGCACCTATTCACGGTTACCGTGCTAATGCTGGGACTTTCGGCGTGTGATCGCGTCTCCAAGATTGTTCAACCTACCACATCTCAGATGACGGAAGTTAGCAAAGATATTTCCATCGGTGTCGTCTTACCGCTGATTTGATAATTCACCATAGTTCACAAAAATCGTGCGAAATTCATTAGACCAATTTTATACCAAATCAGAGGTTGCAAGCGCATGTTGGAAGCATTTCACGGACATACTTCCAACGCTAAACCGAAGTCTCAGCGACCTCTTTTTTGTAGAACCCTCTGCTGGAACCGGTGCATTTTATAGACTTCTACCCTCAGAGAGACGGTTGGGTATAGATCTCGTGCCCAGATGTGATGATGTGAAATCCCAAGACTTCTTTAAAGTCACCGATTTCCCATTTTCACCCAGAGACACAGCCATTATCGGTAATCCACCCTTTGGTAAACGCGGAAAATTAGCGATAGCGTTTTTCAATCATGCCGCTTGTCTATCGGACATCGTTGCATTCATTGTACCCATCAATTTCCGGAAGTTTACAGTCCACAAGCACCTTGACTCCAGCATGCGATTTATCAGTAAATTGCCCCTTCCAAGAGATGCCTTCCATCTCGAAACCGGTAAATCCTATTCTGTAAATACGGAATTCCAGATATGGACCCGTTTGGTAAGTGCCCACCCGAACATGCGACAACATAAGCCTTTACCGATTCAACACCAAGATTTTCATATATGGCAATATAACAACACACCTGATGCCTTGAAAGTCTTTCAAAACCCCTTCGATTTTGCTGTGCCGTGTCAAGGATGGCAGGATTATTCTCGGAGAGAGACGGATGAGAAGCAATGTGAACGGAGTAAACAGTGGATGCTTTTGAAAGCGAAAAATTCGACTGCTTTAAGGCGTCTGATGGAGATTGATTATGAACGTTTGGCACAGGAATGTGCTACAGCTGTTCCGGGTTTTCGGAAGGGGGACTTGGTGAAGACGTACGCAGATCACTATGAGAAATAGGATTTACCTCGCGACAACCTCTGCGTGAAATTGTTTCCTATCCTGTTAACTTTAGTGATTGGTTCTGAAACGTTCAGGTCGGTAAGGCACGAACCAATCCACCCTCGCACCGTCGGCAATTTCCAAGGTTGCCATTTCACCCACCAGAGGTGCTAATGTTACACCACTGTGCATTAAGGTAATATACAGATTTTGCACCGCTTCGGTAAATCCGAGCACTGGAAACCCATCAAGCGGCATTGGACGATACCCAACTGGCATCGGAATCGCTTCGGCATCCGCTATCGCTGGCAAATAAGCCTTAGCACGAGCGAGAAGAGCATCGGCGTGCTGTTGCGAATTATCGCGATTTATCCCTTCTTGAGTACCCTGTCCGATTCTAAGACTCCCGTCAGATAGTTGTCGGAGGTGCAGGTGCTGATGGTTCCCATCCTTCGGTGGCGCATGAATGACCGCGACGTTGTGTAAAACCTTAGCACACGGCGTTGTTTTAATAACAATACCGGGACTCCGCTGCTGCGGAATATGCGTCTTCGCTAAGGAGGCGAGTTCAGTCGTTTGGACACCGCTTGCTAAAACGACAGCATCGCACGAAAATTCGGAATCAGAGGTTTTGACAGCCGCGACACTACCGTTACGAATGACAAATCCAGTCACGTAAGTTTGTGAATGTACAACTGCCCCTCTTTCACACGCGCGTTGGAGACAAACATTGATGAATCTGTCGGTCTCAACGTGAATATCCGCTTCAGAAAAGGACGCTGCTGCCACGGTGCCAGGGTGTAAGTGCGGCTCAAGTGTCAACATCTCGGCACGAGTGATGAGCCGACACGGGTAACCCCACGTCTGAATTTGTTGGATGCGTTGACGTAACTGCATCGCACGTTGTGGATTGCTTTCCCATCGCATTTCGCCGCCATAATGAACGCCAATATCCGCATCAAGCTGATGGGCAAGTCGGTACCACATATCTAATGCACGCCGGTTGAGGGTATGGTAGTCGCGCGGCTCTTTCCCAAAAGCATTTGCCCACGCAAAGGAGTGTCCGGACGCGCCTGCGCCGGGAATATCGCGCTCCAGAAGCGTTACAGCGACATCATCTCGTTGGGATAGATGATACGCGATCGCCGCACCGATGACCCCCGCACCGACTATCACAATTTTTTTCGTCTTGGGACTGGAGGAAGGATTGGAATCTCTGTTTGACAATTTTTTAAAGTTTGCTTCTGAATTGCTTTTGAAAGTTTGCAAGTGTCCTGAAAGTTAGAAAGTCTATAAAGTTGTGTTAATTTTCTTTCATGAAATAATAACTTTAGAACACCTATCGATGTGCGGCGACAATAAAACCTGTTAATCCGGCAAGCAACAGTTGGAAACCGGTTTGATAAAATAGCATCAGAAAAGGTTGACAGAGCGCGATCAAACCCAGTGCGATTAAGCCGACAGAAATTTGTTCACACAAGGTTTTCTGTGAAAAAACGATCGAGAAAACGATGATTCCGGGCAAAAGTAGGTGTAGGGCGGTGCTATTGAGTGATGNNCGATTCGCCGTTTATTCTCGAAGGCAGTACCGGCAAGGATTGCAGCGATACTCAGCAGCACCAGCGCGATACCTTTGAGCAAAACGGCATTTTGGACGATGACGGATGGGAAGAATGAAATACCCTCTACATAGAGGAAAACCATACCGAGAACGAAGAACCCGATCGCGAGCAGTTGATTCCGTTTTTCTTTGGTTTCCATAGTGATTTGCGATACCTGTCAGGATAGAGTCTCAAGCCGTGCTTGTCCAGACCTATCAATCCCCCCGTTTCAGCAAACGAGCTACCCAAGTTTTAGATTGTTCCGCAATGAGTTGACTTTTCAGTTCGTCAACTGCTACGGACAAATTCTTTTTCTCGGTCTGCAAAACTTCAATGCTTTCCCGAAGTTGCTCAGTTTCGGCGATAAGCGTTTGATTCTCCTCTTCTAATTTCTCACAAGTTTCCCTTAGATGCGTAATATGAAAGATCTGACAGCTGAGGTTCTCAATAATATCGTCCGTTGGGATATTATAGGTAAGTTTTTTTATCAGCAGTGCGAGACCATCAATCCTTAACTGAATCTGTGGTTTTGGACGATCTCCAAGGTTTTCGGGTGGGGCAGAGACGACACGCAGATATGGTTCAATGTCCACATCTCTTCGTTCTAACGTTCGGTTAATTATTTCTTCTGCCACACCTATTATCTCGGTGATTTTGGCAGGATTCAGATAGAGGTCCATTCCGAAATTTACCTAACATGTTTCTTCTACGAACTAAAGGTTGATACTGTTGCTTTCCGTTAAACGAAATTAAGAAAAGCATACCATATATCAAAACACCTGACAAGGTGATACCACCCACATGCTAAAGCATGGAGATTCGGTTTCATAGCGACTGCGGTTTTCTCAGAGAGACCACCGTCTGAGTATCGCTCCACCTGCGGGTTCTTATTCCGAATCAGATCGGTTTTATCTGGTTTAGGCCCAGGGTACCCCAACCCGCAAAATATTTATCGCAGTGTTGATGTCTCGGTCGTGGTGCGAACCACACTCAGGACACGTCCACTGCCTATCGGAAAGCGTTAGATTTTCGTTTGTGTGCCCGCACTCAGAACAAGGTTTTGTGGTAGGTGTCCAGCGACCTGCTTTGAGCAGTGTTTTGCCATATTTCGCACACGTCCACCGGAGTATCAAGACAAACTCACCGAAGGCAAGGTCAGAGATTTTGCGT
>JAAXHD010000424.1:19754-22374 GCA_012271015.1 Candidatus Poribacteria bacterium | reverse complement strand
GAAGCGAAATTGTCCAAACTTTAGTAATTTATAAGTAGAGGAGCGTATAATGATACCTGAAGTCGCTTTAGAAAAAAGGGAGCAAATGATCGAAGAGGGTTTCTGTGTTGTTGATGATGTTCTGACAGAGGCGTTTTTACAGGAACTCCGAGACGAATCTGAACAGCTTATCGCAGGACATATAGAACCCGAGGATGTTATCTATCAAGGACAGCATGTCAACGTCCGCGGTGAAGATAATGCCCACATTCAAAAACTGTTGGAATGGCAACCCTCACGCGATGCTTTGGGGCAGATTGGGTTCGGAGATTTCATATCATCTGGTGGGATCATTATTCTGACGAAGGAATCCGGGGGTCCCCCACTCTATTGGCATCAAGATTGGATGCGCTGGAACGATCCGCTGAGTTGCGCACCGTGGCCCCAAACGATTTTCCTTAATTATTATCTTACGGATACGAATCGGGAGAATGGCTGCCTAAAGGTTATTCCGGGAACACACCGTAAGCGTATCGATTTACACGACATATTGGTACCAGCACATGAGCAGGGGGCGCGGTTTATTGATGAAGATCATCCCATCATGTTCAGTGATCACCCAGATCAAGTGGATGTCTGTGCAAAAGCGGGTTCATTGGTAATGGCAGATGCGCGTATCTTACACTCCGCCCATAGGAACTTTACCGATGTTCGACGCACGCTAATTCTCGCATGGCATAGCCGTCCGAATACCGTACCAGACTATTGGGATCGCGAAATCCCGGAAATCATAGCAAATCGCGACGAAGACGCAAATTATCCGATGTCTCGTATTCCTGGTGATTTGTTACAGCCGTAACGCAGCACAGTATCTTTAGGATATGGAGCAGAAATGATTCCGATTGATCTTTCCAATAAAGTAGCGGTAATTACAGGCGGTTCAGGAGCGTTAGGGCGCGTGATGGTAAGGACCTTGGCTAAAGCGGGTGCGGATATCGCAATCTGCTACTATAGGGACCAAGAAACGGCGCACCTTCTGCAAGATGAAATCACCGCTAACGGCATACGAACAGCCGTCGTGCAAGCGGATGTCACGGATCAGGGTTCGATAAACGCTATGCGTGATGCTGTCTCAGAACAACTCGGTTCGGCAGACATCATCGTCAATAACGCCGTAATTCAGTATAGTTGGACTTCGGTTTTAGAACAGCCCGCTGAGGACTACGAAAGCCAATTCCAGTCATGCGTTCTGCACAATGTATACATGGCACAAGCCTTTGTCCCTGCGATGATCGAATCAGGTTGGGGACGGGTCGTCAGCATTAATACCGAGTGTTCAATGCAGAACTTTGAGAGACAGAGTGCTTACACATCGGGCAAGCGGGGGATGGATGGTGTCTTGCGAGTGCTCGCCAAAGAGGTCGGTGCACATAGTGTCACTGTCAACCAAGTTGCACCGGGATGGACTGTCAGCGAAAAAAGTGAAGCGAGCGCGTCCGATGAACATTATTGGAGTGAAGTACCAATGCAACGTCGTGGGACTGCCCAAGAAATCGCTAACGTCGTGCTTTTTCTTGCGTCAGATCTCGCGAGTTACATCACAGGTGCGTATATTCCAGTGTGCGGTGGCAATGTGATGCCCACAATTTGACGAATTCATTTCAGACACATTGTAGACGCGTTGGGTCTATTGAGATAAACCGTGGAATTAAAAGTTTGTGCTCTCGGAATTTTGTTCAGGAATGGAAAAATTCTGTTGGGCAAAAGGGCTAAACACCGAACTTCTTATCCGACATGTCTGGGATATGATCGGTGGACATTGCGAAAATTCTGAAACACTGAAACGGACACTCATCAGGGAACTGCAAGAAGAAATAGGTGTTACACCAATTCAGTTTGAACACATTTCAACCCTATTTGATTCCAATAACGATCACACCTACCATGTATTTGTTATAACGGATTGGAAAGGTGAACCAGAGTGTCTACAGATAGAAGAGCATTCAATGATTGAATGGTTTGGAATTAAGGAAGCGTTAAAATTGGAGCTTGCTTTACCTGTATATCGGGAATTATTCAGCAGCCTTGAGGATAACTGATTATATCGCAAGCCGACATTGATACTTAAGAGGGAAATATGGAACGACATAAACTCGAGTACGACGTACTAAACGACCACAATCCAGATGCGGAAACCGGGGGACATTGGGAGATTGAGGTGCACGCAAGTCCCGAAGAATTGCAGACGTTCTCTGAGATGGGGTACCTTATTCGGGAAGGACTCTTTCAGGGACAGACACTCCAAAAATTGCGGGATGCTCTCGATCGTTTGGAGGAACGTGAATGGGAAAAACGAGACAGCGCGATGGCTGGTAAACGAGGTTGGGGTTTCATTCCGCGTCATCTGATGGATAAAGATGACGCATTCTTAGATCTCCTAAAATTCCAACCGACTTTATCAATTGCCCGTGCGATGATGGGACCCCTTGTCCGGTTAAGGGGTCTGAGTGCACGCATCACTTATCCTGGTGATGATCGCGAACACCAAACGCCGTGGCACCAACACCTACGTGTCGTATCTAACCCGTTGCCGCCGTGGTTCTCACGACCACACTGCATCGACTGCCTCATCTATCTCGAT
>JAAXHD010000424.1:0-19672 GCA_012271015.1 Candidatus Poribacteria bacterium | reverse complement strand
CACGGCAATCTCTGGCACCGCGGCTTACCAACCTTAAAAGCCAAACGAAGAATGTTAATTTTAAGTTATACACCGACCTGGCTACGGAAATCGCCACACGGCGGTGCACAACCCGAAGATGGATTAACCCACGCCTTTCTTGAAGATGCCGACCTGGAAGAAAGGATGCTATTAGGTGTCGGCGGATATTCCTAATATATGTTCCAAGAACTGGTGTTTTGTCCCGATGTTTTCAACACGTTAATAGTGCCTTTTGTATCGTAAGGATAGGGCAGAATATATGGATATTTTATTAATAGAATGTGTTAAAAATCGCGGTTATAATAATACTTGAATTTTTGTGACGATTTTTGTATACTGCCATTGAGATTTGTAAGTAGTGTTCCAAAGAGGGTTCTTCTGTTCTTTTGAGATATGAACGCTTTGAAGATGCATACTGTACCACGTGCATGTTGCTAAAGGAGAAACACAATGAAAACTGCTCTTACGTTCAGTTTATTGATGTCGGTGCTAATTCTAATGGGACCGGTATTGGTCCTCCACGCCCAGTCAGTCAAGGAAGATGATCTCATCATCTATTATAGTTATAACAAAGATACGCTCAAGGGTGATGAGGTTCTTGACGCGTCCGGTAATGGAAATGATGGGCTCATCAAGAGCAATGATATCAAATCGGTGAAAGGTAAGGTTGGGGAAGGAATGGAGTTTCCCGGCGTTGCAACATCCTACATTTCGGTCAAGAATCACATGTACGAAGATCCGATTGAGGAAATTAGCCTTGTGGCGTGGGTTAAAGCACCAGCAAGAGGTATGATTGCCTCATGGGACCGAAGTGAATTCTTCCGTTTCGCTGTGGGTGATGACGTTGGTGGAAACGCGGCAACAACTTTTGTTGCCTTTGATACCTGTTGTCCATGTTGCCACGATTGGTTCGGTGAGACAGACGTGGCAGATGACAAATGGCATCATCTGGTTGCGACGTTCGACGGTAAAAAGAAGCGAATATACGTTGATGGGGAATTAGATCAAGAAGAAGATGCGCCCGCGAAAGTTATCGGAGCGGGGCTGGCTCGGTATGGATTCATTGGAATCGGATCGGAGGCTGGTGCGTTTGATGCAGCCACAGGACCCACATGGGCATTTAACGGAATTATGGATGAGTTTATGTTGTTCCACCGTCCACTCTCTGAGAAAGAGGTTGAGCACCTTGCCAAAGGACCAGAGAATCCGTTTGCAGTGGATCCCAACGGCAAGTTGAGTACCACTTGGGGATTCATTAAAGACATCCAGTAGAAGTAGAAAGTTAATGGGCGGCATCAGCGTGCCGCCCTTTTTTTATGCTTTCTGAATACAGGTTTAGGCATCGGATGCGGCTATTGCTTCTCGAATACCGGGCCATTCGTTCCAGATATCGGTGTAGGCATCATACCCGTTTTTCTCACAATCGATGTGTCGTAGCCGGAAGATGACTGCATAGCGGATATCGGCTGCGGCATTTGGTGCCGCCGTGTGAACGATCTGATGATGCGTCAAGATCACGTCACCTGCTTTACCGAGTATCTGCTTGGGTCCCTCCGGCAGCTCTGGTTTCGGCATCCCATTCGCCAACATCTCGTGTCCTTCCTTTTTAAAATAGTCGGCGAAGAAACTGTGCGATTTGGGCCAAACAGTGAAGTTCCCGCTATACGGTTCGGGAACATCCGCGAGATAAATCACAGCGAGTGCGGTAAATCCACGCCGATACACCCCTTTTGCCATTCCATTCTGACCGCTCCCTAACCCGTCGAGGTGTCCGTGTGGTTCATTTGGATCCACGTGCAACGGCCCCGGGAAACGCAGTGCTATCTGTCCCGAGGTCGGTGTTTGCACGTTCCCGGCACCCATCAATGACTCTGAAAGTTTGAGGATCGGTGTTTTACTGAAGAGATCAACGATCTCAGGGGCTTCACGAATTTCGCTGCAGTAAGATTGCGCTCGATAGTGCTCTAAATCTCCTTCGTTCATACCCACAGCACCGATGGAATGATTAATTGCCTGCCGCGCTGCATCTATCATCAGTCGCGGCACAACACCAGGGATAGAGAGATAGCCGTTTTCATGGAACTCTAATTTCTGTTTACGACTGAGCATTTATGCTTCTCCATTTTGCGGGTATTAAAGCATGCTACCCATTTAAAGTTTATGATGCGTTAATTATAACATATCCAACCTTGATTGCCAAAAGATTTTTATTAAATAACGTGAGTTTTATAAAAGTGGGATGTCGGGTTTCGCTACGGCTATTTCGTCAAAAAGTGGCTTAAAAACCGGAATATCTGTGCAGTATGACGCGTTTTTGGGCGTATTTACCGCTCTACCCGACCTACAAATTTATTTTCAAACTGGCGTTAAATACCAACGAGTTGGGGGATTGAAGTCTTAATGCGTAAGCGCATAGACAACCGCATTGATACCCATCTTCAATGCCATATCTGAATACTCCCGTGGGTAGAAACCCTCAGCGGCATGTTCCCAGGCATCCCCAAGGTCGGTATTGAAATTGATCATCATCATAAGCCGTCCATTGTCGTCATAAACGCCGCGGCAGTATGCGGGATAACCATCGTATCTCTCATACGTGCGTCCACTAAAAAGTGAGCGAAGCCCAGGAATCTGGACGAGTTTTTCGATTTTGAAGAAGCATCGGAAAATCGGATGGGATATCGGGATATCCACCGGCTCTCGACCTGGGAAAATCTTCTTGAATTCCGTGTAAAACCGTTCCCATTCGCGTTCGCCATGGAAATCGTCAATGAAAATAAAACCGCCTCGTAAGAGGTATTCACGTAGGTTCTTTGCCTCTTTTCGGCTTAATCTCAGACTTCCGACTTCTAACATGTAGGCAAACGGATATTCAAACAACTCCGTCGCACCAACGTCAATAATTTTTTCTCGTGGATCAGCATCGATATTCGTCTGTTTGCGGAGTTGCCAGATAAAATTCCGATCGGAGGCGGGCCAATCCACTCTCCAACTGCTGCGTCTGGTGAGTTGGCCACCATATTTTAGACGGACGAAAGTGAATCGGTCCGACTCACCTTCCGAATTCGGTAGGATAACAGATAAGGACGTCACAATGAAAATAGTTAACAACTGGAGGGTTCGCATTTTTTTCTGGCTTGAAGGTAGGTTTTAATATCTGGATGAGAAATCCATCCTTGCGTCTCAAGAATATAAGTGTAGCACATAAAATGAATTAAGTCTACTCGTAAACCGGATTCAAATACTCAAGAACAGTTCCAAATGAGAGTAACAATTTGTGGGAGAATATGCAATGACTTATTTATCAGAAGATGCGAGGTTAGGAAACCTCGCCAGCAGTGGGAAGGCGTTTTCTGATTTCGTGTTTATTGGAGTATTTACTGATTTTTATAGTTCATCATAGATTAAAAACTGTGGGACCAGACTGTTGTAACTTGGATACCTGTGCCAGATTCAAAAGCTTTTGCAATATTAACTCTGAAAACAGAACCGTCTCTTCCAGAATGTAAACCCGGAACGTTAACGACAGCGACAGAATTATCTTCTCCAAACTGTAGACCGATACCTATACTTCCTTTGGGATCGAAGGTATACTTTGGACCGGATACATTCCAGACTTGTCCCTCGTCAAAGAAGACAATGGCAAAGGCGTTTTTGAAAATCCGCCAACTGAGTAGATTCGATAGACGATAGTGATATTCAACGTTGAGTAGAAATCCACGGTCGCCCGTAAATGCATACGGAGAGGATGTATGTCCACTTTTGTAGGTTACCAAACCTTCAGGTTCATTCGTCTGTCGGCTCCAAGGATATCCTCTGAGTCCTGCCATGCCACCAATGACAAATTGGCGTTGAATTGGCAAAGTCGAACCGGCAAACCCGAACAGAAAACGGGTGCGAATTCGGTTGGTTTTTAGACGGAAGGCATACCGAAAGTGTAATTGGAAACGTGTAAAATCAAAATCGGAGCCCATGGCGGTAGTACTATGTTCGATGAAAAGTGTATTGTGCCAACCCACCGAATCCGTTATATTATTCAAATCGTACTGGAAGGTGAGACTTCGCATTTGACCGGGGATTATGGGTGGATTCTCTCTCACACGGAGTTTAGACCCCCAATTGGCGACAAACCAATCTGTGCTTCTCTGTAGACTCGCGTGCGATTCAGCGACCATTGCCAATTTGAAGAAATGGGTCGGCAGAACGGGTGACCATTGCAATGCGATCTCAGCACCTTGCCGTAGATAGTAATTTTGAAGGTCTGGTGTACCAATAATGCGTTGAAAAATTGGTAATGGATTGTTGTAGTTCGGAAAAAGTTCAGGGGCAACTACATCTGTCAAACGGTGAATTTGTGCTGTTAGTCCGAGGTTCCAGATGTAAGGGGTTCCCCAATCTATTCTGCTACCCATACGGTAATGTAAACGCGGGTTACCGAAGGCATAACTTACCCTCCCAAAAAGCTTCGGCGCATAATTGTTTTCAGAATTTCTGATGTTCCACGTCCAAAGGGGTCCGACATCCTTTCGTTTGCCCAGTTCAAAACCGGTGCCGATTTCCCATCCTGTTACTCGGTTGAAACCGAGGCGTAAGGGTGGATTGAGACCGAGATACGCATCGGTAGAAAGCGGTTTTTCATCAACAGTAATCGTCGCGACGTACTTTGAATTTTTCTCGTCTACCTGTAGGTTTACCGCGTCAAAGTAGGGCATCGCTTTATAGAGCGTTTTGAGTGCTTGTTCAAGGTCTTCGGAACCGTTTTCAAGTGCCTGTTGGATTTGTGTATCCGATATTTTCTGATTCCCTTGGATGCGTATTTCGTGGATAGGGACATCCCCTGCCAAAAATCGTGTGCCTATGGCTGGCATTTGAGGAGCAGATTCTTGTGGAACCAACTTGCTAAATGTATTATGGACTTTATTAATATCCGAACCAGAAATGTTCAAAGATTTCAACACTGACAATGTTCGTGTAATAGGAAGATCTTCCACAGTGATTACAGCAACGCGTTTAGTGTCCTTTTCTTCAACGCGTAGAGATGGTTTTTTGGAACTATTGAGGAGCACGGTTGTCAGAATAGGCATGACTTCAGTCATATCGCCCGATCCATTTTCAAGAATTTTCACAATGTTGGAACTATCAATCCCATCGACCCCTTGGATTTGAATGTCGTGAATCGGCTTGTCATCAAAAGTCCAATTCCATGATTTTGTCGGTTCTTGGGTTTCTTGTAAAGATGGGGCTTCCTCAGCAGTACCGGTTGTAGCAGGAGGTCTTGGCGTTGGTGTGACAATTTCAGGGGTTGGTGGCGGTGGAGGAGGAACGATTTCCAAGTCGTGGGGTTTGAGCGACATGAGTTCAGGAATCTCAATACCGAGTTGATAGAGATTTAGTAGCACGTCACCGAGTTGCTTTCTCGGAATTTCGCCAACGATATTGATCAGATACACATCGTCGCCACTTTTAATAATAGTGAAGATCCCCTGAATGGTGTCATTTACTTCAAAGGTATAGAGATGCAAATTATCTTTTTCGACATCGCCTTGGAAAGGTTGTCCTAACGTGTTCCAGCCTCGCTCTTTTAAGGTCTCTCCGTAATATTGAACAACTTCCTTAAGAGTGACAGACCGACTTCGATAACTGCGGAGCTGTAAATTTTCTATATTGTTAAACAAAGGGGCAACATTGGAAGTCGGATCTTCCATCACGAGTGCGATGACACGTCTGTCTAAATCAAACTGGAATTCAGATGATGGCAGATGTGGACAATCAAAGGCAACAGTGACATCGTTGGACTGTGATTGCACTATATGCGTAATGAAAAGCAAAAGTACTATGAATGCTTTTGTAATCGTATATTTCATCCAAAATCTCCCTTACCGACTACTTTCGATGTTCTTCAGGCGTTGCTGTAGTTTTCTCAGTGCCTCTGGAATGCGAGGTTTGCTGGGACGATAGATAACTTCGGGCGGCACAATCCTTCCGAGCATATATTCCTCCGAGCGCAATTCCAATGTGGGAATTGTTATTGAATAGGAACGCCTCGTCTCAGAATAAGGTTCATTCGGGGGGGCGTAGTACCACTGTAGCGCGATAGCGTGTCGAGGACCTTGGAAATAGTGAATCTCAACAGGATAGACCCCTGTCGAGAGCGTTATGCTTCCTTTTTCACCCTTCGCTATGTGGATGCCGTCATTATCCACCACCAAAGTCCCATCAATATACAGTTTTGCCCCGTCATCTGAGTAAAGCCCGAACTGGTACAACCCGGGTGTATCGATCGCTAACTCCCCTCGGAAGCGAATCGCAAAATCCTCAACAACAGATTGCATTTCTGGTGTGGGAAATCCGTGGGTATAATCTCGTTTAGAGACATCTAAGTTTGGTGTAACAAAGGTATAGATAGGGGTCAAAAGGTCGAAATTCGGCATTCGATGGATCTGACCCCCTGGGACGTAGACTTCACCGATTAATCCATATCCGGTCATCACATTTGTGTCGAAGATACCGAGCCCTGTGCCTATGCCCTCAAGCGTTGCGAGTTCCACATCCGCTGTGCTTGTGCCTTTTGCAAGGTGTTTTCCATTCCCATATCCGCCGGTTCCACGTCCACCGCGCCCAGGGACCCCAATCCCGGTGCCTTGCTGTCCCTCAATCACAACGGGACCTGCGAGTGCACCATCTTCTTCGCTAAGACTGGCATTGGATACAGGACTCGGAACCTCTGCTTGCGGAATATCGGCGTGTGTAATGACATCTGGAATTACGTCAGCATGAACGGGTGCTTTCGGGACGGTCACCTCTGGCGCATACGTCGGCGAAGCGGGAGAAGCGGGGGATGCTTCCGTTTCGCTTACTTGTGGCACTACAGGTGTACGTGGTGGTAAGATTCGCTCTCTCACCGGCTTCTCAGATTCTGGTTCCAGTATCTCAGCGGATATACTCTCTTTTTCTGCAGTGAAATGCGTCACAAGCAACGGCGAAATTGCCACCATCAATCCTATATGGAGCGCGAGTGATATTAATAAGGCACGGTTTGTGTGTCTGCGCATTTTGGTATTCCTCATGCGTTTGAGACGGGTACATCTACAAAAGATGTCCGGATTCGGAGATCCCGCAACAAAAATATCCCTTACATTACTACAAACGAGTTCCCAAAAAGTTGCAGTTTTTTGATTGTCTCAGAACGTGACGGCCGCCATCACTGCCTCTTTCGTAAGTTCTGCCTCTGCGTGCGGCACCTGCTCCAGGAATTTGCATCAACTCGTTGATTTGATAGAAGCAGTGAAAAATCGGATGCGAGATCGGAATGTCCTCCGGTTCGCGATCAGGAAAAATTTTCTTCAGCTGTTTTTTAAACCGTTTCCATACCTGTCTTCCGTGAAAATCGTCGACAAGGATAAAACCTCCGCGTAGCAGGTATTCCCGTAAATTTCTCGCATCAGCGTCGGTAAATTTCAAACGCTTGACATCTACCATATAGCCAAACGGATAGTGAAAGAGTTCCGCAGAACCAATATCAATTATCTTTTCCTTCAAACCAACACCCACATTCGTCTGCTCGCGGAGCTGCAGGATAAAGCTCCGGTCTGCAGCGGGCCAATCTGTATCCCAGTTGCCGCGGTGTCCCCAAGAACCGCTATATTTCAAACGGACGAAGGTGAATACATCTGTTTCGGATGCCGCAGCAGCCGCTGAGACGAAACGACCTCCGAAAGTGGACGATACTATCAATATTGATACAATATGAAACCAAAAAGATAGTAAAAAAACACGATTTGTGTTTTGACGCATTTCGTTGCCCTTATTACTGCTGTTATTCTGATAGGACCTACGCACTGTAGCATAAACTGTCAGTTTGTGCGATGTAGGGGGTCGCCCACTCAGACTTACGTCTACAGGGCCTACCATTGTAATAGACGGAATGCTTCATTTTGCGTAAGTTCTGTCTGATTAAAAACTATAAAACCAGAGGATGTTGAATTGCACGCCTTGTTCCGATTCAAAAGCCTGCGCAACATTAAACCGGAGAAAGGAGTCGCGTTCACCGAAATGGAACCCGATGCCGGCATCGCTCTTCGGCACAAGTGTAGATGTTTCGTCACCTATGTTCCATGTTTGACCCGCATCGAGGAAAAACACCAGAAAGAGAGTAAAAAAATCAAATTGCATGTTTCTCCAGGTGAACAGTTCTGGGAAAGGGTAGAAATATTCGATATTGAAGAGATAACCACGATCCCCTGCGAAAGCGTAGAGCGGGTAGCCATTCAATACGCCTGGGCCACCGATGGTGAATTGACGTTGAATCGGTAGAGCTGCGGTTGAAAAACTGCCGACGGCGCGGGTCCGTATCTGATATTCACCGAGTGCATGTGCATAGCGGAGATGGAGTTGATAGCGTGTAAAATTGAAATCTGAACCGAAGGCGGTCCTGCTATGCTCAACCGAAAATGTGTTATGCCAACCGAGGTAACCTGTACCGAGGGAACCTTGGCGGAGGTTAAGATCGTATGTGAACATAACGCTCCGCATGCGTCCGGAAGTTATTGCTGGGTTTTCCCGCGCTTTTGACATCGAACGCCAATTGAAGAGATGCCAATCCGTGCTTTTTTCCAGACTCCTGTGACTTTCAGCAAGAAGCATCAGCGTAACCAAGTGCTTTGGGGGAATATACTCCATACGTGGCAGATGCTGCCATCGGAAGGCTATTTCAAAGCCTCGCCTTAAATAATAGTTGTGTAAGTCGTTGGCACCGAAAATGTTATAGAGCGAACCGAACGGGTCATTGGTAGAATTGTCAACACGATAGGGACTCACGTTGTCTGGTGTGATGTCGGTCGTGCGATGGAGCCTGGTATTGATTCCAAACCCATGATACCATTTGTCAGTGTTCGCCTCGGGATTATTAAATCGTGTGTATGTCGCAAACGGGAATGTATCTATACCAATTTCGACATCCGTTATTTTATTCGCGAACCCATAGCCTATATACCCAAAAATATTTGAGGTGGGCATATCATTTGGAAAACGCGCCCTTGCTACATCAATTTCAGAGGTAAACCCCAATTTCCAACCGGAAACGCGGTTAAATCTAATCATCGGGTTTGCTGTGAAGGAACCAGAAGATCGTGATGAAGAATGTTCCTTTACAGTAATCACGGCGGTATGTCTGCCATTTTCTTCTTTAACACTCGACTCTACTTTCTCTAATTGAGACCCCATTTTTTTTCGCAATGCTTCCACCGCTTTATCGATGTCCTCGTCCTCTGCTTTAAGCGTTTCGAGAATCTCCGTCCGATCAATTTTCTGATTGCCTTTAATCTGAATGTCATAAATTGGGGAACCATCGGCAATCCGGAAGCCTGTCGGTGAAGATAAAGATCGTTTATCAATCTCCAACGCCGGAAGCGATTTCAATTCGGGAATCTCAATGCCGAGTTCACCGAGATTCGTTAAGAGCTGATCCATCTGTTCTAAAGGGACGCTGCCAACGATGTTTAGCAGATAAATCCCCTCATTGCCTTGGACGACTGCGAAGATGCCCGTGAAAGTGTTATCTGCTTGCGGATTTTGCATAGCCGCTCCGTTTAGTACATAGAGTTGGACCCTATCACCTTCCTGTAGGTTGTACCAATTTTTCTCTTTTAACTCCTCGCTGTAATATCCAGCGAGTTTATTATAGATGCCTGCTTCATCATCGTAGATTTGGATATAAAGATCATCCACTGTGTTGAAAGGTGCTGTTTTAACGGCGAGTGCGATCAGTGCGCGGGTGAAGTGGAATTGAAACTTGGCATTTGGGGCATCAGGGCAATCGAAAGGGATTGTGCCGTCTGGCGTTTCAGCAAACGTTTGCGCGGATAGAGTAAGCAGTAGCACGACTGTGATGTATAATATATATTTCATATTTATTTTTTTTGGGCAGGTATGGTTTTAGGGGATTGTAAAGTCTATTATAATAACTTAAAGTTCCATTGTCAAATTTCGTATGAAAGATTTAACGATATGTTTACAAAGCGCGTTTACAAAATGGAAAAGGCATGCTTGGAAAGCATGCCTACGATAGATAGAGTTGAATCAACACTACAACGATTTATCAAGCGTGAACCGCAGGACCCCACGATTCGCGGTCCCGACATACAGTGTGTTACCATCAACGGCGAAAGAGATAACAGAGCCTGGAAGTTCGGATGTCGCCTGTTTCCATATATTAGCACCCTCTTTCAACAGATACACGTGTTTGTCAGTCTGTCCATATACCGTTATGCCTTCTACTGCCAATCGGGAGGCGACAAGTGCTCTCCCTTCGGCATCGGTTGTTGCGTGCCAGTGTGTGCCGTCGCTCGAATACGCAACGCCTTTGTCGGTTGCCACATAAACGGTGGGTCCTGCGAAGACGATTGCCTCGAATTTTTCAAAAAGGTATGGGATATCTGCAGTAACATCGTTCCATGTGTCGCCTTCATCAAACGATTGAAAGAGGTGCCCCTCCCGTTTTCCGATGTAAATAGTGCTGCCCGACACGGCGATTTTGAAACCACTTGAATTAATGGTATCGTAAGCAGTAGAAGCATCAGCAGAATAATCAAAAGGACCGGAGAATAGGGATGCAAAAGCGTCCTCGCCCTTATCGACTAACCCCGTGTTGTGCCATCCACCCATACCCGGTTTCCATCTGTAAAGCGTCTTCCCGTATTCCACATAGTAGGTATCGCCATTCACGGCAAAGTTTCCAATAAACGCCAGCATACCAGCCGAGGCTTGTTCTTGCATAACCTTACTCATGGCTTCATTTAATTGCTTAAAATCAACATTCTTAGGATTTGGTGGCTCGCCTTTTTCAAGGCTTTGCTTAGCCTCGTCGGTCAACGCCTCCATCATAATTTTCCCCATTTCTTCGTCCATTTTCCGTGACGTGACGCTTTCAAAGGCAGGCATGCCGGGGATAAACGTTAGACTATTGTCCTCGGTGGATAGACGGGCTATAGGTGAAGGGGTATTCATGTGATTCCCTCTCTTTACATAGAGGACACCGTCAAATGCCTGAATAATAACACCGTGGTCAATCTCACCGGGAAGCGGCATCCACGATTCACCCCCGTCCGTTGAGGAGATAAACCCATTTGTTGAATTTGCGTAGAGTTCACCTTTAACAGCGATGAGCGTCTGAACGGGAGTGCCCACGAGTCCGCTATTAAACTCATACCATGTTTTGCCACCATCAATTGTGATCTGAACCCCGGACGGTCCACCTTTGTAGAAGGTGTTCTCGTTCATCATTAGCACAGGCGGAGGCACGTTGTAACCTGATCCGCCCTTTACGTCTAAGGCAGTCCAGGTTTCTCCAGTGTTCATGGAGTAGAAAAGTTCTCCAAAGGCATCTACGACGACAACCCTTCCGTGCGTCGCGAAGAGTTTGATACTCGGCATATAGATTTCTGTTTCCTCTGCACCAGGGAATGGGACACCGCCGCCAAATTGGAATCTCCGTTGTTTCTCTTCCTCATGCTCTTGTCCTTTTCGAGGATCTATGGAATACCATGTATCGCCTTGATCGGTTGATCGGTAAAGCGACCACTGGCCATTTCCTGTCAGCGAAGCTCTAAGTTGCATCCCGAACTGATTCTGATTTGTAATTTCGTCTCCCACGGCAACATAGAGACGGTGTTCATCGACGGCTAAGGCATGGATAGGGAGTTGATTTTCGGACATTTCCGCTGGACGAATGGTCAATCTTTCCCATGTCCCCGTGTTGAGACGATAGAGTCCGTTGTCAGTACCAGCAAACAGGGTGTTTTCAACGGCGGCGATTGCGCGAATTTTTCGACCCGCGAGGTTCTCATCGTTCAGAGGTGTCCACGACTTGCCAGCGTCCACAGAACGGAACACACCTTCAACAAGAGCGAGGTTCATTGTGACTTCGGCTTCTGTCCCAGGAACCGCATCCGTTATGACGAGTCCAACAGGCTGCCCTTTTGGGTGCGCACCGAGCGAATCCCAAGTCTCACCATGATCTGTAGAAATCAACATCTCCGCATCAATAGCGATGTAAAGTGTATCGTCCTGCTCTACCATTTGTTGTGTGCTACTACCTATTATAAAATCTTTCATGTTGAGTGAAGACAGGCTTCCAGCGATGACGAGTTTCCATGAATGTCCGTCGTCTGCCAACTTGTAAAGATTCGTGTAGCTACCTGCATAGATGTCTCCACGCCTTGTCGTAAAGAGGATATTGACAAGCCCGCCTGCGGGTCCCTTCGTTTGTATCCACTGAGGTTTCGGTGTTGAAACCTCAGTTTCATCCACAAGTGCTGCGGCGAAGAGTTGCGCATTGGGTTTCTGACCTTCACCCGAGTTTCTACCGGGTGTCGATGAACTTCCTGCCTGATTCCGCACTGCGGGTTTCGCGGGTGAATCTAAGACAAAAGCCGCCTCAATGAGTTCAATCGTCCGTTCCGATGTTGCATTCAAATCGTAGGGTTTCTGGAAACGGGAGAGATATTGTGTGCCGGCACCCATCAGCAGGAAAATCAACACAGCCGAAGCCGCAGAAAGCACCCAAGGCACTACAGGTTTATTCGCAGCAGGAGCTGCGGGAACAATACGTGAGATTTCGTTCATAATATTCTGTGTTAGGTTGGCAGACAGTTGGAAACTGCCGAGATTTTGTCGAATCATGTCTTCTTCCTTCTTTAGACGATCACGGGCGCGGCTGAGACGACTTTTGATGGTGTTCGGAGAGACCCCGAGAAACTTGGAAATAGCTTTGATCGTCATCTCGCCGAGGTAGTAAAGCGTCATGACTGTGCGTTCGCTCTCTGGCAGTTTCTGAAGTAGCTTCTTAACGACTTCACGGCGCGCTTCATCGGCTTCGGCTGCCTGTTTTTCTGCGACGTATCGAGAGTATGACACTTCATTCACCTCGCTCATATCAGTAACTTCTAAGGATTGTTCCGGTGGAGGATTCTTTCGGAACCAGTCAGCACATAAGTGTGCCGCGATGACATAAAGCCATCCCGCAAACTGGTTATGATTTTTTAGGGTTCCGAGTTTCTGGTATGCCTTGAAAAACGCGTCCTGCGTAATTTCCTGCGCTATGTGAAAATCGCCGATTTTCCGCCACACCAGCGCGTGAACTCCCTTCTGATACTTTTCGACTAAAGGACCGAAGGCATCCTGATCACCTTGTAATACCCGTTGAATGAGTTGAGCATCGTTGTGTTCCACCACCAGCCTCCTCGGCACAAGAACCCGACTTCCCTACAAGAACTATTTGGTCTGCTTGGACAGATTCTCCTTCACCAATTCGGCGACAGCGTCTTCAAGTGCCCGCCCATGGAGTTTAACCTTACGAACGATTCCGTTCCCATCAATCAGAAAGGTAGCGGGGATTCCTGTAACGTTATACATTTTAGCAACAGCACCGTCATCCAAAAATTGTTGCCAAGTAATATTCTGTTTTTCAGTGTATGAATCAACCACAGCCCTTGTCTGGTCTAAGCTGATACCGATAATCTCAAAATTCTGGTCCTTGTATTTATCATAAACCCTTTTGAGATGCGGCATTTCTGCCCTACACGGAAAACACCGTGTCGCCCAGAAATCAAGTAGCACGACCTGTCCGCGGTATTTCTTCAGTGAGAGTTCCTGACCCTTCAAGTCTATTACCTCAAAATCCATCGCGGGTTTGCCGATTTTCTCAGTATGGAAGACCTTGGGGGCATCCGAAGCACTTTTCTGTTCACGCTTCTTGTCCCCTACGTTTGGGTTGAATGGGATCTTTGCGTCAGTTATCCCGTCGCGTTCATAGAATTTCGCAACCATTTTCAGTTGTGCCAAATTATCTTCTAATCCCTTGATTTCTTTAGCATACTTTTCAGGATCCATATCGGTTCGTATCTGTTTTGTCATTTCCGTAAAACGGATAATATCTGAAACCGATGCTTCCCTTTCACTCCTCATACGAAAAAGGTGTGCCACCCATTCTTCTGTAAGGGGATGCCCCTGATATGACTTTGCAGCATAAGTTTCAAGTTCCTGACGTGCGGCCTCCGGGTCGGTCGGTAGCAACTCGAAAAATTTCTCCATATATTGCTGATTAGCGATTTGGTCTTCCGCATCAGATAATTCTGACTCAGATTGAGAAGTGTGATTCTGCTTATTCGGAGTGGCTTCTTCAGATTTCAGTGATTTATCGCCCATAATCTCGGCGAATTCAGCGAGTTCTGTATAGTAATCAAGGGCATCTCGATGAACTTGTATCTGCTTTGCGTATTTCTCTGTATCCATAGAAGTTAGTATTTCGAGTCCGAGTTCATATAGACATTTGATCTCCGAAATAAGCTGCCAGGGTGGCTCGGTTTCTTTTTCTTCAGTGTCCTTTAGACTGATTTGGTAGAAGACTTGATAAAAAAGTTCCACCCATTCTTCTGTGCGCGGGTGTCTATCGAACAACGTTTTGGCAACGTTATCGAATTCCACGCGCGCCGCTTTTGGATCCGTCTTGAGAAGTTCATAGAACGTTTCAAGCGCGGCATCCCAAGATGCGTCGCCCATATAGGGACCGTGTGATTCAGAAGTCGTTTCAATTTCATCATGTCCAAAAGCGAGGTAACCCACACCAAACAAAAACAAACAGACGAGGAATAGGTTAATCATTACGAAGCGCATTTTTTTCTCCTTTAAAGTAGAACTTGCTTTGAATTCACAAGTAGCAATTTGGGTGAAATTTTACATCTGTTAATTTAAGTGACGGGTTTTAGGTTCCAAGAAGTTGCATTATTTTTAGAAAGGTGGAGTTACAATCAGGAAATCGACACTACCAGAAACTATCATTGGTAATTCTTGTTTATCAGGTATGTCTGAATCGGCTTCTGATAAGTGGATTGTCGGGAACAAGAGGTGCTGATTAAACGAAAATTTCTTGTTCCCGATAACTGACTACCGAAAGGATTTTCGGCGAAAATCCGCACCGAAATGGGTATAGGTGAGTTGTTCTCGTATAGGTTCGTCTTCAAACGTACCACTGTGCTTGAGCATTGAAGAACTGGGCATAAAGCCCATCTTTTGTGAGTAACGTTTCATGGTCACCGTCCTCAATGATTGTGACGTTATCAAGCACGAGAATCCGGTCACAGGTGCAGACTGACACGCCACGCGACAAAGCAAAAGCGGCGGAGCGTTTTTAGTGCCGATGGACGCGATGCTGATTCTGTGTTGGGAGCGTGAGAATTATCGGAAGCCATTTAGGTTTATATCTCGTTTGCATCCTTAGGCACTTAGAACGTCGTTTTCTCTGACTGAAGTTATAAAATAACGCAAGTTGCTACTTTTGTAGCAGCATCTGTTAGATTCTGATAGCGATTGTAGCATAGACTGTTAGTCTGTGCCTCGGTGTCCGCAAATTAACAGTTTACGGTACAAAAACGCAAGAAATCGCGTCCCCAACATTTTGGAAGTAGCAACTTGGGCTAAAATAGTTATGTATCGATCTATTTACTATAGCATCTACTGCTATTTTAGCGTGCCAAAGAATCCTTGAGGAATGTTAAATATTGTTCTTCATCAAGAGATGAAAAATCCTTATTCGATTTTCGATACGGTAAATGACCTACCAGTTCCAACTCCGGCGATAGGACAAAAGTGTTTACCGATTTACCTGCTCCTTGGGCGACAGATTCTTCAAGCGTTTTGGCAATGACTGTCTCTAATTGACTTATCGGTGCCCCTTTTGCGCCGTTCTGGAATTCTGGTAAATCACGCAAAAGAACGAATACATTGACAAATTGTTTATTGAGTAGATTAATGACTTTTGATGAGTAGAGCGGACCCGCTCTCAAAGTTTTGCCACTCGCTCAGCACGATTCATCGTCAAATACACCCCACGTGAGAAGGACATGGATTGGACGATTCTTCGCTTGTGCTTCTGCGACAATCTCCTCAATAGGAAATCTCTCAATCTGGGCAGACTTGTAGAAAGCCTTCTTCAATGTGGTTTTTACTTCTGCTTCCGTGATAACGGTTTCCCACACAATGTCATTCTTGTTATTTGCATTCCGTCCAATGAATTCCATGCGCGGTACGAAGAGCATGTCTGCCCCTCCAAAAGCGAAAAAGTCGACATTGCTGTTGCGAGGTGGCAGATAGAGCCAGAATTCTCGAATCGTGCCGGTGTTCCGATTGAGTATCAAGCGTCCCGTAAATTGTGCAGGTGTAAAGTAAGCACCAGCGTCCCTATCAAGTAGGAAGTCCGCATGAATTCTGAAGACGATTTCGGCATAAGACGGTGAAAGTGCCCGTAGGCACGCGTAGGCACCCTCTGATTCCAGTCCAACCTTGGAAAGCGTCAGGGTGAAGTTAAAAAGAGGTAGAGTAGTTCTCCCACCGGGATTGCTATGCATCTCTGCAGTCGCACCGGGATGGAACTGACGAAGAAAGGGAATAATTTCCTTGGCATCGAGTTCCCATAAATCTCCTACGCTAACGCTTCCCTCTGGAAAAAATACTGTAAAGGCATCCGCCTCATACTCTTGACTGGGGTGTACCGGTGAAAGGTTGTTAAGAAGCGCGGCGTGCTTCGGCGAATAGTTAGCGAGATTCAGCGAAGAATCTGCAATTGGATCCCAATAGGCATTCACCTGTAGGGTTGCTTTTTTGTCCAAAGTGTTCCTTATATTTATCCTATTGGCACAACCGTGAAGGATTAGACTCAAACTTAAAATCGATATGACAAAAATTGAAGAAACTAACCCTCTTCTTTCCATTTTGAGATCTCCTTTTAATATGACAAACGTGAGTTTGATAATTAATTTTTGAGTTTTTGAAGAAAGAGAACTCTTTTGGTATAATGAAGTTATCACACTTCCATAACCCAAAGGAGTTCTCCAATGAGTATTGTATCACTTTTCTGCGAAATAGACGACTTTTTTCTGATGTATGAAGTTCATATCTCGAAACATTGCCTTCCGATCGAGGGGGCGGGTTCTGAACCCCGGGGGCGTCCGAAACGGCTGCATTCGAGCGAGGTGATGACGATCTTGATCGCTTTTCATCAAAGCAACTATCGGACGTTTAAGCACTTTTATCTCAAACATGTCTGCGTCTATTAGGGCGCAGCGTTCCCGCATCTGGTCAGTTATAGTCGCTTCGTGCAGTTGAAAAAAGAAGTCTTGGTGCTTTTGAGACTTTATCTGACCACGACCCTCGGAGACTCCAGCGGTGTGTCTTTCGTGGATTCGACACGCCTGGGGGTCTGCGATAACAGGCGGATTTCCTCACACCGCGTCTTTAGGGATGTTGCCGAATGCTCGAAAACATCTATGGGGTGGTTTTACGGGTTTAGACTTCACCTCGTTATCAATCACACCGGCGGCCTCTTAGACGTTGCGTTGACCCCTGGGAATATAGATGACCGCAAACCTCTACGAAAGTTCGCAGACCGACTTCATGGGAGTCTCTACGCAGATAAAGGATATATCTCCAAGGACTTTCGCGAAGAACTCCGTGAGCAAGGCGTCAACTGGGTTTACAAAGTCCGTAAGAACATGAAACCCCTGGATTTATCGGTGTCCGATGAGGTGCTGCTGAAAAAGCGGATGCTGGTTGAATCAGTGATCCGAGAACTCAAAAACACAGACGCAGGTGGAACACAGTCGGAGAACCTATAAGTTTCGATAACTTTCAAGTCAATGTCCTCTCTGCTTTGATCGCGTATCAGTTGGTGGAGAACAAACCCTCGCTGAATATCCATGAACTTCAGGAGATCAGCGATTTACCTGTGCTTTTCTAAAGACTAAACTTTTTTCAAACTCACGTTTGCACTATGCCCACCGCAAACTCCGAAATATACTGCGTCCGTACTTGCAAAACGACCCTCTCGCAGGGTAGATAGAAATTTGAACCTATTCAAAATTGGTATCAACCACTGAGGTCGTTGTAGGAAAAGAAAGCGAGGTCCCATGCCTCAGGTATCCTATAAATCCGATTTGAAGCGGTTTTAAACTCACCAGAGATCGATTTTTCACTTTTTTGAAAAATAATGCAACCCTTTGACACCTAAGTTACGTCACTTTAATCAACAGACGTAATCATTTGGGAGGAGGCATGTAATGCCACAGAGCGATGCTCGACTCATTCAGCGAGTCTTACAAGGGGATCAGGATGCCTTCAGTGCTTTGGTAAAAAAATATCAGAAAGGTGCTCACGCGCTCGCTTGGCGAAAAATCGGTGATTTTCACATCGCACAGGAGATCACACAGGACGCGTTTCTCAAGGCGTATCAGAAGCTTGGGACATTGAAAAATCCGAACGCGTTCGTGGGATGGCTCTATGTTATCGTGGCACGCTTGTGCCTTGATTGGCTCCGAAAGAACCGCATACCTATCGAATCCCTCGATACTATCGATTCAAGTGCGGTGAACAAGGGGGCATACTCTCAATACGTCGCGGAAAAACAGGCAACTGAAGCCAATGAAGCGCGCCGTGAAGTCGCTAAAAAACTCCTCCAGAAACTGCCAGAAAGCGAGCGAACAGTGATGACGCTCCATTACCTCGGCGAGATGACGATCAAAGCTATTTCCAAGTTTCTTGGTGTATCTCCCAATACCGTCAAAAGCCGACTCAGACGCGCTCGCAATCGTTTGAAAAAAGAAGAAGGCATAATTCGCGAGAATCTTAGCAGCTTCCAACTCACGAACCAATTGACAGAGAACATCATGCGGGAAGTCTCGCGTCTCACGCCTGCTGCACCTGCTACGAGTAAACCGGTAGCCCCCTTGGCACTTTCTGCTGTTTCAGCCGTCGTGCTTTTCCTACTGATCGGGGTTGGCACGCAGCATCTCTCCCGGTTTCAGAAGCCTTACAACCTCGATGCCACCTCGGAACCGACGGTTGAAATTATTGACGCGGTTTTTATTTACGATTCCCCTGCGAAACCCGCCGTCCGGACTCAGGCAGGAAGTTCGGCACTCCCCGGTAGAAATCCTGGGGAAGGTCAGAAACCTGACAACTCTCTTGTTGCCACACTCCCCATCGACACGATAGAGGTCTCAACCCCGAAACCGCAGTGGACTCAAACTGGGGGACCCGAAGGCGGCGGCGTGCAGAACCTGTTCATAGCAGCTAACGGAGAGGCTTACGCCCGAACAGGTGCCGACCTCTATAGATTGACGGACGATAGAAGTCGATGGGGTCTTGTCAACGCCAATATGTCCCTGAACGGGTCGTGGCAAATGACAGAACGGAACGATACCCTCTACGTTGTCTCTGATACGGAAGTCCTCGCTTCAATAGATAGAGGTGAGACGTGGCATCCCCTCGGTCCACGTCCAGAGGGTCAGCTGATTGATCTCGTTATAACAGATGATGCCTCTGAAGCACAAGCCACTGTTATAATGTACTTGGCACTCGCTGATGGCGTATTCCATTCTGTGGACACCGGGAAATCATGGACTTCCGTAAGTGAGCAGTTGGTGAACAAGGAAATTCGCGCAATCACTGTTATTGAAGATGTCGTGTTTGTCGGAACGGATTCTGGGCTCTATCGCCTCAATTTGGAAGGTTGGACGTTATTACCGGTAGATGAAGACCATAAGACCCGCAATATCCGCGCAATGGCAAGTGCCAAGCATCGACTCTATGTTGCCGTGGGGGA
>JAAXHD010000174.1:28861-34114 GCA_012271015.1 Candidatus Poribacteria bacterium | reverse complement strand
GCACCAAAACCCACCTCATCGAACCGCAAGGAAAAATTAAAATCTTCTCAAAATCCAAAACACGCAGCCCGTAATGAAATGGAGGGCGGCTGGACGGAAAGGCACGTCAAATGCCAAAACCCACCTCATCGAACCGTAAGGAAAAATTAAAAATTTTGATTTTTCTGCTGCTTGTAGGTTGTTCTCAACGCCAAGAACTTATAGAGCCGCAAATCCCCTCCCACTCTGAATTTCCACCTTACACTCGGCACCTCAAAGGTTTCAAAATTTGTCTGGATCCCGGACACGGTGGCCAAGGTCATGTACCAGATTACAAACGGGGTCCAACGGGTGTTCGGGAGGCTGAAGTTAATCTACGGGTAGCCTTTCACCTACGCGAGATGTTACAGAAAGTCGGGGCGACTGTCATTATGACGCGCGTTGATGATTCTTATGTGAGTTTACCGATGCGCAGTCAAATTGCCAACGAAAGTAGTGCTGACTTCTTTATCTCACTGCACCATAACGGGATTGATAATCCAAAAGTTAACTATACCTCTACATGGTATCACGGCGATGCAGACGACTCACGCCAAAGCCTCGATCTCGCACGCTATATCCAGCAAGGAGTCTCGGACGCGCTACAATTACCCACCTCTCCGGCATCGGGACTGTATTCAGATAAATTAATAGCGGCTTCCGGCTTTGGAGTGCTGCGACTGACCAAATGTCCGGCAGTTTTGTGTGAGGCATCTTTTCTCTCGAATCCAGAGGAAGAGGTAAGACTGACAGAGAAGGACTATCTGAGAAAGGAGGCATACGGCTATCTTCTCGGCATTGCTCGTTACGTTGAAGGCGGGTTTCCGAAAGGTGTTCTGATAGAACCTCAACACGCCTCTGTCATCCAAACGAAAACGCCGCTCCTCCAGATTCAGGTGATGGATGGGCTTCATGAACGGGGCGCGTGGATGCTCAAACGCCAACAGATTTTCACCGACTCCATCCGAGTTAAAGTTGATAACGTGGATGTTCCCTACCACTACGATCGCGGGACAGATCGGATTACTGTCTCCATTGAGAAACCGTTACCGAACGGTGTACATGTCGTCCAGACTGAATTGGTGAACTATTACGGTAATCACAGTCTACCTCCATCGCAATGGTTTAAGGTGGCACCGCCCGCAGTGGAGTTAGATCTCAGTGCATGGACGGACACACTTCCTGCTGATGGGAGAAGTTACGTCGGTATCTCTGTAACTGCCCGTGATGCTGAGGGAATGCCAATTGCTGACGATGAACCGATCTACGCACAAACCTCTAACGGGACACTTGCAGAGACGCATCGGCTCTCAAAGAATGGCTCTGCACAGTTTTATCTATATGCACCTAATGCGCCGGGTACAGCGACGGTGGAAGCCTCTTATGGACAGACACGCCAATCCTTGACGATTCACTTCTCAAACATTGACGGCGCGATTGTGCAAGGACAAATTTCTCATACTCTTCCCAAAATTCAAAACGCGCAGCCCGTAATGAAATGGAGGGCGGATAGACGGAAAGACACGTCAGATGCCAAAACCCACTTCATCGAACCGCAAGGAAAAATTAAAAAACCGATTCAAGACGCACAATTACAAACCGATTCGGGCTTGACAGCAACTGCAGATACCGAGGGACACTTTTTCATTACAACCAATTCTGAATCGAAGGATTTTGGCGAAACGACACTCCATATTTCTAAGAGAGGCTACTATCCCGACAAACGCAAGATCCACATTCAACCGAATCGAGCAACGGTTGTTGATGTTGAACTTCACCCGATTGCGGATGGTGCATTTGCCTCGACTACCATTGTTCTCGACTCACAAACAGATACGCCTGAAACACAGGAACTCATCACGAGATTGGAAGGAATGTTGAAACTCGCTGGGGCACAGGTCTATAATATTCATACCTCTGGATTAAAAATGTCTGTGGAGAAACGAATAGAGAAGGTCAACGCTATCAAAGGTAGAGGGTATTATTTGCAAATTAATCACGCCGAATGGTGTCAGGGACAATCCGCTGTGATTGCGGCACACTACCGAGGCAATCAAGGGACAGAGACGTTTCTAAAGCGGATACTTGAACAGTTCAACAGTACACTCTATGAAACCCCGATTGTCACCGTTCAAGACAGAACGACCCCTGAAATCCAGCAGACGAACAAGATGGCAATGACACTTCAAATTCAATCTTTAAATCACCCCAACGCTTCTGCCGTACAGGAGGCTTATGTAATCTTCCTCGGCGCATGGACGTTTTTAAAGGATAATGGAAAAATTGCAGCAGAAAAACAGAAACGATTTATGGTGTACTTAACGGAATTAACCCCCTAAATCCCCTTATCAGGGGGACTTTAAGAGGAAATCGTCTACCCTAAATATTTATCAACTCACGTTCTTATTAGAAAAAATTAAACCAAACCGCGTAGCCTGCAACAACGGCGCAGGGTTTTGCTGGGGGTGTTTTTGCTTGGGCGTTTCCCCTTGCTGGGGTGTTTCCTCAATTTCTTCAAGATATACGTCAGAGAACGTCATGACCCAAATTCACCTGAACGAACCGCAAGGTATAATTAAAACACAAATCACAGATTTACAACTTCAGCATCCGTTCAAGATTGCGCGCCGCGCGACAGATGCGATCCGACAGGTGATCTCCGTAGAAATTGATGGCGGTATCGGTGAAACAGCACCGGCTCGGTTTTATGGTGAAACCGTTCAGACGGCGAGTGTCGCATTGGAAACCATTGCACCAGCACTTCCCAAAGATCTTGATGCAATCCACGATGTTATGGAGATCGTCGAAGCAACGCTCGGTGGCAATTACGCAGCAAAGTCCGCCATTGATATGGCACTACACGATCGCCTCGGTAAAAAGCTCGGTGTCCCGCTCTATCAACTCTGGGGACTCAACCCTCGGAAGACCCCTTGCACATCATTCACCATCGGACTGGATGAACCTGAGGTGATGGCAGAGAAGACTCGGCATGCTGAAGCGTATCCGATCTTGAAAGTTAAACTCGGTACACCGCAGGATATTGAGATAATTCAGAAACTCCGAGAGGTCACAGATAAACCTATCTATGTCGATGCGAACACAGCATGGACACCGAAGGAAGCCGTTCGTAAGATTCGCGACCTCGCTCGGTATGGCGTTGAATTGGTGGAACAACCTACAAAACCCTATGACCTTCCTGGACTCAAGTTTGTCCGTGAACACTCAGAATTACCGATTATTGCCGATGAAAGTGTCAAGCGCGCAAGCGACATTCCGGTGCTCGCTGAATGCGTTGATGGGATCAATATCAAACTCGTCAAGTGTGGTGGATTGCTTGAAGCACACCGAATGATAAATGTTGCTCGTGCACACGGTTTAAGCGTTATGCTGGGTTGTATGATAGAGAGTTCGCTCGGTATCACCGCCGCTGCACACCTAACACCCCTCGTAGACTATGCCGATCTGGATGGTCATCTGCTCATTGCGAGCGATCCCTACACCGGTGTTAGCCTTGATAAGGGACAATTGATACTACCAAACCGTCCCGGCATCGGGGTTAGATGAAATGTTTTCACTTAAAGTTATACACACAACTACTAAACCAAATGGAGAAAATGAAAAATGGCAAAACAGAACCGCAATGTTCTCATTACCGGCGGCACTGGTATATTAGGGAGTGCTGTCACCAAAGCATATCTCGCCCAAGGCGACAACGTCGCTGTGACGTATCTGTTTGATGATGAAGTTGAACGCTTCAAAGAGTTCAATCCAGACTTTTTTGACGATGTCACCTTCCTCTTTACGAATGTCACCGAGGAAGCCGAGGTTCAGAAAACCGTCGAGGAGTTCTTATCCAAATTCGGTTCGCTGGACGCATTAGTGAACATCGTTGGTGGGTTTGTCGGCGGGATCCCCACTGTGGAACTTGAAGAGAGCAGATGGGACTTCATGATGAACCTTAACCTCAAATCGGTTTTTCTATGTTGTAAAACAGTAATACCGCACATGACAGAGCGTGGCTACGGTAAGATCATTAACGTTTCCGCACGCGCTGGATTAAAAGGTGAGGCGGGATTGAGTGCTTACTGTGTCTCTAAAGGCGGTGTCCGCACCTTGACCGAGTCGTTGGCGGCTGAGGTGATGGATTCAGGGGTAAATGTCAATGCGATTATGCCAAGCGTTATGGATACCCCCGCCAACCGTGAGTCTATGCCGGACGAGGAGCACGACCGGTGGGTAGCACCTACCGATGTCGCTAAGGTGATATGCTTCCTGACTTCCGACGATGCGACTATCATCAATGGCGCGGCGATCCCCGTTTACGGCAGGGCGTAACCATAGCTTTTGTTTGACTTTATCAGGAAAACTATGATACTAAAAGACAATCGCGTCTAATCTATCACACGAGAATTCCTAAAAAATTGTCTATCGCCTCTATGATTGATAATCAGGTGAAGTTTGAATCCATAAAACCATCCCATAGAGGTTTTCGAGCGTTCGGCTTGCCCGGCGAAGACTTTGTGCGATGAAATCCGCTTGGTATCGCAGACGCACAACCGTGTTGAATCCACGAAAGAGATACCGCTACAGGCCCCGAGATTCGCAGATAAGTAGACGTTGAAAAGTGCCAAGACTTCTTGTTTCAACCGCACGAAACGAGAATAACTCACGAGGTTCGGAAACCCAGCAGACGTGTCTGAGATAAAAGTGTTTAAACGTCCGATAGTTGCTTTGATGGAAAGCGATCACGAGCGTCATCACTTCGCTCGGATGCAGCTGTCGCGGANNAAAAAAGTCGTCTATTTCGCAGAAAAGTGTTATGATATTCATCGGAGAACTCCTTTGGTTTGAAGATGGGTAATAACTTCATTATACCAAAGGGGTTCTCTTTATACAAAAAGCGAGCAAATATTTATCAAACTCACGTTAATATAGTAAAACTTGTAATTACTTTTACACTTTTGGGACATAAGTCGGGAATCGGAGTTCCCTCCTACAGGGGTCGTGAAATAGGGTAAACCTCGTTTTCTAAAATGTAAACTTATTTTCAGAATCCACTATAAAACGATTATCGTAAGAAGAACACACCTGAATCGCACGTCAGTGTCTCCTGTGGATGGACAAGCGACACAGAAGGGCACTATGTCCATAAATAGATAGCAACTTGCGTTGTATGTACGTTACTCCTACTTTGTGAACACATTAGATCTATAACGTGAGCTTGATAATTAAACG
>JAAXHD010000174.1:0-28754 GCA_012271015.1 Candidatus Poribacteria bacterium | reverse complement strand
TCCCAAACCGTGTGAGTATCTCATGCGTTGGGTTTCCCTCGGTTTTTGGTGATTTCAGGTTTCTCTGTTCCCTTGAAAACGCTGGGGTGTGTGCGACTTTTGGTAGGTCTCGGTTCAACCCAACCTACGAGACGCTTCTGTTGGAGATAGATATAGCGAAACCCAACACACCCAGCTATGGATTTAAGAATGTGTTGGGTTTCACTCGACACTTGGTCCTTTCAGGCTTCTCTGCGTTGAGTGTTAGCCTTCCGCTGTGTGCAGTTTTTAGATCGATTCGTTCAACCCAACCTACAAGAATCTTGGAGTACGATTAGAACTCTCCAGAGACAGAGATGCGCTGTGAACCACCGAGAGTGTGGGTATTGAAGGCGTAGTTGACAAAAAACGACATGGCATTTATCCGCAAACGGAGTCCAGCACCTGCGGAGAGTCCATGTCCATTCCAGCCACCTCGGAGTGCGAGGATATTGAAGAGCCAGTATTCCGCGCCGACACGTAGGAGAAGTCCGCCTCCAGCATCGCCTACCTCCAGATCGGCTTGGTCGGTTTCAAAATCCGCGCCAATCGCCCCTTTACCGAGACGCGGAACGGCAAAATGGTAAGCCGTACCGAATCGGAGTCGGCGCGTGCGAGTGAACGTCGGCTTATCGGCAGTATCCCAACGGACTTGGGTACCCGTTGCATCTAATAACATCGCACCGACTCGTAAACCTTTGTAAGGTTCAGCAATCAGACCGATGTCAATACCGAAACCGTTTCCACTGTTCTGAAAAATGGATTGGTTGAGGAGTTTGAGGTTACCACCAACAGCTACCATCGGGTGGACTTGACGGGCATAAGAGATGAGCAGGGCGTTATCGGTATTGCTGAAATACTCAGCAACTTCAGGCTTGTCGATATAGGGTTCGCCGTCCTCTTTGATGCCGTTTCCGTTTTTATCCTGAAAATCGCCGAGGAAACCGTTATTGTTGACATCAATAAAAGTGGTGCGTGGTATATCGTCAACACCGAGTCGGATCCAACTCAAACCGAGGCTACCGATGTCCTCAATTTGATAGACGTAGTTGACGAAGTTATAGGTAACTAAGCCGCTGCTGAGCCAACTCCCGTCTCCAGTACTGAAAGTATCAGAATACATCGCCGAGAAACTATGTTTCTTGACTTTGGTAAGCCCAGCGGGATTCCAGTAAGTCGCGGTTGCATCATCGGCAACTGCAACGAACGCCCCCCCCATTCCCAAGGCACGAGCCCCTACGCCGTGGCTAAGAAATTCGGCGGCATGTGCGCCTTCGTCTGCGGCAATACCGATTGTAACTGGCATGAGGCTTGTTAGCAAAATATAAAAACAGATAAATTGGATTCTCATTATACCTTAAAATGTCTCTACCAATGCCGCCCCTATGGGGCTTTTTCTTTTTCTGGCACGTTCTTCTACACAAATGCCGTCCCTACGGGACTAAAGACTAAAAACGAATTCCAACGGAGACTATTTCGTTCTTGCGGTTCGCTGGAATAGGCAAGGGAAATACACTAGCCGGGTGCGAAGTCGTAGATAGGTTCCCGAATAATAACACTCAAAACACTCCAGAATGCTCCAACACAGTATTCACCGAGGATAACCCCGAAAAAGAACAAGACCATCGTTCGGTAGGTCCCCGGTCCCCCAAATCGGAGTGCCAGCCACTTCAGAAAACTACTGATAACAAGACAACTCCAAAAATAACCAACGCCCCCCGTCATGGAGATAGGATAACCTGCCGGATGGAGGGGCCACCAAATGAAGCGCATCCGCATCACCATGAGGAAGAAGGTGAGTCCCATGCCCCCCGCCATGAATCCCATTGCGGTAACGTCTGGGTCGCGGGGGAAAGCGAACAAACCTGCAAGCCAGCCGAATTGACCGATATGCCCAACTGATGGTCCAATACCGCCCCCTGCGCCTGTAATTGCGCCGCCGAGGCGATAGAGTTCGCTGAGGGTTGCCCAAAACGATGCCAGTGATCCTAAAATAACAGCAATAACCATCGCAAGCACTAAGCGTTTCGTGTTCATATTTGCGCGTTCTGCCATTTTGAAGGCTTCGAGTTGATGTGGCATAATATGTTCACGATATCCGCGTCCACTGAAGAACCAAAAGTAGGGGAAAACTGTCAGGTTATTTGGTCCGATGCGCCGTGTTCCCAAAATATTGATTAAGAACTGTTGTGCGTTACACATTCCTGCCATCTCATGTGCGGGAGGACCGAGTTCCGCACGGACGCGCGTAATAGCAATCGAAATAGCAGAGAAGAAGGCAAAGAAAGGGATAATAATTGGGAGTGTCATTCCTGCCTTCAGACAGAACCAGATGACATAGAGACTGGCGAGGATAATAAGTAGGAGCGATGTACGGTAACGGATCGGTTCCTGTGAGTCATCAATACCACCGGGCCTGCCCAAGATTGTCCGCACGACATTTGCAATGTGTCTACGCGTGACAAGGAGGGCAATCACAAAGATCGCCATCCAGCCTCCAATTGACTGTTCACTCCCATACGGAAAAGGTGCTGGAATCGCGAGTGCGCTACCGAAGACCCGCTGTGCCTTCTCAAACAGGTAGAAAAACCACATCGAAAAGGAGAGATCGAGCGGTAAAAGGAAGCCTAAGCCGATTACGAAGGGATAGAGCGGTACGGGGATATTGCCGACAGCGTTCCAGGGTTTTTCGGTGAAGACTCTTCCCCAATTCCGGGCGTTATGACGAACACTAAAGTCCGGCAGTACTGGAAAAAAGTGCGCCAAACCGTGCCAGACATTTATCACGGCGGCGATGATAAACCCATACCATAGGATACGACTTCGGAAGAGTTGCGCGGCTCCACCTCTTTCTGTAATTGCCATCGGAAGTTGGATAATTGGATACGCTAATTTCTCATGCTCTGTCCACTGTTTCCGAATCAGCACATTTACACAAATCATGATGGTGCCGAGTGCAATAACAAGCGATGTCCACCACAAAGTCGGCATTATCCAAGCACCACCAATTTTCGCGTTGTAAAATGGGGTGTTGCCCTCATAAAATCCTCGGATAAGCTCTCTGTCCGCGACAACGAGATGTTGCGGAATGTAAGCATGGAACATATCCGCCCAATCGTTCTCAATCGTTGCAAACCAGAATGCGTGCGGGAGTGCTGGAATTGTAAGGGCTAAGGTATCATGACCCGCCAAGCCAGAGGCGATAGAGAGCATGGCGTAGATGGTAATCATCTCGCCTTGCGTGAGCGCAGATCGCGGGGCGACACGCTTCAGGAAGAGATTTATCAAAATCAGGAAAAAGATGTTGAGAACGACGTTCCAAAACAGGGAGATGGTCGTTGGATGCCCAGAATGCCAGACACACTCAACTTCGATGACCCAAAAGACGTTAGGCGGGATTAAGAAAATAGCGATCAGTATGGCACGCCATGTGACACCAGGTTCACGGTGCTGGTCTTGCCTGTCTAAGTTTTGCTCCATTTTTACTTTCTTTACAGCAGTCGGCTATCAGAAGAATAGCAATCAGCAATCAGCAATCAGCAAAGAAGGAAACTTCTTTACCGCCTGCTGAAAGGGTTTGTTTAACGACACCCGACCTGACGGCTGACCGCCATTGGTTAAAAATGTGTAGGCGGTTCGAGTTCTTTCAACTCCCAAAGGATATGACCAAATTCAAACGCGCCAGCGGCGTTTCCTCGGATAAGTTCTCCATCGATTCCCCACGCCAGCTTGTAAGCCGCGAGAATTTGTGTCAGCGAATTTTCTACATTACCGTGGCATAGCAAGGCAACAGTGCCACCACCGCCGCCACCCGTAATCTTAGCACCATAGATGCCACCCTGTTCCCCAATCTTCCGAGCGATGTTCACCAGCCCATCAACTTCAGGGGAACCGAGTCCTGCGAAATCTCGGTAACTCGCATTGGATTCATACATGAGATTCCCTGCTTCGCTGAGATAGTCTTGGATATGCTCAGGATCTATATCGGCGTTTTTTATAGCAGCAATAAATTGCCTGACACGGGCATTTTCGTAAATTGCGTGTTGTACCCGACTCCTAACAAAGTATAATTTCTCCGGGTCAACCTGTGTCGCGGTATCAACCGTTTCGCCGTACTTGTCAAGAAATTCTGCGCCGTGCATCTGTTCAGGCAACAAGTGTTCACAATGCTGGCGAAACTCCTCAACAGAAAGATTGCACAGATAGTTATCTGCTAACGCCTCGGATATTTTTTGAGCGATACTGCCTTCCTCAGAGTTGAGATATGCTTCTGATTCGGAGGTCACGCGATCAGGATCATCGTGATGGCGTGCCTCCGCCGAAAACGCCGCTTTGAGGATCGTCAACCCCATAAAGGTCCCGGTGCGTGTGTCAATATAGGCAGTACTAGTCGTGCTTCTGCGGACCTTCGTATAGATACCGACAAAACTCACGTTTAATGGACATGAAACGAATTCGAGAATTTTGTCCGGTTGACAAAGAATTGAGAGAATCTTTGTTGACGTACCAGCAGCGGCAGTCACTTGGTCCATAATCCCACAAGGGGCACCAACGATTCTATTTTCAACGATTTGCGCGAGGCGTGCTATCTCCATCGCGTCCAATTCTAAACCGTAAAGTTCATTGATTGCCATCAACGTAGCCACTTCAATAGCGGCAGAGGATGCAACACCACCACCGATCGGGATATCGCTTTTGATAATTATTGTGGCACCGTATGGAAATTGATCGATTTTTCCTTCTTTGAGGAGAACAAAAAAAGCCCCAAGTATGTATCCCGTCCACTCAGTTCCCGGTTCCTCACTGAAACGTTCCGGAATCTCTGAATACGTTTTGAGAGTGTCGTTCGTATAAAAACTGTCAAGCGAAATATGAAAGTTAGGTTTGAATTGATCTCCCGCGCGGAGTGTAATCGCACAGAGGTTTCTATCTTCTCTGGCTTGTGCCACGGCAATTGCGGTGCGGCTGAGTGTCATCTCAAAAACATTCGCGCCACAGTAATCGGCGATCCCCCCCATAATGTCAAGTCTTGCTGGCGCACGGGTGACAATCATCTGCCCATGCCTTTGTAAGCCAAAGGAAAAGAAGAGCTCAGGAGCATCTTCCTGTAAAAGATACTCCAACTCAAGAATCTGAAAGGATTTCACTCTGGGACCGCGGAGTTGTTCAACTTTCATGCGTCTTTCCACCAGACTTTATTGTATGAATATTCCGTTAATTTATCAAGTCCTTTTTTCAAATAGAGCCTACAAAGACCGAAGAAGCCCCTTGATAATAAAGTTCCGATGTAGAAACATCTAAGGATTAACGATCCTAACACTTTCGCCCTGTTTTAAGGAATGCTGTCCAGCAGTGACAACGGCTTCGCCTTCGGTAATTCCGCGAAGTACCTCAACTTCACCCCCCCGCAAAAGACCTATTTCCACAACACGACGCTGACTCACCCCATTTTCAACAACGAAGACGTTCTGCGTTTTTGCGTGAGCATCTTCAATGAGTGAAGCACGTGAGATGAGAATCGCATCTGTATGGACTTCGATAGGAATGGTAACTTTCGCGAACATCCCCGGTTTAAGAGTTCCCTTTGGGTTGTCGATGCGGACTTCAAGGATAGCCGTGCGACGCGCAGGCGTTAAAGTCGGGCTAATAAAAGTGACACTACCGGACATCTGACCATCTATGCCATCAATCTCTATGAATGCCTGCTGATTGACTGCCACTTGGCTCAACTGGACTTCAATAACCTCAACAGCCGCTTTGACGGTATCAATATTAATAATCTCAAAGAGCGGTGATGCTGGAAGTGCCATGCCTCCTAAATCCAAAAAGCGTCTGGAGACGACCCCGGAAATCGGAGCGTGAATTGTCGCATCGTTCAGACGTTTTTGAGCGAGTTTAAGTGCAACCTGTGCCTGTATGCGTGCGGTTTTCGCGGACGTAATTTCGGCTTCCCAACTTTTAGCAGTCTTCAAGGCTTCCGCGGAAATGAGTCCAGCACGCGCAGTTTCGACTTGTGAACGCGCAAGTTCAATATCCTTCTCCCATGTTCTTGTAGCGGCTTGGGTTTGTGCCAATCGTAAGGAGGCTTCTGCCTGCTCAACTTGTGCCTCCATGGCTTGAATATCCTCAGCACGCGCGCCATTATCAATAAGTTGAAGTTGTTCAGAAGCGATTCTATGTTGTGCAACAGCAACGTCTAACTGCGTTTTTGCACTTTCAAGGGATTGCTCGCTAATCGCACCATTTTCAAAGAGTTGTGCCATACGCTCGTGATTGCTTTTGGCATTCGCAAGGTTGGCATCGGCTTGGCTCAACCCGGCTTGCGCTTGTCGCCGATCTTCATCACGTGCACCACTTTTAATTTTCTGGAGGTTCGCAACGAGAGACTCCAATGCGGCTTTTGCCTGCTCAATTTGCGTGACTGTTCGGATTTCAGAGAGGTCGACTACCTGTTGCAGTGTGATCTCTGCGGCGCGGAATTGCGCCTCTGCCTGTGCAACCTGCGAGTCTACACGCACTTCTGCGAGTTGTTTTGTCTGTGCATAAGCGGTTTCCGCTGCTTCGAGTGCCGCTTCTGCCTGTTGTACCGAGAGTTCCAACTCCTCATGCTCTACAACAGCGAGAGATGCCCCTTTTTTTATACTGTCTCCCTCATCCACGTTTAAGGCAACGAGGCGACCAGCTACCTTGGGAAAGACGCTGACTTGTGATTCCGCTTGAATAGTGCCGGACAATTCGAGTTCCGAACGAATCTCCCCGCGTTTTGCTTTTGTAATTTCCACGGGTTTCAGGATTGTGGCTTGGGCTTGTTGGATTGTGGATTTTTCGGGTTTTAGAAACCGTGGCAGACTAATAATCACCACCAATGCTAATACTATGAGAATACCAATGAGTACTTTCTTCAATTTCTTTCTCCTTTTAACCAACATCGTAAAGAATTTTCTGTTTATTGAAGTTTTTGTCCTATTGCTTTTTCGAGCCTCGCAAAACCGACAATGTAATCGTGATATGCCTGAAGGCGATTAACTTCTGCCTGTGCGAGTGCGAGTTGTGTGTCAGTCAAGGCAACCGTGGTAATAATACCGTTCTGAAATTGGAGATTCGCAATGCGTACGCTCTCGTGTGCTTGGGCGACCGCCTCACGCTGGACCGCAATGATCGTTTCTGCACCGCGGAGGTTAAGATACGCTGTGCGCACCTCAAATTCAACCCCGACTTTCACTTGGGTTCCGCCCACTTGAACCTGATTTAGAGCAGATTCGCTCTGTTGCACGGCTGCGCGTGCCGCAAACCCATCGAAAATCGGAATATTAATTTGGACCCCGAGGCTCCAAATTCTATTCATTTCGGTTAATCTTTCATTTTGTGAAATTTGATAGTTTGTGAAGAACCCGAGATCCGGACGGCTTCGTGTTTTGGCGACATCAATCTGCTTACGGGCAGCAAGTTCAGTAAATTGCGTGCGACGCACTTCGGGACGATTTTCAATTGCTTGTTGTATGAGTGAATCAAGGTTCAACGCTGGTATTTTATGGTTTTCTGGGATTTCAAGTGTGCCTTTAACCGATATGTTCCCAGAGAGGGGTATATTCAATACTGTTTTATAGGCATTTTTAGCGGTTTGAACACCGTTCTGTGCGCGAATGAGTTGTGATCTGGCATTTGCGAGTTGGACCTTAGCACGAAGGACATCGAAATTGGTTGCTGCACCAGCCTCAAGCGATGCCTCAGCGATTGCGAGTTGCTCCTCAACCAAAGAGACACTTTGTTGGGCGACTCTTACAAATTCCTGCGCGACCAACGCACCATAGAAAGCTTCAGAGACATCCAAGCGGAGTTGATTATAAGCGGCATCAACATCACGTTGCACTGCCTGATAGTTAAGCTTAGCGGCTTGATAACCGTAATAATAGCGTCCCCACGCGAAGATAGGTTGCGTTAAATTGACCGTGCCTTGCGCGTTGTGATGGGCACCGAATTCCAACTCAATCAAGTCGGATTCGTTATCCGCACTGGGGGGTTCCGGAGCGTCCATTTCTCTGCCCGGTGGGGGGAACCCAAATCCACCTTCGGCTTGAATTACAGATTTTTGTATATCTTTAAAATAGGTGTAATTACCACTGGCTGTGATTCTTGGCAAGAGTCCTGCGCGTGCTGCGCGAACTTGTGCTTCGGCGGATTTGAGGTTCTGCTCAGCGGTCTGAAGGGTAAGATTGCTCTGTTTGGCAATCTCAATACTCTGTTCTAATGTCAAAACCTGTGGTTCTTGCGCTACAAGGGAGAGATTAATTAGCAGGAATAGAAAGGTTCCAACACATAAGAAGTGGCAGAACCGTAATGCATTCATTGCGGTTGCGTCCTCCAATATTAGTTAAAGACGGGCACATACGAAAACGCGTCTCTACTAATGAGATCATGTCAGTTTAGGTAAAACGGGGGCGGGTACAAGACCCGCCCATCACCTCATTCAAACCATCCTTAATAGCGAACAATGGTTGTGGCGTCCCCAACTGCCCAGATCTGACCACTTGGCGTTTGGACGAGATCCCACAGTTCGCTTGCCGTCGGTGATTCCTGCATCAACCAAGTAACGCCTCCATCAGTTGTGTAAAGAATTGTACCACCGGCTCCGGCTACCCAACCTTCGTTGGCATCTTGAAATAGAACAGCATTCAGGTTAGCATCCGTTGGGACTGTTTGATCGACCCATGTTGCGCCCCCGTCTGTGGTTGCCATAATGGCACCCTGGTCGCCAGCGATCCATGCGGTCTGTTCGTCAATGGCATAGACATCATTCAATTTCGGTCCTTGCAAGATAGAAGCCCAAGTTAGCCCTCCATCCATCGTCTTTGCGATGGTTCCTGCATCACCGACGATCCAACCGATACTTTCGTTTATGAAGTGAACACCGTAAAGGTTGTTAAAGCCCGCGCCTGTCATCATAGGATCCATGTCTTGACCGATCCATGTTTGTCCTGCGTCGTTAGTGTGCATAACCCTTCCGGTTTCGCCGACTGCCCAAGCGTGTGTTGGCGTGCCAAAACTCATGGCATAGGATCCCATAGCACTCCGCCAACTCATGATGCCCTCAAACTGGATACGCTGAGCAGTTCCATGCCCTTCATCACCGGGATCGCTAACCCCATGCCATGTTATTCCACCATCAAGTGTTTCGGCTAAAGCGGCGTTACTTCCGACGATATACCCCCTGTTCTCATCGACAAACCCGACACCAAAGAGTTCAAAGACGTTACCGCTCAGCTGAGGCTTCCACGTTTCACCGCCATCGCTGGTGTGCAAAACGCTCCCTGACAGACCGACCGCCCAACCGAGTTTGTCGTCATGAAAATAGGTACTGCGTAAATGGCTTGAGCTGGAAATGACATTCCAAGTGTCTCCGCCATTGGTTGAGTGCAGAATAGTTGCGTCATTTCCGACCATCCATGCTTCAGTTGGACTGAGCATGTGAACACCTTGTAGACGAGACGCAACGGGTCGCGGTTCAAGGGGTGCCCAGGTCGTGCCACCATCGGTTGTCCGAAGAATTACCCCGAATTCGGCGGCAGCAATACCGACGTTTTCATCGGCAAAGTGGATATCCCAAACAGGTTCAGGCATACCGTTAGAATGTGGGACTTTACTCTCTTGAACGACCCACTCGGCACCGTCAACCGTTGCAACGACAGCTCCACCAGCCCCGACTGCCCAGCCAACTTTGTCATTCAACATAGAAATAGCATCGAGGGTGTTGACTGTGGCACTGGTCTGGAATTCCCATGTCTGCCCACCATCCGTGGTGTGGAGAAGGGTGCCACCGCCGCCTGCCGCCCAACCGACCATAGTACTTACAAAGTCGATGCCTTCAATCGTATTGTTGGTATCAATTTCCTGTTTTGCCCAAGTTGTACCACCATTTTTCGTGCTGATGATGAGACCCCCATCTCCACTTGCCCACCCGTGTTGGTCATCAGCGAAGGAGACTCCTAAGAGCGCGGTGCGGGTGCCTGTATTCTTTTTCATCCACGTCTGCCCACCATCCGTGGTTTTCAGGACCATGCCATCGTCTCCGACAACCCAACCGGTTTGTGGATCAATAAATCGGACTTTCTTTAGCACAATGTCAAATGGCAAGGGTTGGCTCGGTTGCCTGTTCCATGTCATACCGCCATCGGTGGTATGTAGAATTGTTGAATTGCTACCGACGATCCATCCATGCTGTGTGTCTACAAAAAAGACATCTGAAAAATGCGCCTGCCACTCGGATTCACTTACTTTCATCCACGATTTTTGTGAAAACGCGAACTGCGCGGTGCAAAGCAAGAGCAGGACTACCAAGATAGAAAATATGTGTTTTCTCGATTTCATCAGATTTCATAGCGTCGGAACCCACGCCTTTTAGGTGTGGAGCGAACGCTAACCTCCTTACTTCTCGAGAGGGACCTATGAACAATGCCCTCATTTTAGATAGTACCTTGTAGGGTTCAAGAACTGTGAACTAAAGCCTACGCGCTTCATTCTATGTCTATATAATATCACGACTTAATAATACATGTCAATTGAAAAGTATAGGGGTTTGATTTCCAGTTTGCTGACATTATGTGTGGAAGAAACGGGGATGTGAGTGTGGTCTTACTCCTTGAAAATTTGGATTGACCCCTGTTAAATTCCGTGTCATAATAATTTAGACTCATGTAAAGTCAAAAAGTTCTCACAAACTTGTCCAATTCGGTTTGTGCAGACGCAAACATCTAAATAGATAAGGAGATTTCCATGAAATTGATGACACGATTAACCTTTATAGGACTCAGCTTCATATTGAGCGTCTGTCTGCTTGCCAACCCTGCGCTTGCACAACTTGAGATGAAAACGCTGACAGGTCTCTGGTTATTTGATGAAGGTAGCGGTGATGTTGCCGCAGATTCTTCAGATAGCGCGCTTGATGCGGCGGTGGTAGGTAACCCGACGTGGGTCAGTGGGGTATTCGGTTCAGGATTAGAACTCAATGGCTCAGATGCTTACGTTGAAGTTCCTGCACACGTGAATCCCACCGATGCTATCACTGTCTCGATCTGGGTCAAAAGCATGACTGATGACTGGAATCAGCACGGCTGGATGGTCGAAAAACGGAATGCCTATATTATCCATCCCAACCAAGGCACTAAAATGGTTTCTTGGCCCATTTGTAACGGTGGCTGCTGGAATAAACCCGGTGGCTGGCGCGACGGAGAAGTCGGACCGGATGACATCACCGATTGGCACCTCTATACCACCACTTTTGACAGTGCAACGGGTGAATGGAATATCTATATTGATGGTGTGGTAGAAAGCACAATGGAAATCAATACCGATCCAATTGATGCTGACGATGGTGAGCTTTTTATCGGTAGAGACACCTGTTGTGACGGTAGACTCGGCGATGCGGTCATTGATGAGGTCGCCATTTTCAACGTCGCGCTCAGTGCCGCTGAGATCAAAATGATGATGGACAAAGGTCTTTCCGCCCTGCTTCTGACCCCGGTCGAACCCGAGGATAAACTCTCAACGACGTGGGCGAGCGTTAAACAGCAGTATTAATCCAATCAAGAGGCGGGTAATGCTTGCTCTTGCCCGCCTTTTTTTGAACCTACAATACAAGGAGATAAATTACATGTTCCTAAGGACATCAGTGTTAATCTTATTCATTATATGCATTTTTGCGTTTGTCCCTTTAACGTTCGCCCAACTTCCATTAGAGGGTGTCGTAAGCTACTGGTCCTTTGATGACGGCACTGTCGCAGGTGGCACTGTTGAAGACGTTTTAGGCGACAATGACGGCGAACTCGAGGGGAATCCGAAACAGGTTCCCGGCAAAGTCGGAAAGGCACTTGAATTCAGCGGCGAGAATTTCGTCCATATTCCCGGTACTGCTTCATTGGAATTTGCAGGTGAGAAAGAGATGAGCGTCGTTGCTTGGGTGAATGCCGATAGCGATAGTCCTGTCAAAGGCGTTGTCGCTGGATGTTGCGGGACGATTGTTGCACAGCGCGACATCAACGGTTGGGCGTTGCGTTTTGATGGTAGGAATGCCGGACAGGAAATGGAATTCATTGTCACACCCGGATGGCAAGGCGATGGCGGTTTCGGTGCTCCCAAGTTTGATAAAGGGAAGTGGCATCATCTGGTTGGCGTTGTCGCTGACAAAAAGATGCAACTCTATGTTGATGGTGAATTAGAGAAGGAACAAAATTACAACGGACCTATGACAACCGGCGGTTCAGAGACCGAGATTGGCAAAGCAGGCGATGGTGGCTTTGTAGGCATCATCGACGAAGTTATGATTTACAGTAAAGCCCTTTCCGCAGATGAAGTTGAACAAATTTTTGAGGCGGAGGGTCTCCCCGTACAGCCTCAGGGTAAACTCGCGACCCGTTGGGCGGAAATCAAATCTTCACACTAAAGTAACACTCTCCTTTGACAGGGCGGACTCTGTAGATCCGCCCATATCTTCTTATCGGGACTTCTGCTGCTTCCGTGAATCTATCACAATTCCTTGACAGCAATTCATTTCTATGCCATACTAAACGAGTGAGTTCGGGCTTAATTCCAACTGTGGACAGTGATTAAGAGTTGCTCCTGTCGCTTAGACTTTACCTTCAGAAAGGAACCTTCGGTGTAGTTTACAAGCCGAAATTTTGCCACCAAAATTATGAAACCAGTAAAAGTAGGCGTAATTGGGTGCGGTGTGATTGGAAGCAGACACCTCAGCATCGCATCAGAGTCGGCACATATTGAGTTAGTTGCCGCCGCGGACTTAATCGAGGCAAACAGAACACGTGCGGTTGAACGTTTCAACCCACCCAAAATGTATAGCAACGACGCTGACTTCCTCGACGATGATGATGTAGAAGCAGTTGTTCTCGCATTTCCGACGCAATACCGGACAGGCGTAGCCCTGCGCGCATTTGAGAGAGGCAAGCACGTGTTGATTGAAAAACCGATCGCGATGAACGCCGCCGAGGTTGAACAACTCATCGCTGCCCGGGGTGATTTAATCTCAGGATGTTGTTCTTCGCGCAATCGTTTCAGTGCAGCTGCGCGGCTTGCAACGCAACTCATCACAACAGGCGGTTTAGGAGAACTCCGGACTGTCCACTGCCGCGCTATAAGAGGTGCGGGGAAAGAACCTGACACACCGCGCCCCGCTTGGCGCCTGACGAAGGCTCTCAACGGTGGCGGTATCCTTGTCAACTGGGGATGCTACGACCTCGACTACTTACTCGGGATTACAGGATGGCAACTCAAGCCACAAACTGTATTTGCCCAAACGTGGACGGTTCCGCAGATGTTCAAATCACATATCGCTCCCGGTTCCGATGCTGAAACGCACTATACCGCAATTATTCGTTGCGAGGGTGGCATTGTACTCAGCGTGGAACGCGGTGAGTTCATGACGATGCACTCACACGCAGATTGGGAAATTATCGGCACAGAAGGCTCGCTCAAGTTAAGCATGGGTGATGATAAACCGGAAAGTGTTATCCATAACCGTACGACGACAGAAAGCGGAGTGGAATCCGCGACGCTCGCGGAAATAGGCGATGCACCGGAATCACAACACAGCACACCATTGTCTGATTTCGCTGCAGCTATCCGAGAGAACCGACAGCCCTTGACGAGTTTGGAAAAAGCACTTGTTGTTCAGAAAATAACCGACGCGATTTACGCTTCCGCAGAAACAGGAAATGCTGTGGAAATAGGAGGATAGCGATGAAATTCCGTGAATTCGTAATATTATGCAGCATCAGCCTTATCATCATCCCGCTTGGCAGTGCCGAAATTAACATTGACGACTTTGCTGGCATCTGGCTCTTTGATGAAGGCAAAGGAGCAGTTGCTAAAGATTTCACCGAAAACGGGAACGATGGGGAATTTGACGGACCCAAATGGATAAATGGAAAGTTCGGCAAAGCTCTGGAATTCGATGGAAGTCCGAAGTATGTCATTATTGAGCATAACGACCTTTTCAACTTTGAGGATGATGATTTTACTGTTGGATGTTGGATGAATTCGGAAAATAAAGACGCATACGTCGTGATTAAACGGAACGGCGGTGCCGGATTCTGGGCGATGAGTTCAAGTATCGACAGAGACACCGGCTTCTTTATCTTTGAGGGTGGTGGAAACCATATTGACGATGGTAAAACTGACATTGTCGGAAAAGGTTGGCATCATACCGTCGCTGTTCGTAAGAAAGGGGTTATTTCTTTGTATGTGAACGGCAAAAAGGAGACAGAGCGGAACGTCGGTGCGACTATGGATAATCCCGCTGTCCTGAAGTTCGGTGGCTGGGGTAGTGAAAATCTCATCGGCGGATTAGATGAAGTCTTCCTCACGAAAAAAGGTGTGGCGTTAGAAGAGGAGGACATTCAACTCCTCGCGGAGGAAGGCTGGGAAGCAGCATTAGATGTTGCGGCGAAAGGTAAGTTAGCGACGACTTGGGCGACATTGAAAGCCCAATAGATGCTGGTCGGTTCTTACTGCTAAAGAGTAATGTGTGGGCAGGCACAAGACCTACCCCTACAATCTTTTTTCGAGGTATTACTGAAATATTTATTTAAATTTCATACAGATCGCGCTATAACGATCAGGACTTACGCAAAATAAGGCATTCTGTCTATTACGATGGTAGCACCTGTAGACGTACGTGTGAGTTAGCGATCCTCTACATCGCACAAACTGACAGTTTATGCTACAGTGCGTAAGTCCTAACGATGACAATTTGCGTTATTTATACAAAAAATTTTTCAGCAACTTCAGTCTTGAAATTCTTACCCATAACTCGGTAACCCTCCGCATCTGGATGTAGGGCATCTGGAAGTAGATGTTCGTAATCAGCCCCAAATACACTCAAACCGTCAACGTAATGGACATGCCGATCACCGTGTGATTGAAGTGCCTCAGCAGCGGCTTGTACCTCTTCACGCATACCCTTGAGATGAAACCCTACGGCGTTTGGTGTCTCCTCCCTCGGTGGGGAGTAGATAGGGGACATCAGGACGAGTGGTATATCTGGATGTTTCTCACGGACAATCTGGACTGCTCCGATAATTGCGGGACGAAACGCACGCGGTCCCAAACTGGATGCGCCTTGGATGTTAATGCTGAGACACATCGAGATATAATCGGCAGGCAGATCTCGGATCATCCGTGCTACCATAGCATCGAGATGGCACTGTCCACCGTAACCGAGACAGGTTAAATTTAGTCCATGTTGACGCGCAACAATCGCGGGCCATGTCTGTGTCGGAGATGCCGCCGTCCGGCACTGTGTGATAGAGCTTCCGTACGTCACCCACCGAGGTTGAGTATCGGCAAATGGTCGCAGCGTTGTATCGTCATCTATCTCCAAGTTGCGAAGTTGAAAACTCCCGAACTGTGGTAGCCACAACTCAATCAATTTTTCCTCAGCGGACAAGCCTTCAAAAGCGAAGTTGTCCTTTTGCGTCAGATCAAGCGAGTCTACAACTTCACCATCACAACAAAGATCCAGCATCCCGCTTTCGTTCTGTGGTACGATATTTCCCAAAACCCGCGTGGTATTGCTCCGAAAACTGATGCGAACGCCGGCAGGCATCGCTGAGCGTTCCAGTAACGGCTCTGGAAATAGAACATGCATCGGGTGCGGTGTGCGCCATGGCATCACCCAATCCTCGGTTTTCTGCAGGGAGACAGTTCCCAGCCAAGTTAATTGTGGTGCGTCCGGCTTCAATTGCATTCCGTTCTCCTTTACCTATAAGCAGTTATAGAGTATCAACTAAGGCACGCAGTTGCCGCACACCCTTCAACATATCTTCTGGTTGTCCCCAATGTTCAATACTCGCTGAGCCGGTGAACCCGTCAGCGACGAGCGTCTCCAACACCTTTCTATAGTGCAAACCTGTGTCACCAATCGGATCAAGGTTTTTCTGACTGTTGGGTTTCACATGGAGATGCCGCACCAATCCCTTAATATGGGAGTATCCATCAGGCAGCGGGTTTTCTCCGCAGTGCAGTCCGTTGTTGACATCCCAGCATGAAGTAAGTGCTGGACTATTACCGAGCGCATTGATGACAGCGCGTGTCTCTTCGCAGGTTCCGGCGAGACAGGCACTTTCGTTTTCGAAGCAGAGCGTAACGTCCGCATTCTCTGCGACCGGCACGACAAGCGAGAGTTTCTCAACGATGCGTTCCATGTAGTCGTTAATATCCGGGCGTGGCGCGTCTTTGGTCCGACGATTTGGATTCCAAAACGTAAATCCGCGAATGACTTGCGTATCAAATGCGTGTGCTAACGTCACCATCCGATCGAAGTGCCGTAGATGCTGTTCGTATTCCTGTGGGTCGTCAATGGAGCATTTACCGAAGGGCGACCCGACACTCGCAACACGGACATTATAAGTATCAAGCACATCTTGAACATGCTTCACGTCATCATCGTCAATCTCGGTCACGTGTTTTCCCCAAACACCCCCTCGGACTTCGACGGTATTTGCCCCGGCTTCAACACCGAGTTTAATGGCTTCCTCAAAATCGGTTTTAGAAACCTCGTCAGCAAAATAACAAACATCAATCATTTCAAATGACTCCTGTTAAACAGGACTTACGCAAAATCACAGAATTCCCGATATTCTCCCGCGGTAGGTGCGGTTTGAAACCGCACCTACCAAGGAATTGGGTAAGTCCCCTAAAATTTCTTCAACTGTGCGAGTATCGGTTCAGGACCGATACGTTTACCACTCTTTGCATCAAGATATTTCCAAGCGATATTCCCATCTTGATTCACAATATAGACCGCTGGACGTGCCACCTCGATTTCACTCGGGTCAACGACATTATAAGCCCCAATCGTCTTCGTCTCCTTATCCGAAAGCAAGATATAAGTGATTTGAAGCGTTTGTTGCGTTGAATTAACAGTAGTGATCGGATCGGCACTGATAGCAATGAGTTCAGCACCTTCGGCTTGCATGTCTTCATAGCCTTCCTGCAACTCACCGAGTTGCGTTCGACAGTCACCTCATGTGCCAGTGCGGTAGAAAACAATAACAAGTTTCTGCCCGCGATACTCGGAAAGCGTATGGAATTCCCCGTCACCATCTGGAAGCGAGAATTCGGGGGCGAGTGCTCCGAGGTCCAGTCCTTCGCCCGCGGGGAGTTTTTTAGCGGCGTCCTCTGGTGCTGTTACAATGCCGGTCGTTCGTTCTGCATCACCACAAGCAAGAAATAAGAAAATCATCACAACACACAGAATTGAGAACCCTGCAAAATCAGTTTTATACGAAAATGGCAATCTCAGGTTCACCATCCAATTGTCCATCAATTTAGATTGCATGTTTCACGTCTCCCCTCATCGTCCTGTGAGTGCATCCAGTGTCGGACATCGGCGCGCATCTTTTCAAGAGTCGGGCGCATATCCGGACTGAACGCCAAATTGTTGAACTCATACGGATCAGCCGTCACATCATATAATTCCTCTACAGGGTGATGTTGCGTAAGATAAATAAGTTGTGCGGTTTGCGGATCGGTCTTGGCTTTTTCGACCCAACTATTCCACACCTCAGCATGGCTCTCCGTGATGCCTTCGACTTCAGTGAAGTGGGTTGTCCATCCGTTTTCGGGCATTAGGTTTAAGATGTATTTATAGTGGTCATTGCGGACGCAGCGTTGTGGGAATACATTCATATTTCCGTCGCGGGTATGTGTGCCGTAGATTTTATCGCGGAAAGTGGCTTGTCGTCCGATCAGGACATTTTTAAAACTGCCGCCGTCTAAATCCTCCAAGGTTTCACCGCCGGCGATGTCTATGAGCGTCGGCAAGAAATCAACATGCGAAATCATCGCATCGGAGACAGTGTTAGCAGGAATCTCGCCGCGCCACTTCGCGAGAAACGGTAGCCGGATACCGGTATCATACAAGGTCCATTTACAGTGGGGCCACTCGGCCCCGTGGTCGGTTGTGTAGATAAAGAGTGTATCGTTGGTATACCCGTGTGTTTCTAATATTCTATCAACTTCGCCGATTCGGGTGTCCATCGTTGTGATATCCTGATAGTAATTAGCAAGGGCATTTCGAGCGATGGGTGTATCGGCGATATAGGGCGGTAGAGACAAGGTGTCTGGATCATAAATTTTGTTCGGTTCCCATGTGACATGTGGATTGCTATCGCCGAGGATGAGACAGATGGGTTGATCCGGATTCTCCTGTCGATGGCTCGAAAGGAAACGTTCAACGGGCGCGGTATCAAGTCCTTCTGCGCGATATTTCCGGTTATACTCGGCGCGCTTTGGCAGAAAACCACCGATATACTCGAAATCGAAAAGGGACTCCGGCTTCACATTCGCTTTACCGGCGATTGCCACACGATAACCGAGTTTTCGAAGTGTTTGTGGTAAAGCCTCAAGATGCGCGTGGCATTCCGTATGATTGCCCATCGCACCGTGTCGAGCGGGATAAAGCCCAGTATAGAGGGTGGAGCGAGACGGAGCACACGTCGGTGTCGGTGTGAAAGCATGCGTGAAACGGATGCCGTCCTCGGCGAAACTATCCAGATGTGGCGTTTGGATCTGTGTATTTCCGTAACAACCGAGGTATTCCCAACCGTGATCATCCGACAGGTAGACGACAATATTCGGTTTCTTCAATGCCATAGGTTAGTAGTCCTTAGCAGTTGGAAACGGCTTCGGTCGTTCAGCGGGTTTATTTTCCATAATGACAACTTCGGGCGGGAATTGGGTACACACTTCACCGTTCTTCATTACCCATCGGAAGTTATGCCAACGATTACGCGTCTTAGAGATCTCTGGATTTGTATAGACCCCTGCGACAGCAATACGACTCTTTTCGCTCGTATTCGGCGGACTATAGTGCCACATACTGCTGTGCCAAATGACGACATCACCGGTATCCAATTCAATATGATGTACACCGTGCTTTTCGATCATCTCCTGAACGTCTTCCCGTGGGAGTTCACCGTGTATGCTATCGGGATATAGAACGTGTTCAACAATTTCGGTTTTGTGGCTACCGGGGATGAACTGCATGCATCCATTTTCCCGGGTTGCGGGCTCAAGGGGTATCCAGAAGTTGAAAGGCTCCGTTTCACCGTCACGCCAGAGTCCGTTGTCTTGGTGCCACGGCGTTGCGGCACCCGTGCGAGCGGGTTTGAGGAAGCAACTATTGAACTTCATGATGATAGCGTCGCCGAGAAAATAGCGTGCGATGTTAAGCACTGCCGGACCGGCGTGGATGTTGTGCCATATCAGCGGAGATTCGACACAGTAGTTGGCGAGTTTACGAAAGCGTGCGATACGTCCCTGTGGTGACTCGTCCATGGGATCCATGGGATCGTAATCGGCGAACTCACCAGCGTTGGGTAGCATAAGGGCGTTCCGAATGACACCTCGGAGTTGCGCTGCCAAGTCTTGTGAGATAAGATTGCGAAGGATGAAGTAACCTTCGTTCTCATATTGCGTTTTTTGTGCAGGTGTAGGTTTCCATTGTGTCATTGTAATGTCTTTTCTTGAGTTGTAAGGGTTGGATGTGTCCGAGATACTTGGCTATAAGTTACGCAAAAATATCTTGAACCTGACATCGGAAGCCTTCAACAACATCACCGCCATCAAGCGTGTCAGTTCCACGTAGAAGGGTAAAATCTTCATTGGAGCGATAGACCTCCACTGTCTCCCGTCGTGGGTTGATGACCCATACCATTCTACAACCGGCGGTTAACCATTCTTCCACCTTCTCGGCAACCTCGGCATAAGTATCACCCGGGGAAATGACTTCAACAGCCAAATCGGGGGCACCCTCCCAATAGCCTCTGACAATACCTTGTTGTTCGATTGATGCCTGACCAACAAAGGCAGCATCTGGGGCACGCACTGTATCAGGATTTTGGGCAATTTTAAAGCCTGTTTCGGCACCACAAACATATCCTAATTTATGCGTTTTGACGTAAACGTTAAGTTTACTTCCGATTTCAGCGGCACAGATGCCGTGCTCAAATCCGGCAGGCGGCATTTTCTGGAGGACTCCCTTCACGAGTTCATAGCGAGTGCCATCATCAGGCTGTTTGGCGAGGTCATCAGCCGTTAAAAGATTGTGCTGCGCAGCTGACAATGCAGGTTTGGATTGATTCAGTTGCGTGCCTGCCACAATGTCCACCTCAAAAGAATATTTAATAATTTCCTATTTCATATATGATAACACTTGCAGGCATGTATGTCAATTACCTCGCCTTGAGTCGTCCCCAACTGGTTGTTAGTAAACCGTTTGGAGAGACAGGTAGGACGGCTTCCACGCCTGTCATTAACTCGGTGATCTCAGCTTCCGTGATACCGCGGTTAAAGAAGATGACCTCGTCCAATCTGCCAATAAACTTTTCACCCCCGAAAGTGCCGAAAAGCAGTTCACCTGCTTGATCTACATCACCAGCCTGTTTGACGGCAGATTCAAGCGTGCCATCTACGTAAAGTTTCATTTCATTGCCATCGTAGAGTCCAACGATGTGATACCATTTTTCAGGGTCAATGACGGTTTTTCCCCACACACCGCCGGTAAAACCACCCCCCGACCAGATGCCGAAGACGTAACCACCCGGTACCCTCTCGCCTCCCGATTGAACCTCCAATAAATAAGAGCCGTTCCGCCGAATAGCGGTATCGGAAACGCCTTTATTCATATAGACCCACGTTGCGATGGTCATCTGGTTCTTGAAATTGATGCTATCGGAAGGCTCAACCGTCACAACATGCGGTGGTTCAAATTCCAATGCGCCACCGAATTTGCCTTCTGCCCATTTCGCGCCCGTAATTGCGCCGTCATTCCCGTTGCCCGATGTATCCGCCGCAGTATTGCCTTTACCTTCATCAAAAAGCCAGATGCCGACTGCATCGTCCAGCAGTTCTGCCGATAGAGGATTTGTTGCCACACACAAGATCCCAATGATAACAAACCAAAATACTGGTTTCATTTTTTCCCTCCTGGTATACGAGTTTAGCAGAAAGGGAAAAATGTGTCAAGGTTCTGTATACCAGAGACATTCAATTGTCGGTTTTCTATCCGTTTTGTGCTGGGGGTTTCAATCAGAAGACTCCTTCTATAAAAGAGAGAGTCGGGAATCGGAGTTCCCTCCTACAGCAGAGATCGGGAGTCGAAGTTCCTTCTTATAGGAAAATTGAATGGCTCTGTTCTGTATACGCTTTCCTGTTGAACAATTTTAGCAAATATGCTAAAGTACAATAGCAAATATTCCTATGCGAATTGAACAATGCTAACGCAAGAAATGGTAGCCGATGTCCCTTTGGATCCGGGTGTTTACTTTTTTCGTGGGGCTTCAGGGAAAATCCTTTATATCGGCAAGGCGAAATGTTTACGAAAGCGCGTCCGCTCCTATCTCCATAAGGTCAAAAGACGTCCAAGCAAAATCAAACGGCTTATCCGGTGGACAACAGATGTTCGGTATCAGGTCTGTCGTTCGGAACAGGAAGCACTCTTCTTAGAATCGCGGCTCATCCAAGAATATCAACCTTCCTATAACACCGCGCTGAAGTTTGGACGGACATCTTGGTATATTCGGATAGATGTCGGCGAGGCTTTTCCGCGCCTTGAAAGAGTATCCGAAACACAGATAGATGGGGCGAGGTATTTCGGTCCGTTGTCGAGTCGACGATGGACAGATGAAGCGATCAATGTTTTACAACGAATCTTTTCAGTTCGCACGTGCGAAGGGGAAATCACGCCAGTTCAAGGATTTCGCGCCTGTTTCCAGTACCATCTGAAGCGTTGTGATGCCCCTTGCGCCGCACTCATTACGCGCGAACTCTATGGTGAAATGATAACGGATATCGTCAATTTGTTGGACGGTGAGTACGAAACGGTGCAGACAAGTCTGATTGCAAAACGAGATAGAGCCTCGGAGACACTGGAATTTGAACGGGCGGCTGCGTTTCAAAAGCAGTTGCAGCGGATTCAGAAGGTCTTTACATTTTTAGATGTCCATCGGAGGTAACCTAATGGCGAGAGAAAAAACGGAGAAAGAAGTCCTCGGTGGACCTAACGGAACGGCACGATGTAGTTGTGGTCGACTCCGTTATCCACGTTATCGGTTGTGCCCGAAGTGTTACTACAATGGATCCCAAGTTCCTGTCAATTCCAAGAAACTGTCGTCTGCTGATTTGCTAAAGATGCAGACACCTAAAACGATGTTGCTTTCGGATCGACAGGAACGGATACGATTTTTGGAAAAACGGTATGGATCGAAACTGCGTGGACAGGATATTCGTTTTATGAAGAACACGCAATTATACGCGTTATCGGAGCAATCGGGTTATCGTCGACGATAAATTTTGGGTTATTTGGGCGTAATTTGGACGCGTTTGTATTAATTTGAAAAAATTCTTGCCCCAAAAATTAATATGTGTTAAAATAGTTAACAATTAATTCTAAGGAGGTTGACCACATGTATATTGCAAGATTATCGCTTGTTTGTTTTATCGCCTTTGCGTTCATGTTCGGTTGTGGACTGTTTGGTGAACGGATCGAAGAGGTAACACTGAATGTTACAGGTATGACATGAGGCGCGTGTACCAGCAAGGTGCAGGATGCACTCAGTAAAGTCGCCGGTGTCTCTGAAGTGGTGAGCGTTTCTGACACGGATAATAAAGCTGTTGTGAAGGTTGAGAAAGGCAAAGTTAAGACTGCCGATCTCACGACCGCAGTTCAAGGTGCTGGCTTCAGTGCCGAAGTCGCTCAATAAGGCTGAATCGGGGAAGGGTGGGGTTACCCACCCTTTCTTTTTATAGGAACAGGTTGCAAACCACAATTCTCTTGCAGCCTAATTAGACAATATTTCAACCATTAGAACTAAAGTCGAAAAGGCGCGATCGAGAGATCGTCCCTACAAATAAGGGGATTAAACTTATGCGTCAGTTAAACGTGAGAATGCTATTCGTCTGCTTTGCAGCATTGCTGTTTGTAGTTGCGTGTGCGGATACCGAAAAGAAAGAGGCAGAAGAAGCAGCACCCGCGCAAACAGCAGAGACAACCGTTGAGGAAGTGACACTGGCTGTGACCGGCATGACATGAGGCGCGTGTACCAGCAAGGTGCAGGATGCACTCACAAAGCTTACCGGTGTGACTGAGGTCGTCAGTGTTTCTATGGAAGAGAATAAAGCTGTGGTGAAAATTGAGAAGGACAAGGTTGAGAAAGATGCGCTCGTGAAGGCGGTTACAGATGCAGGTTTCAGTGCGCAAGTCGCCAACTAAACTTTAGTTGACACACCCTTTACCTTGTCAGCAAAAAGTAAATTATACAGGACTTACGCGAGACCAGAGAATTCGATCAATAATAGTGCAATCGGTGCGGTTGGGAAACCGCACCTACCGGGGAAGTGCGTAAGTCCTATTATATTGCAATGCGAGGTTATTATACCTCGCATTTTTTATTGTATCCAGAAATCACCCGATTTCTAACCTACTGTCCCTTGTTAGCATAAAGCGGATCGTCAAGCAGAGACTGCACCTCGTAGATAGAACCCTTCAGTTCTGCATAGGGCTCCGGCATACGTACGGGTGCCGCCACCACACGCGGTTGATTCGTCGGCTCGCCGCGGATGATGAAACTGTTGAAAGTTTCCCAATCTGGAATACCTTTCAGGGGCCACGCATCTACCGCACAGTACTGGGCAAGCTTTAAGCGGCGCGGTTTGTCTGAGGTGTTTGGCGCAGAGCCGTGCAACGCCCGAACGTGATGGATCGTGATTCCCCCCGCCTTCAACTCAACAGGTACAGCACCGTCCGGTGTAAAATCGGGATCGGTCACTGCTCCAATAAAGGCACCATCCTGGTGATGGTCTAAAATCGGTCCTTTGTGGGAACCGGGAAGTATCATCAATGCCCCGTTCTCTACAGTCATGTCATCAATAACGACCCCGACTGCAAGTAGATCGTCGTTGGTATGCGGGTAGAATGCCCAATCCTGATGCCATTCAACTGGACTTCCAAACTCCGGATACTTCATGTTCAATTTATGTCCATTATACCGAACCCCCGGTCCGATGAGTTGCTCGACAATATCCAAAATCTTGGGATGCCGTAAGGCATAATCGTATACGACGTGGTGTAGCCCTGGATTCTTGATACGCCGCACACGTGGATTCGTCGGCGTATGCCCGGGTTCCAGATCGAAGATGTCGGTATGCTCGGTGACCTCTCTCGATTTTTCGACGAATTCATCGGTGACGCGTTGGATATCCGCGACCTCTTCTGCTGTCAACACCGCCTCAACACCAAGGTAACCCTTCTCGTCGTAAAAATCACGTTGTTCTTGTGTGAGCATTCTTCTGCTCCTCCTAAAGAAGTAATGTTGCTATTATACGTCAAAACGTTAAAAATTTCAACCCTGAATTAACAATTTCTCATAAACGTTCTGTACTTTCTGGACATGCCTTTCAACGCCGAAGGCTTCTTCAGCGTATATTCTTCCCTGTTGTCCGATACGTGCGCTTTGAGTCGAATCTTTGGCAAGTTCAACAATTTTATCTGCAATTCCGTCTATAGGCTCTAACGGCACAATGTATCCTGTTTCACCGTGAACAATCATTTCGGCAGTACTGCCAACTGGGGTTCCGATAACAGGCTTGCCTGCTGCCATCGCCTCGGCGATGACACTCCCCGCTGAAAGGGTTACGAGTAAATCGAGTTCCTGCATTGCCTTGGGCATATCGGTACGGTGACCTGTGAAGTGAACGCACTCCTGCACCCCATATTTGGCTATCAATTGACGAACTTCGCGTTCGTAAGTGCGATGCTCCGGTGTTCCCAGCGCGCTACCGATAATATGAAACTTGATTTCTTTGCCCTGTGCAATAACTTTAGCGGCTATCTCAACAAACGCTTTTTGACGTTTGAAGGGTTCAATCCTACCGACGATACCGACAACATATTCCGCTGAGTGAATGGGTTCAGAAACCGGTTGAAAAGCCAATAAATCAACACAATTGCGGACGACATCAATCTTTTGGGCATCAATCCCTGCTTGAATCAGTGGGATCCTGCTCTGCTCTGAGATAGCGATAATACCGTCCATCCGGTCAAATCTGTATTTTCTCACCTGTATAGGTGTGAGAAGATTCCGCACGTGAGAAACAACAGGAATTTTCAACTGTTTTCTAACCGACCATAGATACGGGTTAAACCACGAATCGGAGGTATGGATCAGGTGAGCATCGTGCCCCTTAGCAAGATTCACCAATTTTTTTGCGGCTCTGTACCTCGTTACTAACGATTTCAACCTTCGCCAGGGCGGAAGATTCAGAATCACTGTCGGAACATTGGCACGCCTCAAATGTTCAGCGAAAACACCATCATCAGGGCAAATAACAAGCGGACGATAGCGCGTTCGATCGATATTCTCGACGAGATAAGCAAGTTGCTTCTCACCACCACCGATGCTCGAACCGCAATGGCTGAGGTAAAGTATCGGCACCATCTGTTTTTATCAGTATAAGCGACTTCCCCGTAAACTACACGGGGAAATCGAGTTGCTGATCCCGGAAGACCTGACTCACCGATCGGTGTTGATGTACCCTCAAGATGGCTTGAGAAAGGAGTGGTGCTATGGAAAGCACCGTAACTTTCCCATCGAGTTGCTTTTCAGCAGGAACGGGGATCGTATTGGTGGTGACCACTTCGCGAATTGCTGGATGACTGAGCCGTTCCAACGCTGGACCAACTAATATAGGGTGTGCGATACAGACATAAGCAGGTTCTGCGCCTGCCTCTGCCAAGGCTATGGCTTGTTGGCGAATCGTCCCACCTGTTTGTATTTCATCGTCAGTAATAATTGGGGTTTTGCCTTCAACGTCTCCAACAAGCTCAACGAACTTAACGCCCTGTCCATCAACACCGGTTCGCCGCTTGTGCATAATGGCTAACGGAAGCCCAAGAATATCTGCATATTTTTCTGCCAATTTGGCGCGACCTGCATCAGGGGCAACAATTACACCATTTTCAACCTGCTTCTCGCGGAAGTAATTCGTCAAGGTCGTTAGAGCGGTCAAGTGATCCATAGGAATATCAAAGAACCCTTGTATCTGGGGCACGTGCAGATCAATAGCCATGACACGACTGGCTCCAGCAGTCGTTAAGAGATTCGCGACGAGTTTCGCGCTGATCGGTTCGCGCCCTGTTGTTTTGTGATCTTGGCGCGAGTATCCAAAGTATGGAATAATCGCGGTAATCTGCCGGGCTGATGCGCGTTTCATGGCATCAATCGTGATGAGCAGTTCCATCAGATTTTCGTTGGCAGGTTGACTCGTTGGCTGCACAACATAAATATCCGTGCCTCGGATACTTTCCTCAATCTGAACGCGAGTCTCAAGGTTGGGAAACGGCTCAATTGTAATTTTACCGAGTTCAACACCTAAAATCGCAGCGATATCTTTTGCCAACGCTGGGTTCGCGCTGCCGGCGAATAGCCTGAAATCGTCGTTAACTTGCTGGTCAATCAGTGGGGACATGCCAAAATCTCCTTAGTTCTATAGGCAGGTTATTTATAGTAAAACCGAGAAATAAATAGACATTCGCCCTCCTCCTGGTAGGCGAGGTTTCTAACTTCGCCGGTGCGGAGTGTCTAATTAATTCTAAACTTTACTATAATTATGGCTCCTGGGCTCTATTACATCAAACCAAATTCAACTAAAATTGTAGCCGGAAACAACGGCACAGGCGGATATACAGAAAGGAACGTTAAATGCTAAACTTACCTAACCGAACCGCAAGGTAAATTAGAAAAGCGATTCACCTGTCATTTCAGAGGGTTGTGCCAAACCGAGGAGACGGAGTACTGTCGGTGCAATGTCGGCAAGCCGTCCGCCTTCACGGAGTTGGTGTTCTTTGCATTGGTTATCAACAAGGATAAGATCTACATCATACGTGGTATGTGCAGTATGGATACCACCGGTTTCTGGATCAATCATCTGCTCACAGTTACCGTGATCGGCGGTGACGATGAGTGCGCCGTCCTTTTTAAGCACGGCATCAACGATTTTCCCGACCCCAGTATCAACTGCCTCAACTGCCTTAATAGCGGCTGAAAGTGAGCCTGTATGCCCAACCATGTCGCCATTGGCGTAATTGAGCACCATCAAATCATATTTATCGGAAGCGATTCGACGTAACATCTCCTCCGTCACACCGGGGGCGGACATTTCTGGTTTCTGGTCGTAGGTCGTCACGTCGCGTGGAGAGGCAATGATCTGCCGATCCTCGCCTTTGTACGGTTCATCTCGGTAGTCGTTGAAAAAGAAGGTAACGTGTGGAAATTTCTCGGTCTCTGCGCATCGAAATTGCGTTAAGCCTGCTTGGCTGACATAGGCACCGAGTGTATCCTGCATTTTGGGAGGTTTTTTGACAGCCGCTTCAACAGGCATTCCCTGCTCATACTCGGTCATTGTTACAAATTTAACGTTAGGTTTGCAATTCCGTTTAAAACCCATTTGCCGAGTGACACCGTCTTTCCCTTCCCCTTGAAACGGGAATTCATCAAGACAAAATGCTTTGGTGAGTTCTCTGGGTCGATCCCCCCGGAAGTTATAGAAGACGACGGCGTCTCCGTCGGTAATGCGGGGGAGGGGTTCACCATCGCTTCCAAGGACTACGGACGGACGGACGAATTCATCGCCCTTACGGTTGGTGTCATCAGGGTTCTCGTAATAATCACGATAGGCATCTGTAGCGGTAGCAATGCGGTCGCCGACCCCTTCGGTTAAGAGACGATACGCCACCTCAACGCGTTCCCATCGATCATCCCGATCCATTGCGTAATAGCGACCGACAACGGAGGCTATCTGTCCGATACCTATCTCTTTTAACTTTGCTTCAATCTGCTCACAGAATTGGATACCGAGGTCGGGCTGGCAGTCGCGTCCATCGCTGAAATTGTGAATCAAGACTTGGTCAGCCCTGAGTCCGTTCGTTTTGGCGAGTGTGAGAAGTCCATAGATGTGTTCAAGAGAACTGTGAACACCAGCGTCGCTTGCCAATCCCATGAGATGGAAATGTGTTCCGTGCTTTTTGACATGGGCGATCGCGTCTAAAAGCACTTCATTCTGAGCAAACTCGCCGGATCGGATCATGGTACTGATACGGCGGAGTTCTTGATTCACGATGCGTCCTGCCCCGATGTTCTGATGCCCGACTTCACTGTTGCCGATGACACCAGCGGGTAAACCAACATCTTCGCCGGAGGTATGGATTTGGACGTTCGGATAGTTTTGCCGCAACCAATCATCTGCAGGTGTTTTTGCGAGATGAACGGCATTCACGTGTTGAAATTCGGGATACGGATTATTGCCCCAGCCGTCTCGAACGATGAGAACGACGGGGCGTTTTTGTTGGGATGCCATGTAGATTCCTTCTTAATTGCAAATACACGTGAAACTTTGTTTTAAGGATGCTCTATTATTTTATGATGCATCAAGCATAACGCGCCTATAGATAGCACACAAGGGTAGTGTGCATTCAATTGAAGCAAGCGATAACGTATCCTCAAGACCCTGAAAGGTATTGTGGATCCATTGCGTTTCTTGGCACTGGTAGCGTTCAACGTGCACCCGGTCCTGTGAAACGAGGATATATTCTTGCAAGGATGCGATCTGCTTATAGTGTTCAAATTTTTCACCGCGGTCAAACGCTGCGGTTGAAGGAGACAGGACTTCTA
>JAAXHD010000009.1:7364-7678 GCA_012271015.1 Candidatus Poribacteria bacterium | reverse complement strand
TCGAAAGTAGCAACACCATCCGCATCTCGGAACCTGTGCAGACAGATTGCTTCCTCTCCCATAAGCATCATGTGCGCATTCGTTGTACCTACGTCCGCCTTCGCCGATAAGGTACTTTCCCAAATCCTGAGGTGCGTCTCACTTTCATCTACTGTCTCCCCTGCCCCTAAAATAATCGCAGCGGATTCAGCATAGGATGGCACTTTACAAACTGCGATTTCAATTCCGGCTTCGCCTGCAAGCACCTCATAAGTCGTATGATGTGGAATATACGCTACACACGCCTCGCCCTGAAAAACGTCTGGACGCTCGCC
>JAAXHD010000009.1:4254-7292 GCA_012271015.1 Candidatus Poribacteria bacterium | reverse complement strand
CCCATTTCGCCGGGCGTTACAACTTCAGTGTAGCCCTCGGTAGGCATATAATGTTTAGGTTTTTTAATTATGGGCTTTTGGGCCGCTGCGTCCGTCGTCCTTGCGGGTTCTGGATTCATTTTTGAGGAGGGCCCACAAGGGTCTAAACGCACGTCGTTTCTCCGCAAGGAAAAATTAAAAAGTGTTCAACGAGGCTCGCTAACGGAAGTCCAACGACATTAAAATAACATCCTTCAATACGTCGAACGAAAGCTGCACCCTGTCCTTGGATTCCGTACGCGCCAGCCTTATCTGATGCTTCGCCACTTGCAATATAGGTGTCTATCTCGGTACTATGCAACTCCCGAAAGTAAACCTGCGTTGTTTCTGACCAGACGATTTCGCGTTCAGTCCGAGCGTCAACCAAGGCGACCCCTGTAACGACCTCGTGGCAGGTGCCACTCAGGTGGGTCAACATCTTGAACGCGTCCGCATCGTCAGTCGGTTTACCGAGAAGTTCTCCATCCAGCGATACCAAAGTATCCGCACCGATAATTAGAGCATCATCAAAGTGCTGTGAAACAGCCGCTGCCTTCAATAAGGCAAGTTTTTGTGTTACTTCACTTGCAGGATCATTTGAATATGTGTGGTGTGGTGGTTCAACAATATCACTCGGGCGCACCTCAAAGGTTAATCCAATCTGCGATAATAAAGCAGAACGGCGAGGTGACGCAGATGCAAGAACCAATCGCGGGATCTTTAAAGGGGACTCGGGCGTTTGCATGCTACTTCAGGTAGTACAACCGTGTACCTTGTTCTGTGCGGATTTGTAATAAATCCACCTGGACCAGCTCTTGCAAAGCGTTCCTAAGCCCCCGCTTAGAAAGCCCGATATTCTTAAGACGCTGGTCGGATTCCGGTACGTGAAACCACCCCGGCTCTTTACCAGAACAATATTCCTTTTTAAAAACCGCCAACGCGCTATACAAGCGCAAAGTCTTCGGAGGTAGTCCAACAAGGGGATTAATTTTAGCAAAGGATTGAAGTGACCCATTCCGCATAGCTTCAGTCCATAAAGAAATAGAATTACTCATATTTTGAATAACGCCTTCATTTACGAATCGGTTACAAAAAAATAAACTCATGACATTTTTTTTAGATACACAAGCGTTGTAGCCTATTAGGATGCAGCAACCTTGTTAAGTTGGATTTGACAAATCCAGGACATCATGATAAAATCCATCAAACTTCATAGAGGACAGTGCAATATTGCTTCCTATTAATGAAAATCGTCTCTCAGGACGTTCCTTCCTGCTTGGCACCTGTTTCGTTATCGCTATATGTTGCATCGTCTCCTACGCCGAATTAGTAATTACCTACATCCAAATCGGGTTTTTACAGTTGCCACCAGCGGTTATCGGGCTATTCTTCTTTCTCGTATTAGGGAATCGGCTGCTTGAAAGACTGAACGCCCGTTTTGGGTTGTCGCCTCGCGAATTGATGTGCATCTACTGCATGATGCTCGTTGCTTCAATGATCTCATCGCGCGGCATCATGGAAAAACTCATCCCCGCACTTATCGCCGTCAACTACTTTACCAACGAAACCAACAGTTGGGACACCCTCTTTTTCCCACACATCAAACCGTGGTTGATCCCCTTTTCACCTGAACAAAAAGGACAAGCCGCCATTGCCATCAGTTTCTATGAGGGTATACAAACAGGTGACAGTATTCCGTGGCGCGCATGGATTGAGCCGTTATGCGTCTGGGGTGTGCTTGTTTTTTTCCTGTTCACTGCTTTCCTCTGCTTAGCAGCAATTCTACGCAAACAGTGGATTGAAAACGAAAAACTTACATTCCCGTTAGTCTCACTACCACTTGAGTTTGTACACGAGGGGCGCGGCTTTCTTCGGAATCGCCTCATGTGGTTAGGGTTTACCCTGCCTGCCCTCATCTTTACGTTGAATGGACTTCACGAAATTTGGCCCCAAATCCCGAATCTCCCGTTGCGGTACATACTCAATCAATACTTTACAGAACGACCCTTCAACGCTATGGTTTACACACCGATTTTCTTGTCCTTCGCGGCGATAGGGTTCTTTTATTTACTCCCCACCCAACTCCTTTTCAGTCTATGGTTCTTTTTTCTCCTCACACGGTTCCAAGATGTTGTCGCTGCGGTGTTTGGTTGGCGAGTCAGCACGATGCCGCTCTACCCAACTCGACTCTATATCGGTTATCAAGTTGCTGGGGCTTATATGGTACTCGTAATTTCGTTTATCTATATGGGGTTCCCACACTTTCGGCAGGTGTTCCGTCGCGCCTGTACGGGCTGGGGGATTTCGTCTGTGAATAGACGAAATCCATTCCTTGTATTACATTCCCAACCCCTACCGAAAGCGGATGACAAGGAGGAACTTTTGTCTTACCGCACGGCAGTTTGGGGACTCATCATCAGTTTAATCCTCGCGATAGGGTGGTGCTATACAGCAGGACTGAATTTAGGATTCGCGGCGTTCGAGATACTGGTTTATGTATGTATTGTTGCCGTGGTGATGGCACGTAGCACGGCAGAAGGTGGGTTGCTAATGACAGAGACATCGTTCCGACCCCTGGATCTCTATCAACTCGTCTCAACCAAAGCCGCACTGGGCGCGCAGAGCCTCACTGCCCTGTCACTCCTCGATGCAATCTTCACTCGCGATCAGCGCGGACTCATCCTCACAGGATTTTTAGACGGTTTAAAAATTAGGGATCGGGTGGGAATGTCTCACCGTTCGTTGGTAGGGGTGTTCGTGTTAGGCAGTACGCTCGCATTCCTATGTGCGGCAGCCATCCATCTATGGCTTCCCTATACCCACGGTGCCAATTACATGTATAGTTACACCTACCGCGGCAACCCATTATGGGCATTTCAGGACAATGTTGCGGCGATGGAAGGGTTAGGGACAGATCTCCGCACAACAGGAGGATTCTTTTTTGGCATTGGGGCATTAGTGACAACAGGTTTAGTCATCTTGAGGATGCTATATTGGTGGTGGCCCCTCCATCCACTTGG
>JAAXHD010000009.1:1325-4113 GCA_012271015.1 Candidatus Poribacteria bacterium | reverse complement strand
CCGCTCCTCCGTTACAGCGGTATCCGACAATATCAGCGGCTCCGTCCGTTCTTCTTAGGCATGGTTTTCGGGGAATTCAGTATGGCAGTTCTATGGACGCTCATCAGTTGGGGTGCGAACGTACCAGCACCCTTCTTTCCGTGGCCCTGAGCGTTCTTTATACTAAAACTTAGAATTATAGTGGATTCTGAAAATAAGTTTACATTTTGGAAAACGAGGTTTCCCCTATTTCACGAACACTGTAGGAGGGAACTCCGATTCCCGACTTGCAGTAGGTTGGGTCGCGATTCGGAGGGTACGCCCCCTACAGAAGAGATGTAAACTTAATTATGGGCTTTACTATAATAGGAAACGCCGAACCGGCGAGGTTAGAAACCTCGCCTACCAGGGGAAGTGCAAACATCTATCTATTTTTTAGTTTAAGGTAAAATTAAAAAGTTCGATTACGCGCCGTGACCTCCCATGTCCCCCGACAATACCCATCGGCATCTACAAGATAGTAAAAAGGGTGTAGCGCAACACACGGACAAATATGTGTCGGACAGACATAAATCTCTTGTCCGATGTGCATCGAAGAACTGTCAGGGACGTTAACCGCCCAATGTTCCTCATGCTGCGTGGTCACTTCAGCACCGTCAACATCCAAAACGATCCCGCGCACACCCTCAGGATCTGCGGCGATGGCTTTGTGTCCCAAATCAAGGGTAATCCTATGCGGCGTAGGAATACTAATCACACGGCTCAGAAGCAGTGCCGCGGGAGTAAAACCGAGATCGGGATAGCGGGTCGAGTAACCGTAATCATGAAAAACGAAAGTGCCAGGGGATGCCTCCACACCCGGAGTTTTCGCATAAATAGGGAAGGTCGGTGTACCACCCATCACGATCAAGGGCACCTCAAGCCCTTTAGCAGCAAGCCTGTCCTTCATCTCTTCTACCTGCACGAGACTCTTATCACAGGATGCCTTCCGCTCAGCGACATCTTCATCGTGGATATGTCCATCGTAGACGTGCAGTCCCCACGGTTGCAACCCATCTGCCGCTTCAATCTGGGCATAGACATCCACAGCAGTATCACCGACGGGTACGCCTGTGCGGTGCATCCCGACATCCAAATCCAGCATGACTTTGACGCTCAAGCCGTACTTTGCTACCGCTGATAAGAGTGCCGTTACCGCCTCTTGATGATCGACGACGACCTTGAAATCAGCCTCTGGATACTTTAACTGTAGCGATGCGAAACGGCTGACATTCGGTCCTACCATCTGATAAGCAATCAGAATATCCTCTATACCGTTCTGTGCCAGCATCTCTGCTTCCCGCAACGTCGCGCATTTGTGCTTAAGGATACCAGCATCACGTTCCATCGCGATAATTTCAGCGGTTTTATGCGTTTTCGCATGCGGTCTGAGTTTCGAGACCTCCCCATCAACGGTCGTAATCGCATGGTCAATGTTATATTGGACCTGTGCGAGATAGACTACCAATGATGGACTCGGTATCGTCTCAACGTTCTGAACACGGTATTTCTTATCCACAGTCTTACCCCTTTCCGAATCTTTATTATTAACTTCTGGACCGCTCTCCATTCCATTACGAGCGGGTTTTTGATTAAGTCCAAAAACCTTTCTACGCAAGTCTATAGAGGCTTACGGGACAATATAGACAACTGGAATTAACCGAAAACCACCGCGTAACATAGTGGAGCGGTGCCCAAGGGCACCTAATCAAAAAATGTCGCAGTTCGCAGGATAACCCGATCCTCTGTCCAGTTATCGCGATACCACGTACACGCTTCAAAGGTATCGTTAAGCGCATCCATTCGCCGCTTCAACAATGCTCGGAACCGCTCTCGGAGTTCGGTTAATTCGGGTTCATCAATCAGATTACGGGTTTGGAATGGGTCAGCGACATTATCAAAGAGTTTCTCACTTCCATCCGGGCGATGGACGGCGTAGGTATATTGCTTTGTACGGAGTGCACGCCACTCATAACCGTCCTCCCACTTGGCAGTACATCCCATTCCCTGCATGAATACCGCTACCGGTTCATCAGCAGGTCGGTCAAACGCAGCGTTACTTAAATCTGTCCCTTCAACAGCCTCTGGAATCGGAAGACCCATCATAGACAACAACGTCGGCATGATGTCTGGCGTGTTCAAGCATGCATCTGATACATGACCCCTCGGAATCTGCTCCTGCCACCGAACCAGAAACGGCACGCGCACCGCCTCTTCATAAAAGATATTCTTTGCGCGACGACCTTGCGCACCAAACATCTCGCCGTGATCAGAAGTGAACACAAAGATTGTATTGTCTCGCAATCCGAGGTCATCAACGGCTTGTAGCAACCGCCCTATATTCCGATCCAGATTCGCAGTCATGGCGTAATAGACGCGCATCCACTCAGGAAGTTCAGCGCGTTGTGCGGGGGACATAATTGCCCACGTATCGCCGTAAGGGTCGTTTTCATCGCGATAGTTTGGCGGTAACGGGAAGTCAACATCCCGAAACATCTCATAATCAGTGGCTGGAACGTTGTCCTGTGTCCACGGATCGTGCGGCGTCCCGATTGAGAGGAAAAGCGCGAACGGATCATCGTTCGTTGATGCCCGTTGGAGGTAATCTATCGCCATATCGGTTTGACCGTCCGGTTCATAACCGGGTAGCACGATCTTTTCAGGCGAGTCTTTGTAATAATATGTGTCAAAGTACAGGTGATGAAAATTGTAAGCCGACCATTCCCCATCGAAACCGAGCCGATGTTGTCCCGGCGGAATGTAAGAATTC
>JAAXHD010000009.1:0-1270 GCA_012271015.1 Candidatus Poribacteria bacterium | reverse complement strand
CTTGTCTGGTAACCGTTACGATGTAAAACATGACCGAAACAGTCATGATTCGGGTTCATGCGGAGCTCATTAATCGCCATACCGGTGCTACTGGCGTATTTACCGGTGAAGAGCGAGGCGCGATAGGGAGCACACATCGGACTGCCAGAGACAGCGTTGCAGAAATTCGCACCCTCTGTCGCAAGCCGATCGATATTGGGGGTCCGTGCGCGTGTGTCGCCAGCATAGCCACACGACTGGTAGCGGAGTTGATCGGCGAAGACATAGATAAGGTTCGGTTGCTGCGTTGTTGAACGAGACATTTTTTAATTATACCTTGCGGAGAAACGGCGTGGACGTTTTTGCTTGGGTGTTTCCCCCAGAACTTTGACGGGTTTCCTTCCTTAAATCCCTCCATTTCATTACACGCTACGAGTTTCCGGTTAATTTCAACGGAGTCTGAACCCCATAAGGGGGTTTTGCTTGGGTGTTTCTTCAAAATCTCTGTAGGGTTTCAACGTAAGAATTGTTATGTTTCTTGATGTCTGTAGCATAGCATATTCCAGCAGATTGTTCAAGAGAAAACAGACACCCAGACTGCACACAACAGGAAAAAATCATCAATATGAGGAAAAAGTTGATAGTTGGTAGCATAACCTGTTAGGTTGTGCCTCTTCGGACATGGATTCTCACTGCGAAGCAAGTCTACGCTACAAAACACTTGCCAATCGTGAACCCTTTTCAAATGAGGTTTAACAAATAAATTGGGTAATTGTGGCTACGCAACGTGCAGGGATTGTGACAGGCACATTCCTCTTGAATTATTCCTTCCAATGTGCTATGCTGATTCCCATCAACAAATAAAATACAAAGGAAACAGTATGGGAGCTGAAACCAGACCTAATATCCTACTTATTACGAGCGATCAACAACATTGGAACACCTTGGGCTGCCTCAACTCTGAAATCCAGACCCCGCACTTGGACACCTTGGCACAGCAAGGGACTCTCTTCAACAGAGCCTACTGCCCAAACCCTACCTGCACACCGACACGCGCCTCTATTATTACCGGAAAATATCCGAGCCAACACGGTGCCTGGTCCCTCGGCACGAAACTCTCTGAAGATGAGCATACCGTCGGCGAAGATTTCACGGATGCGGGGTATCGCACTGCCCTCGTCGGAAAAGCACATTTCCAACCGCTCCATGGGACGGATGAATTCCCGTCCCTCGAATCCTATCCGATCCTCCAAGATTTGGACTTCTGGCGCAGTTTCAATGAACCGTTTTA
>JAAXHD010000135.1 GCA_012271015.1 Candidatus Poribacteria bacterium | reverse complement strand
TTTTTCCTCGCTGTAAATAGGATAAACGGATCCGAAAACAACCAAACACGCAAAAAATAGAATGAAATATCTCTTCATGGTCTTTCCTCCCTCGCGGCGCGTTCGGCTTCTCGTTGGAGCTGGAGTTGAATGAATCCCGGCGGAAACTTGGCAATTGACTCATGCGTCCGCTGACTCACTTCGTTTAACGCTCGTCTGGCAGTTACCCGATGAATGAGGTATTCGTAGGTGATGGCATCCATCTTCTCCATGACCGGTTTTACCCTGTCGCTATGTTCCGTATATATTCGCTCACGCTCATTGGGCGTTTTCGCATGACGCATGAGATCGTCGATGACTTTACCCCATTCCTCCCTGCGTTGCCACATTTCATCTTCAATCGCATCGGCTTTTTCAGTGGCATCTTCAATCAGTGCCATTAACGCTTCATCACTCATGACAGCCACCTCGTCTTCGCTCGGCACGAAATCAGAGGCCGCCACAATGTCAGTCATTGTGGCATGCGAGGGAAGGGTCTTGCGGATGTCTCTCAAGACACGCAGCCGATCGATTTCAGATGTCCGTGTCGATGGCAGTGTCCACGGGGCAGTTTTCTGTGACGGGTTCATCTCGGCAACATCACTGACTGGGGGTGCGACGGGGGTGATGTTCGCGGCTTCGCGGGGTTGCGTCGGTTGCGGGGGCGTGGAAACTGAAGGTGTCTCTGCTTTATGCGGACCGACGTGATACGTCTCATCAAGGTGGTAATGTCCACCACCGGTTTCCACAGGTTGGGTCTGGGGCTGCGGGGATTGACGTTGTGTGACGATCTCTTGGGTGCGTTGGACATCGCGCCTCCCTTTCTGTTTGACACTTTGCAGATACAGCAGTCCGCCAGCAATGAATACCAAGACACAGACGAGCGCACTGAAGATACGGTTATCAGCTAAGAGTTGCTTCAACATTATGTTTCTCTCCTTTGGGTTGAGAAGGTTTCAGGGACGTGGCTCCTGAAAAGGTTGCATCGTTATCGGGTTGATCCGAAAATCCCAGCCACTGAGACGTTCGAGCTCGGCATCGGAGGTGTTCAGCACATCAATCACGACTTCAGGACGCGGCTCTCCCGGGGTGGAGGCCGTCTCATCTCGAAGGGTCACCGGAACACCCTCCAGATAGTTGTATCTGAACACATACTTATGGTTGTATCGCATCCGAAACGTCCGACCATCTAACAACTGAACTTCGTTGTGATCTATAGACCGATCCCCCATCGCAATAGAAAACGCCGATACGAAATTGTCTAACCTTTCGGGGTCTCTTTCTGTGATAAAACATTCCATGATTTCAGGGAACGCCCAGGCTTGGGCATATTACCACTCATATCGGCTCCCGCCAAGCGTGCCGGCCAAGGGCTCACCGAATGTCTGTGCGGCGTGGGCACGATACGCCTTCTCCGCGGCGAGGAAGGCAGGCCACACCGCAGCACGCTCCCGCCCCGGATTGTAGTCCCTGACGATCGCTGTGAAGATACTCGCCAGCCGGCGTGCCTCGCAAGGCGACAGGTCGCGTGTGGTATGATACACCCCCCGCAACCCACACGGGAAACGGAGGTGCTCAGGCACGTCCTCTGGGACAGCAGGGCACGGCAAAACCGGAAACCCGGGGCGGTCGAGGGGATCGGTGTGCGGTTTCACATCGGTGTCGGGGGGTCCCGCAGGCACGTGTGTTGCGGAGACCCACGCGAGGGGCACTGCCGGCTCCCCCGTCAGGGGCGACGCGGACACCTCAGGCGGTGCCGGCGACCCGGCCCCCTTGTGTCCATCAAACTGACGGCAGCCCATCGCCACCAGCAAGCACATCAAAAGCAGGATACAGACGCAGTTTCGGAACATAGCGTTATCTCCTTTTGGCGTTGAGAAAGACGGTTTCAGGCAGGTGTAAGATCACCTCTGTGCCGTGATGATAGAAACGCACCTGTTTCGGCTCTACCGACAGGACGTGGAAATCCCCAACCCCTTCACCCACAGACAGCCGGTGATGACGACCCGTGATGGTGTTTTTCACCAACACCGACGAGGCCGCGGGGTCCTCGGAGACGAACGTCCCCACCAGGGAAACGTCCCCACCAGGGATAGGTGTGTCCCGGGCTCGGGGTCGGGGGTCAACACCGTGCCGAGTGGAGCGAATAGGTTATTTCTAATGATCGTTTGGTAGAAGTCGCTGTCAATGGTATCCGCGAAGGGGGTGCGGTGCGGCGGCTTATGACGCACGCCTGTATCGAAAGCACGCCGGCGGGCAGAGATGGAACCCCCGGGCGGATTGGGACCCCCATCTCCGTCTCTCACTGCGGATGTCTCTCCCTGTGGCACCTCGGAAGATAGCACTTCTGCTTGCTGACGGAAAAAGACCACCAGTCCAAACAGACCACACAGCAACATGAACGACAGACCGTTATAGAAAAGCGTTTCGGAGACTTTGAACATCGTTTTCACCCAGACCCTTGATGGCTGTGGCACCTGTTACAGATATGAAACTTTCCTTGAAATGTTTGGTGAATGTTTATAGGCATGGGCATAGTCCTTTAGTGGGGCAGTGGCTTGAAAACAATTATATAAGTTTGGGGTTGTGTAGAGAAGTTGTGCGTATGTGCAACACAAAAAGCCCTGGAAGCACGTGTAGGCGAGCTACCAAGGGGGTTTGAAGTGAAAATAGGGGAGTGTGATGGGCTTTCACACCCGAATGAAATCGGCTTGGTGTCTGTAAAATACTTAACTTTTGTGAAGTGAGGGGGGGGGACACCGTGTCAAACCACACAAGGCTTCAGGCACACGCAGCACCCGAAAATTACCCCTCCTCTTTTTCTCAAAAAGATATGCTTTCACTGACACCTTCATCATCTATTATCCTTTAAGTCGTAAGCCATTTCTCAGAAATGCTGCTACATCCATGGGATACATTCGCCCGTCATTCGCGCGATTCCCTTGCAGAAGTAGAAGACTGTATTCTAATTATACACCTTAAAAAAGTTTTTGTCAAACTAAAATTGAAAAAAGATGCCTATTTTTTCGGAAAACGTTTATTTTTTACGAGATTTTAGCATCTTTTCCGAAGAAAGTTAGATTGATGAAGAGACTGGCAATCATTCTACACGCGGAAATACCTTTTGTCTTGTCAAATTATAGTAAAATCCGAAAATATGTTTACGCTTGTAGGATATGAAACCCTTGGTTTCCTGTGCATCCCTGAGACGAACATTCACACGTTCATAAAACGATGTCTGAGTGTGTAAGTCATTACGGGCTCCACTATAAAATAGGACTTCCGCAATTTTGACCGTAGCCCGCGCTGTGGGAGAGGGAGCGTCTCAAAACACAGGCGATGTGTGGCACAACCTAACAGGTTATGCTACAAAAGAGCAACCTGCGGAAGTCCTATAAAATAGAAAAAAGCACAATTTTTAGGGAAAACCCAACGCTTTTCTATCTCGAAAGTGATTTGTGTGTTGAGTTTCGCTCTATCTATGTCCATCGAGGCTTCATAGAGAAAGGTGACATCTCCGTTATAAACCCAGGGGTCGCTGGTCTTTACCGCTCAAGCTGTCGGAAACACCCAAGCAAGGGGAAACACCCTATCAAAAACACCTCGCCAACTGATCGCTGACCGGTGATTGTTATTCTCTAACGGATCCGATACCTTTCCACGGCATCCATATCAAGACTGATCCCCAATCCCGGCGCATCTGAAAGATTGATTGCACCGTCTGAGATATCCATACTGCCGCCAGAGAGATCGTCAATGCGGATGTGAGGGAGCTCATCAATTGGCATTGTGCAATTTGGCAGTGTACATGCGATGTGTGCCGCGAACGTCGAAGCGACGCATGAACCGAACGCAAAGATTTGCACCCAGATCGGTAGATCTGCGGCTTCGGCAACGGCGGCACTTTTACGGAGCCCTACTACGTTTCCACCCATATTGACCGCATCCACCGCACCGGCGAGGATATTCTCTAAGATCCCTGGCGGTGCTCCCAGATGTCGGGCGACTGGCACCTCCACCGCTTCCCGCATCTGGCGGTACCAAGACAAATCCTCAAAACGAATTGGATCTTCGTAGACTTCAATGTTATACGGGAGCAATTCCTCTGCAAGTCGGAGACCGGTTTCCAAATCTCCAAATTCCGTGTTTGGGTCGACACGGATCTGGAAATCAGGTCCGCACGCTTTTTCAATGAGACGCGCGGTTTCGACAATATTCGCTTTCCGAGCCTTGAGTTTATGTACCCGAAAACCCATGTTCACGGCGCGTTCCGCCTCTGCCGCTGTCGCTTCCGCTGGCATCGGTGGCGACCAATAGGCGAGTTCAACGCTATCCCTATATTTTTCACCGATTAGTTTATATGCAGGCACCCCCAACGCTTGTCCTGCTAAGTCGTAAAAGGCACATTGGAAAACAAATGACTCCGAGGCGAGATCAATATCCCATAGATTCTTGCCGACGTACCTTTCAGCAATCTGGTCAGCTTGGTCTGTAATATCGCTGTTCAGGGAATTGCTCTCACCCAACCCTGTCAATCCTTCATCTGTATGTACCCAAACCAAGGTAGTCGGGTAATCCATGCCTGAATGTTCCTGTATTGCGGGAATAAAAGGAATAGAGATGGTCCGGTATTCAAAGCCTGTAATCTTCATCGGTTTCCCTCCAATCTCTGGTTTTTCGTAACTGAAATTTTATGCGATTTCTCGGATTGGTGTCAAACATATTATTGATAGGACTTACGCAGATGCCTCTTCTGTAGCATAACCTGTTAGGTTGTGTCAAGAAACCGTGTGCGTTTTTTGTCAGCTCTGCCTCTCAGAGAGCGGCCTATCGTCAAAAGTGTGTCCGTCCTGATTGCCACATTTTCTTCTGGATTTTGGATTGGAAATCTGCTATAATTTCTCTATATCCCGTAATCACAAAGGGCGCGACCTATCTGCCCGGATAAAAAAGGAAATCGTTTGCAATGAAACATATAAAAATTCCTGGAGTCAGCAAAGAGATCTCGCATCTGATTCTGGGTACCATGATATTTTCACCTGTAAAATTCGACTACAGCACTGAAATGCTTGACGCTTTTATTGGAGCCGGTGGAAATGCCTTTGACACAGCACACGGGTATGGTGGCGGTGATAGTGAAATGCTCATCGGCCTCTGGATGCGGCAACGCGGTAACCGAGACGAAGTCTTCCTCATTGACAAGGGTGGGCACCCACAAGGCAGAGTACCGCGTCCACGCCTCTCCCCCGAAGAACTCAAAAGCGATCTCGATGAGAGTCTCATTCGACTCCGCACCGATTATATCGATCTTTACATGCTCCATCGGGACGACCCCGTGATCCCCGTTGAAACGATTATTGATTACCTGAACGACGAGATCGGTGCAGGACGCATCCGAGCGGCTGCCGCCTCTAATTGGCAACCACAGCGTATCATTGATGCCAACACCTACGCCGCCGAAAACGGGCTGGCAGGATTCGTCTCTTGTAGTAATAACATTAGTCTCGCTGTGCCGATGGAACCGATGTGGGGTGGTTGTGTCTGCGTCGACGATGCCGCCCGCGAATGGCATAAAGAGAGCCAGTTCCCGTTGATGCCCTGGTCCTCGCAAGCACGCGGTTTCTTTAGCGGAGCGTTTACACCGGAGAACCGCGAAAACGGAGATATGGTACGCGTCTATTACAACGACGATAACTTTGAAAGACTCGGACGCGCACAGAAATTAGGTGCGAAATATGGCTATTCCCCAATTCAGGTCTCCCTCGCATACTGCCTGAATATTCCATTTCCCGTTTTTCCAATCGTTGGACCTGTAACTTTAACGGAGATGGACTCTTCGCTCGGTGCAATGGCACTTGAACTTTCCGATGCTGAAATGGAATGGCTTAACTTGGAAACGGATGGAGATCCGCTATAATGGTAAGAATTTTTTTTCTACTTTTCTGTCTTCAATTCATCTTTTTTTCCCTCGGTTTCCCTCAAGAAAGCTGAGGCGCGTGAAGCAATCCCACGATTCCACGGGGTGGGATTGGTGAAGTCAGTTTGACTTCAGGAGAGATGAAGAGATTTCAGAGTTCTTTCAGTATGATGCGATGGTTTGACGCACAAGGTGGACACTTAGAAACAAAAGGGATCTCACCAGACAGAAAAGTAATAGATGTCCCGCTCCATCGACACCACGTTACGCTGAATATTTTCCGTATTGATATTGGCTTGAAGTATCACCTCAGTTCTCAGTGGATACTGGAAGCCAATGCGCCTTACGAGACCAAAGTTCAAGAGGCAACTATTGAAGAAATTGAACCGGTTACGCAAACAGAACTGGAAGCAATTTTACGCAATCGAAACAATCACCATCGAAATGAGACTTATGCAGGTCCCAGAGATGTGGATCTTTTTTTCGGATACCGTACGGCAAATTTCTTGGTGGAAAGTGATCTTTTAATGGGTCGTATCGGAACGACAATTCCGTTTGGCAAGACTGAAGAAGATCCTTGGAAGTTAGGAGATGCAGGACTTGAACATCTCCATATCCAATTTGGGACCGGTACCTTTAATCCGATCGCAGATTTACATTACAGCCTTCCTCTTTACAAAGGGTTGGGTGCCAACATCGGCATCCGTGGGAAGTTTCCGTTCTACGAAAACAGCAAAACCTATCGCGGTTCCAGAGAACTGACTTACACAGCCAATTTAAATTACCGTTTTAATAATTGGATCTCGTTTCAAGCAGGTTATTTTGGCTCTTATCAATCTTACGCGTATTGGGCAGGAGAGCAGGATATCAATACTGGGCTCCGTTTCAGTATGGCATCTGTAGGCGCGTCGGTCGCAACGCCCTATAATATCCCATTGTCTGTGACAATGATGCTTCCCTTGCGCCAAGAGACGCTTTATGATGATACTGATGCTTTCCTTGATGGTGTATATGAGGAGAGTGATGCTTTTAAGTTCGGTCCTTTGGTGTCGTTAACCGTTCTATATTCATTTTAATCTCCGTTCCTCGCCCGGAATGCTCCACACGGTCCGAGGATTTTGTAACCGCTCCAAATCTTGATTGAATGCCTAAACATGGCAGGTGAAGAACGATGCGAATGAAATTGCCGAAATTATCAGGTCTCCGATGTAGCTTAGCCTTAACACTGGTTCTTTTCTGCGTCGGTTGTGGTGTGCCGAATAATCCGTATCCGAAGTCTCAGCACGATCAAGAGATTTACTACAATACATTCAGTGAAGAGCCAAAACATTTCGATCCAGCGATTTCCTACAGTTCGGACGAATACAGGTTCATCCAGCAGATTTATGAGCCGCCGTTGCAATATCATTACTTGAAAAGACCTTATGAACTCATCCCCCTGACAGCAGAGGCGGTACCACAACCCTACTACTTCGATGCTAACGGACAACAGTTACCACCCAATGCTTCTGCCGAATCAGTGGCGCGTGCCGTTTATGAAGTTCGTATCCGTCCGGGAATTAGGTATCAACAACACCCCTGTTTTGCGAAGACTGAAGACGGAGAGTGGCGTTACCGAAACTTAACAAAATCGGACGTCAAGGGGTTCAACGAGGTCAAAGACTTCCCGATGACGGGCACGCGTGAACTCATCGCTGCGGATTATGTTTATCAGATCAAACGGATGGCGGATCCGAGCGTTGCCTGCCCTATTCTTAGCACGCTGAAGGATTATATTCTTGGCATGGAGGCGTATTCAGTCGCTATAGCTAACGGACAAAACGATGCTTCTTTCCCCGGTGTCGAAGTCGTCGATCGGTACACCTATCGGATTATCCTTATGACGAAGTATCCGCAGTTTGTCTATTGGTTAGCGATGCCGTTCTTTTCACCAATGCCGAAAGAGGCTATTGATTTTTACAGTCAACCGGCTGTCAAAGATCGAAACATCACGATTGACAGGTTTCCTGTAGGAACGGGTGCTTATCGGATAGAAACCCTTCTGGCACATAAAGAGATAGTTCTCGTCAAGAATGAGAATTTTCGGGTGGTGCGCTACCCATCAAGTGGGGAACCCGGTGATAGGGAAACTGGACTTTTGGACGACGCATGGGAAATTGTTCCGTTTATTCCAAGAGTCGTCTACAAATTGGAAAAGGAATACATTCCGCGCTGGAATAAATTCTTACAGGGGTACTATGATACTTCTACTATCTCTTCGGATACGTTTGACAGTGCCGTCACGTTCAATGATACAGGCGATCCGAGGGCAAGTGAAGCAATGAAAACAAAGGGTATCCTGTTGCGAACTAATGTCCAACCGACAACAAGATACCTTGCTTTCAATATGCTAGACGATACCGTCGGTGGGTACACAGAGGAAAAGCGGAAACTCCGTCAAGCCATTTCGATCGTTTTAGATTATGAGGAGTTTATTGAAATCTTTATCAACGGACGCGGTATCAGTTCACATAGTCCCATTCCACCCGGTATCTTCGGCTACGAATCGGGTGAGAGTGGCATAAACTCTTATGTCTACAATTGGGATGCTGTGATGCAACGCCCTATTCGCAAGTCCATTGAAGAAGCAAGTCAGCTGCTCGCAGAGGCAGGCTATCCGGGCGGGCAAGATAGTAAAGGAAATCCTCTCGTCGTCTCTTTTGATAATGCATGGAACTCCGCAGGAGCCACAGCATACTTAACATGGATACGAAATAAGTTAGAGCAACTCGGCATCACAATGGAGAACCGCACCACTGATTACAACCGATTTCGAGACAAAGTGAAGAACGGGAACTTCCAAATCATCTCATGGGGATGGCACGCCGATTATCCTGACGCAGAAAATTTTTTGTTCCTCCTCTACGGTCCAAATAGCAAAGTCCGACACGATGGTGCAAATTCTGCGAATTATGGTAACGCGGAGTACGATCGGCTCTTTGAACAGATGAAAAATATGGAGAACTCGCCGGAACGGTTGGCAATAATTCGTGAAATGAGTCATCTGCTGCAACGAGACGCTCCGTGGGTTTTTACCTATCATCCTGTCAGTTTCGGTTTGTCGCATCAGTGGGTGAAGAACAGGAAGCCGAGTTCCCTGGGTGGTGGAACGCTGAAATATATTCGCATCGATGCTGGTCAACGGTCAGAAAATCGGCAGGCGTGGAATCAACCCGTCGTCTGGCCCCTATGGGTAGGTCTCGCTCTTTTCATTTTAGGGACTATTCCAGCTGTGATTACAATTTGGAAACGGGAACGGGGTCTTTAATTTATGGGCTCTTGGGCCGCTCTCCATTTCATGACAAGCAGGTCCTTGATGCGTTTCAACTGGATTTAAGAACATTGTCGTTCCTTTTCTTAAACCAAATCTGTAGCCTGCAACAACGGCGCAGGCGGATATGAGGAACACACCTCAAAGTTCTAACGGACGTTGTTTCTCCGCAAGGTATAATTAAAAAATTAAAAAATGACCACTTATATTGTCCGACGGACCCTCTACGCAATCCCAATCTTGATCGGTGTGAACATCACTGTATTTCTACTTTTCTTTGTTGTCAGTTCTCCTGACCAGATGGCACAACAAATTCTCGGTGAGAAGAATATTACGCAAGAAGATATTGACAATTGGAAGCAGCAAAACGGCTATCATCTGCCCCTCTGGTTCAATGCCAAAGTATCTGGAACCCAGTCTTTTACACAGACTATTTTTTTCCAGAAATCGGTCAAACTCTTTTTCTTCGATTTTGGGACATCGGATGCCAATAACATTGACATCACATCACAGATTTCTCAACGAATGTGGGCGAGTCTCGCGATAACACTTCCGACCTTTCTGATTGGTATTCTGGTAAATATCACCCTTTCAATGATTGTCGCTTACTACCGCGCAACTTATGTCGATTTCTGGGGGACAATCCTTGCGGTTATTCTCATGTCCGTCTCAACACTTTTCTATATTATTGGTGGACAGTGGGTATTCGGAAAAATATTGAGACTCTTTCCAATTTCTGGATACGATTCCGGTACAGATATGCTGAAGTTCGTTATTCTACCAGTGGTGATCGGCATAATTGGGGGTGTCGGCACCGGTATCCGTTTCTACCGGACGATATTCCTTGAAGAGGTCAATCGGGATTATGTCCGTACAGCACGAGCAAAAGGGTTGAGCGAAGCGGTGGTTCTCTTTAAACATGCCCTGAAGAATGCAATGATTCCGATTCTAACGAACGTGGTTTTGGTCATTCCATTTCTCTTTATAGGAAGTTTGGTGATGGAAGCGTTCTTCGCGATTCCAGGACTTGGAGGTTTTACGATAGAAGCCATCCATGCACAAGATTTCGCGATTGTGCGAAGTATGGTTTATATCGGTTCCGTGCTGTATATTGTCGGTTTATTGCTCACCGACATTAGTTATACGTTGGTTGACCCGCGTATTCGGTTTGGATCTTCCATCTCGTAAATTAAGCAATATTAGAAAACCAATGCTAAGTTTTGAGGAAGGATGGAAGCACAGGAAAACTGGAAGAAATACTGCATCCCCTCTCTTCCAACCTTCCATGCTGCCAATCTTCCAACTCAATTGCGAATTCAAAACTTGAATGTTAATACTTAAACTTGCTTAAAATTAAACTTAAAAAATGGTCTCACGCAATAGAAACTATCAAATTATGCAAGGCGTAATGAGCCTCATATTAGGGTGTTTCAGCATCGGCTTGTTAATAACACTCCAGGGTTCAGGGTATTCAGCCGCAATTCTCTTCACTTTTCTGATCGTAGGAATCGCCCTAATCTTCTCTGGCGATTATCTCCTGAATCCGTTCAAACTGCCAGTTACGTCTCGAAAGCAGGAATTGGCAAGCGACATCGGGCTTATCGCCTATGGAGCCCTGTATTTCGGCATTGCCATGTCAAAACTCCTACAACCGCGGTGGTTCATCGTCAATTTGCCGGTCTTCTTACAACCGATTTGGGTGCGACGTTGCTTAGCCGGCGTTGGGATTGTCCTAATTGCTGTTGGTATCTATGGGATTTATAAGCTGTTCTCGGAGGAATTACCATTAGAGTCTTCGGAATAGAATAAACGCTGATTTTACAAAACTCGGCTAATAACCGCGCCGAATTACGATAGATTTACTTCGCAATAATCACGGCGTAGCGAAGAGGTGTCTCACCGACATTGCGTATGCCGTGTAAAACTTGACAATCGACATGGACGGCTTCGTTATCGCTGACACGATGCGTCTGATCCCCAAATAAGACCTCACCTTCACCCGAAAATACATAGAAGATTTCCTGACCTTCGTGCGTATGTGGTGGATGCGCCCGACTCCCCGGTCCGACTTCGGAAATATGAAGATGGAGTTGTTCCCGATCCGACCCGGCTTCAAATATAAACCGATTGATACCTTTGATGTCGTTCCTAATTTCTTTTTTCATGAGAATTTCTCCTTTTCAGTTGCGTTTGCCACCCAGCATTGCGTCTAAAAGATTGGTCTTAACTTAACACGCCCGTCAGAAATTGTCAATTGCGAATCAGACCGTGATTTCGATGACTGAAAACTGAAGGTCTCTGAGTATGCACGGGCATTCAATTGTAGGTTTTGGTGTTGTTTTTTTACATGTGTTAATACTTGATTTATTTTGTGTTATAATTCTGAGGAAATCCAACTTAAAATAATTCGCAGCATTTCGCTATATTTCGCTAGTCTGAAGGTTTTCACACCGGATCCTGGAAAAAAAGACATCCAATCCAATAATTTCTTAAAATTGAATGGCCCTGTCTGAGTATGTCAATTCAATTGACTTAAGTTTTTTAACTATGCTATAATGCGCGGATACTGTTTTAGCCCCACAGTTGACACAGCACATTCAATTGTCAAAGGAGAACGCAACGATGGATAGATCTGAGAACCAACCAGATAAAAAAGCAGCGATGCACGTCGGCGTTCAAGGCATCGGCACATCTCCTAAAGAGTTGGCATTCCTGGTTCGCCACGGCGTAACGCACATGGATACCACCCCCGAGAACACTGAAACCGAAACGCTGATTCGACATAAGGAAGAAGCAGCGGAAGCCGGTGTCAGCCTTGAGATGATCCATATCGAAATGCCGAGGAGCATTACGCTCGCTCAAGATCCGCAGCGTGACCAGGATATCGAGGGAGTTTGTAAGACGATCGAGAATGCGGCGGCGGCAGGTTTACGAGGTTTGAACTACAACTTTTGCATCCTTGTCAATCAAAGAACCGAGAACACATACGGACGCGGTGGCTCAAGTTACAGTACATTTGACTTCTCCAAATACGACAACGAAACACTCTCAGAAGCAGGTGAGGTGAGTCGTGAAGAAGCGTTTGATCGGATCGCGTATTTCCTTGAGCGTGTGATCCCAGTCGCTGAGGCAAACCGAATTCAAATGGCGTGCCATCCAAACGATCCACCCGCGCCCATTCTGAGAGGTGTTGAACGCTGGAATTACCCCGCCTTTGACGGTTTAAAACGCTACGCTGAAATTGCGGACAGTCCCTATCACGGTTTTAATTTCTGCTGCGGAACAGTGTCGGAGGGTTTAGATGATCCAGGCACCGAGTTCTATGAAATCCTCCGCTATTTTGGCGAGCAGAAAAAGCTTTTCAACATTCACTTTCGTAACATTCGTGGTGGACTGCACAACTTCCAAGAGGTCTGGCCCGACGAGGGACACTTGGATATGCACAGAGTTGCGCAGATCCTTCGAGATGTAGAATACCCCTACATGTTAATGCCTGATCACGCACCAGGGCATCCTGACGATCCAGCACCACCGGGTGTTTCTGGTAGGGTTCGACAGGCGTGGGCATTCCAGTTCGGATACATCATTGCGCTGATTCAGGCGGTAAATTCAGAACAGTAGGTTAATTAGTATCAGTTAGAGGAACATATTTAACCCAACTTGCTACGAACGAATTCTACCCGTTTGAAAACCCTTTTTCGTACCTTTCTTCACCCGGGGTCCCCACCCGTTACTGGGAAGGGGGAGGGGGGTATGTCTATAGAAAATGGTGTATTTAAACCCTCGCACGCCAGCGGCGTGCTATGTCTATGAAGGAAGTGGCAACTTGGGATATTTAGTCAAAGCGTCCCTTAACAGCAAATCCAACCAGGAGATAAAATGAAATCCACTATAATTCGCTTAGCGGTTATTATCATCTGTTTAACCTTCACAGTTCATACCTATGCGGAGATCGACCTTGGCACCGCAAGAGGCATTTGGCTACTCGACGAAGGCGAAGGTAATATGATCAACGATATGTCTGGAAACGAAAATCACGGTGAACTCCAGGGCGGAGAATGGGTTGACGGACCAGAGGGTCCCGCTCTAAGTTTGAACGGGCAAGACGATCGGGTTATCATCGCGGACTCCGATAGCTTGTATCTGGAGAAGGCGTGGACGATCACTGCATGGGTTTTTGTGAATGGCACCGAGAACGGTTATGGCCATATTCTCGGCAAAAGACCCGCATCCGGCGCGATAGCCAATTACGCCTTCAGGACAAATTCCAGCGGCACTGGATGGGAAGCATACTATTCCCGAGGCGGCTGGAAAGGGGCTTGGAATCAAGGAGCCGTGAAAAAAGATGAATGGTTGTACATGACCGCAACTTATGATGGAGAAGATACCATCAAGATCTATGAAAATGGATCTGAAATCGCTTCTGTCAGTGGTCATGGGGGACCGGCACCTCAGGATGAAGCCGAGGTCAATATCGGCGGGTGGGAAAATAACACCTCAGAGACCCTTGACGGTATTCTCTATAATGTTGCGCTTTTTGAGGTAGCACTGGCAGAAGAAGACATAAACGCTCTGATGGACGACGGACTGCCGTCTCTACTCACTGCTGTTGAACCCTTTGGCAAACTCGCAACGACATGGGCAGACATTAAATCTCAATGATACAGGACTTACGTAACAATTGGATGGCATACTGATGAAACGTTGGTGAGGTTTCCTAACCTCGCCAGCAAATACAAGGGATACGTGTTAGTTCTATAATAATTGAACAAACGGCAAATTCAACCCTTAGGAGGTAAACATGAAATCCGTTATAGTTTGCTTAGCGATCATCGTCATAAGTCTGGTCTTCACAGTCCATACTTATGCGGAGATCGACTTTGAAACCGCAAGAGGCATTTGGCTCCTCGACGAAGGGAAAGGCGATAAAATCGAGGATATCTCTGGAAACGAGAATCACGGTGAACTTCAAGGCGGAAAATGGGTCAAAGGACCCGATGGGCCCGCCCTAAGTTTAAACGGGCAAGATGATCGAGTTATCATTCCAGACTCCGATAGTATGTATCTGGAAAAGGCCTGGTCAATTACTTCATGGGTGCATGTCAATAAATCCGAGAACGGGTATGGACATATTCTCGGTAAAAGACCCGCGGGGGGTGTGGTGGCAAATTATGCCTTCAGGACAAGCTCCAGCGGCACCGGTTGGGAAGCTTACTTTGCCAACGGCGGCTGGAAAGGTGCCTGGAATCAAAGTCAAGTGAAGAAAGATGAATGGTTATATATGACCGCAACGTATGACGCGAAGGATACCATCAAGATTTACGAAAATGCTGAGGAAATCGCTTCTGTCGGCGGGATGGGTAAACCGGCACCGCAGAATGATACTGACGTCAACATCGGCGGGTGGACCAACAACCAGTCAGAAACCCTTGACGGTATGCTTTATGAGGTCGCAATTTTCGCTTCTGTTCTGGAAGCAGACGATATAGAAGAACTCATGGAGGAGGGAATGAAGACGCTACTGCCTGTTGAACCTTCCGGAAAGCTTGCAACCACATGGGGTGGCATCAAATTTCGGCGATAGACAAGGCAAATTCAGTGCAGCCGGTGCGTTCTCTGAACGGCGGGCTGCGCTCATTTTCAGATGATGACTGTAAGAAAAACAGCATGACTGATCATATTGAACGCGCGCGAACACTGAACCGTCAGGCCTCTGATGCCATCGATCATGGCAGGCTTGAGGCAGCGAAAGTCGCCTTAAATGAAGCAATTCGCCTCGCACCCGATTTGGCAGCACCGCATACCAATTTGGGTGTTTTGCACTGTTGGGAAGGTGAATTGGACAAAGCCATCCACTTACATCTCAAGGCACGTCGCTTGGATCCGAATCTCTCCGCACCGCATACCAATCTCGGCGTTGCTTATGCATGGCAGGGGCGGCTCGATGCCGCTGTTCAATCGCTTAAGACAGCGCTACAATGCAATCCTAATTCCGCTGAAGCATGGACAAGCTTAGGATTCACCTACATCTGTCAGGGAAATATTGACGATGCTGTAATCGCATCAGAGAAGGCGATTCAACTCGGTGACGGTGGAGAGGCACACCTGAATCTCGGACTGATGTATAGTTGGCAAGGGCGGTTTGATGAAGCGATTGAGCGTTATAAGATTGCACTTGAGACCGATCCAACCTTAGCGGAACCCCACAACAACCTCGGACTCGTTTATCTGGCACGTGATGAAATCGATCGTGCTATCGCCGCATTCAAAACCTCAATCGAATTTGATGGCGGTGAAGAACCGCATACGAACCTTGGACTGGTGTATAGTTGGCAAGGAAAATACGATGAGGCAATCGCACTGCACAAGGAAGCACTTGATATGGCACCCGATTCGGCGGAAGTACAAATCAATCTCGGTTATGTTTATATCTGCGAAAATAAATTTGAAGAAGCCGCAGTTGTGCTAAAAGGCGCGCTTCACAGCGATCCAGATTCTGCAGAAGCGCATACCAACATTGGGATTATCTACGCTCGTCAAGGCAAAGTTGAGGAAGCCATTATTGCTCACAAAAAGGCTGGGGCAACAGCTGAGGCGCGGAACAACCTTGGGGTTATCTACTACCAACAAGGAAAAATTGAGGAAGCAATTGCTGAATTCAACGCCGCCATTGCGGCGGGAAACCTCGAAGAAGCACATATCAACCTCTCCATAGTGACCACCAATTTAGAGAACGTAGATGCCGCAAGCCTTCGAACCGCTCCAGTTGGAGCACCGATCGGCGTGCCTGCTGTATGGTGTGAAATCGTGGATTAGCGAATATACAACATTCCATAAATTAATGTCACTTTCATCTTGCTTTATTTTTTTCATAAGGTTATGATAATCATATCAGGACATAATAATTAGACAAAATTAACGCATGCGCTTTTTCAGTCATATAATTTGGGTTGTTCTGCTAAAGTGGCAACTTAGATTGATATGGAGATTACTCTATGGCGAAGTCCCCAAACGTACTTCTTATTCTCGCCGACGACCACGGCTATGGTGATATTTCAGTTCACAACGGTCCTTCAATTCAAACACCTCATATCGATAGAATTGCCGCAAACGGAGTGCGATTTACCAAATTTTATGCCAATTCCTCCGTCTGCTCTCCGAGTAGATCCTCCCTTATGACCGGACGCTACCCCGACCGTGTTGGCGTGCCAGGCGTAATCCGTACCCACTCAGAAAACAGTTGGGGCTACTTTCGACAGAATGCGGTCACACTCCCCTCAGCTTTGAAGCAGAAGGATTATCATACCGCCCTTATCGGTAAGTGGCACCTTGGACTTGAACCGGAGAATCATCCGTGTCAGCGGGGCTTCGACCATTTCCACGGCTTTCTCGGCGATATGATGGATGATTACTACACGCATCTCCGTCACGACATTAATTATATGCGACACGGTTCCGATACAATCGATCCGCAGGGGCACGCTACAGATATTTTCACGGAATGGAGTGTGGAATTCATTCGGGCACAGGCGCAATCATCACAACCTTTTTTTCTCTATCTTGCCTATAATGCACCGCATACACCGATCCAACCGCCTGACGATTGGGTAGAACGGGTGACGGCGCGTGAACCAGACATTTCGCCCCAGCGCGCCAAATATATCGCCCTTGTTGAACACATGGATGCTGGTATTGGGCAGGTACTCGATACGCTCGCTGAAACAGATCAATTGTCTAATACACTCGTTATTTACACCTCTGACAACGGTGGGTCGATGGACGTTGGGGCGCATAATGGTCCCCTGCGCGGACAAAAGGGCGAAATGTACGAAGGCGGCATTCGAGTCCCGACGTGTGCAATGTGGCCAGGGCACGTTCCAGAAGGACATGTCACCGATCAGGTTGCATTGCTGATGGATCTTTTTCCAACAGTATGTGAGGTAGCAGGTGCACCGATCGCTCATGAGATTGAAGGACGTTCAATTTGGCAAACGCTCCAAGGGGAACAGCAAGACTTCTCTGACCGCATCCTCTACTGGTTGCGCAGAGAGGGAGGCCAACGGTTTCTCGGACAGTGTCAGCATGCTGTACGGCGTGGGGATACCAAACTGTTGCACAATAGTCCTTTCGAGCCATTGGAGCTCTATGATTTGTCCAGTGATCCATTGGAAACAACAAACGGTTCACAGACACGGATGGATCTCTTTAGAGAAATGAGTCAATTATTTCAGGCGGAAACGCAAAAGGCTGGATCTGTTCCGTGGCAGCGGTAAACGCAGCCTCGAATATGCTGTTCTATTATGTTGTTTTTCTTATCCCAATTTTCAATCGTTCTTGAGAATATACAAATTTCAAATCTGCTGAACCATTAGGTCCATATATGTTACACTTTTCGAGAACCTAACACGAAACGAAATAGAGCATGGTTCAAAAACAAAAAATGTCAAGATACAAGCAACCGATATTCATCCACGAGGTAAAATTAAAAGCTGAATAAAAAAGGAGGGTTCTGTTTTGTTTCACAAACAAAATTTACCTGATATGTCAGAGTCTGAGAATGTTCTTGACGCGACCACTGATTCGCGTACGAGAGATCGCAATGATGTCATTGAAGTTACCTTAGGAACAGATGCAGGAGAAACAGTGGATTCATCAGCACCTAAACATGTTGCGCGTCCGCTCAATCCGACGGAACAACTCGGCTATACTTCCCTGACGCGGCGCGGGACAACGCTTACAGAGCAGTAGCAGTATTGTTAGAAAATGGCGCAGATGTCAACGCAACAGACAAATATGGTTATCCGTCCCTGCACTGGGCGGCATGGCACAACGCTTGTGAGGCGGCAGTAATACTGCTGGAAAATGGCGCAGATGTCAACGCAAAGAACGACAAGGACTTTACTCCTTTACATTGGGCAGCGTGGAATAATGGGCATGAAACAGCAACGATATTGTTAGAAAATGGCGCAGATGTCAACGCACAGAATGCAGATGGGGACACACCTTTACACTGGGCAGCGTGGCGCAATGTTTATGAAGCAGAAGGGATCTCGTTAGAAGACCAGATCGGTGTCAATCCGAGAAATAAATATAGTTATACGCTCCTGCACTGGGCAGCGTGGCGTAATGCATATAGAACAGCGGTAGTATTGCTGGAGAATGGCGCAAATGTCAACGCGAAAGACAAAAATGGCTGTACCCCACTACACATTTCGGCGGAAGATGACACTTCTGAGGTAGCGACAATGCTGATAAAAAATGCTGCGGATATCAACGCGAAAGACAAAAATGGCGATACACCTTTGCACGTTGCAGCGCAGCACAATGCGTACGAAACGGCGTTGATATTGTTAGAAAGCGGCGCGGATGCTAACGCTGAAGATGATAAAGATCACACACCTTAACATATCGCGGCTGAGAAGAAAGCACATGAAGCAGTAAAGGTCCTATGCCGTCACCGAGAACGAAGGGGATGGTCATGGTAATCGTCGTTCAATACGTGAGTTTCAAAGAATTATGGACAGCCGATGACAAACACAGACACAAATAATCTTATTTTATGGTATCAGAAACCAGCAGAGGCATGGACAGACGCCCTACCTATTGGAAACGGACGGCTTGGTGCTATGGTGTTCGGCGGTGTGGAGCGAGAGCGCATTCAACTCAACGAAGAAAGCCTTTGGGACGGTGGTCCCCGCGATACCAATAATCCAAAGGGTTTGGAAGCACTCCCGAAGGTGCAGCAGTTGCTATTTGACGACAAAAACGAAGACGCCACTCAACTCGCTGGTGAAACGATGCTTGGCATCCCAGAACGTATCAAGTCCTATCAATCCTTGGGCGATCTGTTCCTTGAGTTCTCACATGATGGTAATCCTACTGAGTATCACCGAGAGTTAAATTTGGACACAGGTATCGCAAAAACAACCTATTGCTGCGGAGATGCTAATTTTACCAGAGAAGTTTTTGCGACAGCGGTAGACGACCTCATTGTCCTGAGAATTGAATCTGACACGGCAGGTCAACTCGCTTTCAATATTGCAATAACCCGGGAACAAGATGCGACTGTTGAAGCGATCGCCGCTAATATCCTTACATTGGATGGGCAATGTGGCAATGATGGAATGCGCTTTTCGGTATATCTACAGGCGCACATTGAGGGCGGGAAGATACAGTCAGTCAACAACCAGCTTGCTGTGCGCGACGCAAATGCCGTGACGCTGCTTCTCGCTGCTGCGACAAGTTACATCAATCAGAACGATGTGAGTGGGAGTCCACACGCGCTTTGCGAGGGTCATCTTACTGATATTGACACAAAATCTTATACGACAGTTCGAGCAGATCACATTTCCGACCATCAGGACCTCTTTCGACGAGTGCATCTGGATCTCGGCACTACCGACGCTGCGAGTCTCCCTACTGACGAACGCTTGGAAACTGTAAAGGCAGGTGCATCGGACCCGGATCTTGCCGTGCTTTACTTCCAATATGGACGCTATTTGATGATGGGAAGTTCGAGACCAGGGTGCTTGCCCGCAAATCTGCAAGGCATCTGGAATGAGCACATGAACGCTCCTTGGAATAGCGATTTCCATACCAATATCAACCTCCAGATGAACTATTGGGTACCCGAAATCTGCAACCTTGCGGAGTGCCATATCCCCTTATTCAATTATATGGATACACTTGTTGGACCGGGGGGTCGCACAGCGGAATGTCATTACGGTGCGGATGGTTGGGTTGTCCACCATCTTTCTGACGTATGGGGTTTCACAACACCCGCTGATGGCATCTGGGGTATCTGGCCCGTAGGTGCCGCGTGGCTGTGTGAACATGTTTGGGAACACTATCTTTTCGGTGGCGATAAAGATTTTCTCATAGGACAGGGCTATCCACTCATGAAAGGTGCCGCCCGTTTCATACTGGATTTTCTTGTTGAGGCACCCGAGGGCACGCCTTTTGCTGGTAAACTCGTCACGAATCCGTCACACTCACCCGAAAATAGCTTCCTAAAGCCCGATGGCACACGTTCCCTTTTTACCTACGCGGCAACGATGGACCTGGAAATTATTCATGAACTCTTTACCAACTGTATCGCCTGTATCGATGTTCTCGAAGAGGATGCCGAATTCCGTGCTGAATTGGTTTCCGCCCTGGAACGACTCGCGCCGCTCCAGATTAGTGAAAAAACAGGACGGCTGCAGGAATGGGTCTTCGACTACGACGAACCGGAACCAGGACACCGGCATATGTCGCACATGTATGCTCTCCACCCAAGTTGCCAGATAACGCTGCGCGGGACACCGGAGTTAGCAGCCGCGGCAAAAAAATCATTAGAATACCGTTTGGCACACGGTGGCGGACACACAGGTTGGAGCCGCGCATGGCTCGTCAACTTCTGGGCACGGCTTGAGGATGCCGAGGAAGCATACACGCATCTCCAAGCACTCTTGGCGACATGCACCCTAACGAACCTATTTGATACGCATCCGCCTTTCCAGATTGATGGAAATTTCGGGGGCACTTCCGGCGTCGCAGAGATGTTGCTTCAGAGCCACGCCGGTGAGATTCATCTATTGCCGGCACTTCCAAAGGCGTGGGGCACAGGAAACGTCAGCGGATTGCGCGCCCGCGGCGGATTTGAAGTGGCAATGGCATGGGAAAATGGACAACTTACCGAGGCACACCTTCACTCCACATTGGGAGAAGACTGCACTGCCCGAACAGCCGCAACCGTTTCGGTGACATGTGATGGCGTGCCGATTAAAACGGAACAATTGGACTCGATGGTCACGTTTGGAACAGAAGTAGGAAAAACGTATACACTATTCGTTTCGAGTTAAGTCTACTTATATTGACAACCGTTTTTGATCGGAATATTGTCTGATGCGATCCTCTGCCAACTCAACGTATTTTTCCTCAATGTCGTACCCAATATAGTGTCTCCCCGATTTCAAGGCACTCAGGCACGTGGTGCCGCTTCCACAGAACGGGTCCAGGACGACATCACCGACGAAGGTATAGAGTTGAATTAACCGATGCGGCAACTCCTCAGGAAAAGGGGCGGGATGTCCGATGCGTTTCGCCGAGACGGAAGGAAACGTCCAGACACTTTTTGTCCATGTTAAAAAATCCTCTTTGCGAATCGAATTCTCTTTCCCGTTGCGTTTGCGAGAAAATGAGCCTTTTGAAAAGACGAGGATATATTCATGAACATCTCTCAGCACAGGGTTCGCCGCTGATTGCCAACTTCCCCACGCCGTTGAAGATCCAGCACTCGAAGCCTTGTCCCAAATAATCTCACCCCGCATATAGTAACCGATCGCTAACATGTCTTCTATAATGTAACTATGCAATGGGATATAGGGTTTCCGTCCTAAGTTGGCGATGTTAATGCACGCCCTGCCACCAGTAACCAATTTTTTATACGTCTCAGCCAAAACAGCATAGAGGAGTTCTCTATATTCGGCGAGCGACAAATTCTCGTCATACTCCTTTTTCGCATTGTACGGAGGAGATGTAACCATCAGATGAACACTATCATCGGGAATAGCGGACATGTTTGCGCTTGATGCACAATAGAGTTGGTTGAGATTTTCGGCAGGGATCGGGTTTTCTATCCATGTATCGGGTTCTGGAGGATCCTGATCAGCGTAGAGTTTGCTCCCATAAAACGCACTGGCATCGTGATTGACTCTTCCAGATGTTCCGAACGCGCTGGTCTGGGTGCCTTGCTTCCGAGATTCCGAGTTCATTTTACCTATACCTTCCCATTTACTTTAATATCGATCCGGAGACCAGAAGATGACATCGCGTTTAGGAAACAACGTGCCTAAAAACGTCGAAATTTCAGGAGAGACCGAAGCCTCGGAACTTACCTGATCCCACCCTATTTCACCAAACAAAAGTTGCCAGAAATCCGCTTCAGTTAAATCTACTCCCAACTTAACAGTATCGGTATCTTCAGGAACGATTTGCAGCGTGCCATCGGCATTGTGGCGTAGGGCTACTTGCTGATTGTTGAGAGCCGGCAATTGGACGGTGAACGGTGGAAACGTTTCTTCAGCATCCGTAATTCGCGATTCCCACCCGACGACAAGGCGACGCAAAAACACAGGTAGGTTCACGGCGTAGAGCATCATCTTCATGTCAGTTGTCGGAGTCAATCCATCATTGCCTCCTGCTGTGAGTCGGTCTACAAATGGGTGCTGAGGTGAGAATGTCCCTTCTATCTTCTCAACCTCTTGTGCTTCACAGACTTTCAGAAAGTGGGATACAAGTGCCTCCAAGACTTCTGGATTATCAGGGATGTATCCTACCTCACGCACCTCCGCAGTTTTTGTAGGAGGGGTGTTTTTGCTGGGGTGTTTCCCCGAATCATGCATCCCATAGTTGAGATACCCGCCGATGCGTCCGTCTTGGCGTGCGACAACGGTTGGAAGGACATCGCGGATGCGGCAGGGTGCCATATCCCAATACGCGCGCGTCCGAGCAATAGTACCGCTCTGTTGAGCATTGGCAAGATCGTACAGTGCCGCGACTGCGTTCAAATCCGTTTCTAAGTTAAAATCGGTTAATTGCCACTCCGACGAATCTACCGCACGTGTTGTCGACTCGCACGCCACATTGAAGCCGTGCAGCGGTAAGGGGGTCCATCCCAAACGGCGATAAAAAGCCGCGGGAATGATAGTAAACAGAGCACCGATGTCACATCCCGTCATCCGCAGATAGTCAATTGTATCCCGCATAAGGGCAGATGCGTATCCAACCCCGCGATACTTCGGATGTGTGCCAACACCACCAATGCCACCCATCGTCACGAAGGATGTCCCGACCCGTATCCGCCGCTCCCAAACGCGCAAGGTCGAAATAACCGTGTCGTTCACCACGACAACCCGAGTTTGCGGAAGTCTGTAACTGCTGTCACCGCGCACATACTGCCAATAGCGTTCATGTCCATCGGGATTAAACGCCAGACAGCAAAGTTCAACGACCTGTTCTAATTCTGATTCGCGAGCCGCTCTAATTTCCATTTTTTAATTATACCTTGCGGAGAAATGAAGCCTATTTGGACTGTGACGCTTTTCGCTTTCGAGTCGCCCTCCATTACATTACGGGCTTGGCGTTTTGGATCAAATGAAGAATCGCGAGCACAACTCGTTCCTACAAACTATCCACCTGCAACGGTGTTGCTAATCGCTGACCCCTGATTGCCGATTGCTACTTGCTAACTGCTGACTACTGACAACCGATAACTATTATTGCATTGAGTAAACGATTCCCAACGCCTCATTCGGGGTTTGGATCAATTTCTCACACCCTTCAGGTGCTTGATCAATCGGAATAATATCTGTAATCAGCGGTCTCACCTGGACTTTGCCCTCCGACATCAGCCGGAGTGATAATTCCAAATTGCGTTGTGTGGGCCAAGGGACAAACACGGGTGGGTAATCCGCGCCGTGTTCATAATCCTCGTCGTGGTAACCGGGTCCAGTGCGAGCGGCACTAATAACATCAACGTTGCCAAGCCCTGCTGCAAAACCGTGCGTAATATTCGCACCACCGACGATGACAATCCGTCCAACTTTATGGGTATCCGGGGCGGTTTTCAGCATCGCACGGATCTGTTGAAACGCGCTCGTCGCATCGCCACCGAAGGCGATAATTCCACAATCCATACCGTAACCCTTCGTAAATTCACTCGCAATTGGAATCGGATCTGTGTCCGAGACATTTATCGCACGGTGTATCCCTGCGGCTTCCGCAATACCTATCCGTAGCGACAACCTATCCAACCCAATAACATAGGCACCCGCGACTCTGGCTATCTGGCAGGCAAACTGTCCAACAATGCCCAATCCAGCAACGACGATATTCTCGCCGATACGGACGCGCCCGCGTTGTACGGCGTGGAGTGCGGTTGCAGCGAGATGAATGGATGCCGCTTCTTCAGCACTAACGTTATCTGGGACCTTCGCGCACAGGTTATGCGGGACACAGGCGTATGTGGCGTGAAGCGCATATCCACCACCCATACCCGCCACCCTGTCACCAATCTCAAATTCGTCGCAATCGCCTTCTTTACCGATGACCACCCCGGCGTTCGTATAACCGAACGGACGTTGCCGGGCTTTGGAACCCGGATTCTCACGTCGCCGTTTGACACCCCCAAGTTCCGTGCCGGGACTCACCATTGAAGCGTGAACTTCAATCAGGAGTTGCCCCTGTTTCGGAGCAGGTGTCTCCTGTTCTTCTGTCCAGATACGTCCTGCCTCATTCATCATCAAAACTTTTCTCGTTTCACTCATGAATAGTCCTTCCTGATTCTATTTTCTGTAAGGTTCCAGATCAATTCCTGGATATGCTTGTTCAAGGCGTGCGAGGGCTTCCGGTGTATAGTATCCATCACCCGGAGCGGGCCAACCCAAAACGCGTCGCACAGCGGGGGTTGTTTGCGCGACAAACTTCATATACTGTGGACTACCCCAGCCCGGCACGGGGCGCGTCGTTTTGCACCAATCGGCATTATCGGCGCGATGGAAGTGATATCCCATCCACCCACGCTGTCTGCTCTTGTTCTGAAACGGCTGTGCTGCGTGAACCAAATAACTGGAGCGGAATGCCACACTTCCCGCTTTCGCCGTAAGCGGAACCGGATCTGCAAGTTCCCCTTTAAATTCACGTAGGTCAGGAATACCCATTCCACCCGCTCTCCCCGGATGCTTCGCCCAAATTTTATCCAGTCGGTCCTGTGAACCTGGGCAGACGAGCATCGGCGCACCGTCCAATTCGATGTCATGCAGGAAAATAGCGGACAAAATATACCCATAGCGTTGCCAATCCGGATGCGGTGGCAAGGCGGAATTCGTCGCATTGTCAATATGATACCCCTGCCACGGGTGTTCGCTATGACGGCTATCGGTTAACCCCTCTCGAAGGAAGATTTGTCCATAACCGAGCCGAATTTCTTCCGTGCCTAACAATTGCTGTGCGATTGTGAGATACGTCTCGTTTTCGATGAGCTTATCCATCGCTGCCAAGCCTGTCGGAAAATGCACTGCTTTACCGAACGGACCCGCAAGCAGTTGCATATCGCTGTTCTTCTCATAGGCAGTTTTCAACGCGTCTGGTTGTGGATCCCATTTCGCTCGATATTCAGCGTAAGTCAAGCCATCGTAAGCATTGTGCTCCATCTCTTCTAACGCGGGTGCAATTGCTTCTTGTGAAAACACATTGGGCACCACGATGATTCCATCACGTTTCCATGCTGTTAGTTGTTCCGTTGTGAGTTGCATAGTGTTACCTCTCTGAGAACGTTTCCCATTTGTCCTCTTGCACTGCTTCAGTATCTGCCTTTTGTTGAATGGCCTGCCACCATTTCCGATTCTCGATGTACCACTGGATTGTCTCGCGCATCCCATCTTCAAATGCAATAACCGGTTTCCAACCTACATCACGAGCGATCTTGCTCGAATCCAAGAGATAACGACAATCGTGCCCGGGTCGGTCAGGAACATACGTTTTCAGATGTTGCGGTTTACTAAGAATATCCAATATGAAGTTGCTCATCTCTTCAATACTTTTCTCAACACCACTCCCAACGTTGTAAGTCTCGCCGATTTTGCCGTGCTCAAGAACTGCCGCGATTGCCCTGCAATGGTCCTCAACGTGCAACCATTCCCTTCGGTTATGACTGCTTCGGTAGAGCGTTAAGGGTATGTTTTGGATTGCATTTGTTGTAAAGAGCGGAATGAGTTTCTCAGGATGCTGATAGGGACCGTAGTTGTTAGCACAATTGGAAATCGTTATCGGCATACCGAAACTATGGAAGTAGGCGTTCACGAGATGATCCGCAGCCGCTTTAGAAGCGTTGTAGGGTGTCTGCGGGCGATACGGTGCGTTTTCACTGAACCTGTTCGGTGAATCTAAAGGCAGTTCACCATATACCTCACATGTAGAGATGTGATGAAATCGCTGCACCTCATATTTCCGAGATGCATCCAGTAACACCTGCGTTCCGATGACGTTCGTTTCAAAAAACCGCCGCGGATGCAGAATTGCACGACTGTTGTGGGATTCCGCAGCGAAATTGACGATTACGTCTGGGCGTTCTTTCTTCAGAACGCTTTCCACAAGAGTAACGTTCAGAATATCGCCCTGTGCAAATTTGTATCGCTTGGGGTAGTCCGCCGCTATGTCCGTCAGATTGGAGAGATTTCCAGCGTACGTCAGCAGGTCGAAATTGACGATAACATCGTCTGAATTGTGTTGCAGCCAGTATCGGATGAAGTTGGTACCGATAAATCCGGCACCCCCCGTGACCAATATTTTCATCGAAGTTTCCCTTCTAAGAGGTCTAATGTTATAGCCTGATCTGGCTGTCCCTTTTTAATCGCGATAAGGACATTCTCAGATGTTTTATTTTTTCTCTTTGCAGTTGTCTCTTCCAAATTCGCCCCGCCAAAATCTCTCCAAATGCCGTCCTATTTTTATTTCTAATACCACTCAGACGGAACCCACTGAGTTTTCAGTTTACCAGTTTTTTCTGGTCAATGAATAACTATATCATACCAAAAATCAGCACGGTCTGTCAATCTAAATTCGTTTTTATGCAGGACGAATGAACGGAAATTCCGAGCCACGGCGCGGAATAAAATTTGTTGACAAATAGTCGTGAATGTCATAAGATAGAGGACAATTTCAGACTGTAACACTTTGATAAAGCAAGGTCCCGTGCCTTGCGAAAGGGAAATAATGCGCCAACGTAAATTGGGGAATACAGGGTTAACCGTTTCTGAAATCGGCATGGGAACATGGGAACTCGGCGGTCGCGAATGGGGAGACATCGGTGAAACCGATGCTGTGGACCTCCTCCGATACGCCTTTGAAAGTGGTGTCACCTATTACGATACAGCAGACCAATACGGTGGTGGTCGCGCCGAACGGTTGCTTGGTGAAGCCTTCTCGGCACTCGGCAGTAGAGTTGTCATTGCAACGAAACTTGGCTATGAATTGGACTCCGACGGCTGGATTAGCCATGGATGGGAACATCCGTCGTTCAACGTCTCACCCGATTATATCCGTTCGGCAGTTGAAGGGAGTCTTACACGGCTGAAGCGCGATGTTATAGACATCTACCAATTCCATTCGCCACCCCCTGCAGAGGCATGGGATGATGCGTTTGGGACAATGGAGGAACTTAAAACCGAAGGCAAAATTCGCTTTTACGGATTGGCTCTCGGAAGCGAGGCGGACGCGCTGAAGGCGATGACAGAAACCGGTATCTCTTTGCTGATGCTCACCTACAATATTCCCACCCAAGAGATGGCAACGCCTGTGATGGAGACTGCTGCCGAGAACGGTATCGCTGTTGTTGTTCGACAGCCGTTGTCGTCAGGTTTGCTCTCCGGACAACTCGGTCCGGATACCGTCTTTGCGGAAAACGATTATCGAAAGACTTGGTCCCGTGAGAAGTTTCTCGCAGATCTGGAGCGCGTAGAACAAGTTAAGTCGATCGTTGGGAATAAAGCGCGCAGTCTCCCGCAAGCCGCTCTCAAATTCATCTTGGCACACCCAGCCGTCTCTTGCGTTGTTCCGGGAATGATGACCCCAGTGCAAGTTGACGATGGGGTCGCGACTTCAGGTGCATCGGCTTTTCCTGCCAACATTTTGGAACAATTACGCAACGATTGAAGGAGACGCTATGAAGGTTATCGCAGATCTCTGTGTTGTTCCAATAGGCGTTGGTGTCTCGGTCTCGAAATATGTTACTGCGTGTGAAAAAGTCCTGAAAGAGGCAGGTTTGGAGACAAAATTGCACGCTTACGGCACCAACATTGAAGGCGAATGGGATGCTGTATTCGCCGCAATTCGGCGGTGTCATGAAGTCGTCCATGAGATGGGAGCACCCCGAATCACAACTACACTCAAATTCGGTACTCGGGTCGACAGAACACAGACAATGGATGATAAGGTTAACAGCGTCCAAAAGCAGTTACAGGTAGAATAACAGATAGATGTTTTCAAATTTAATCGAAAAATAAATTTGACTTTTCTGGTAACTCATGCTAAACTGTTTTCGTTAGTTGAATAGAAACAACAACCAAATCATGGAGGATAAAAAAATGAAAAGCAGATTTATGCTTTTGGCAGTATGCGCTGTCGGTGTTCTTCTTATAGCGCAATTCGCTGCCGCCCTTGATAAAATTGAAGGTCCTTGGTATTGGATGATCACTGAAAGCCCCGCTGGAGGAGGCGGTGCCGCCGTAACAGATGAGGACGGTATCGACGAGGCAACAAAGGGTAAACTAACCGAGGAAGATGTCGCAGAACAAGGCATTACAAAGGATATTCTGAAAGTCAAATTTGCCGAAGGTTACAAATGGACCGAGGGAGAAATCTCTGCAGTCGGAGGAAACAACATCAACGACATGCTCATAAAGATTAAGTTGGGTCCCGGAGGCGATGTCAACGACCACTGTTCCTACGCCGTAATCAACGCCGTATCAAAGACTACGAAGAAGGGTGCTGAAGCCCGTGTCGGCAGCGATGATTCCGTTAAGGTCTGGATGAACGGTGAAGAGGTTCATAAAAACGCCGTTAACCGCGGTGCTGGCGACTTTCAGGACACATTTGATGTGGATATAAAGAAAGGCGATAACGTATTCATGGTTAAAGTCTGCGAACGCGGTGGTGGTTGGAGTATGTTCGCTGGTATTGACGCGCCTTTGGAATACAATCTGGAGTTCAAAGGACTTCCTGTTGAGCCTGCTGGCAAATTAGCAACGCAGTGGGCAGAAATCAAACGTTCCTACTAAACTGGTATTTTTAGCCGATATTACCGTTCTGAGACCTCACGATTCGGAACCGCCTTTATCGGCTAAAATTGTAAAAAGTTTTTTGTGCTTGATTTAATTGTGGTATATTTGTTAAACTAATTTAAATATGTTGTCCTATATCTAATAAGTGTCAGGTAATATTGTAGCCTTGATCCGCTGATTGAGGCGCGATTGGACCTAAAGGACAGGCAACACTGATTTCACTTTGTTTCGTTTAAAAGTAAAAATTAATTGGAGGATTTTCATGTATAGGAAACTATTCACAATTGGGCTCGCATGCCTCATAGCACTTTTTGTCATGGCACAAGGTGCCGATGCCCAAGATAAAATTACCGGTCCGTGGCTCTGGATGATTGCACCGACCGAAGCAGGTCAAGGCGGTGCGGCTGCTACAGATGTCGATTCGCTCGCTGAAGCCAGTGGCGGCGATGTTACCGAAGAGATGATCGCAAACAACGGGGCCAACGAAGGTGATGCTGTCGGCGATTTGGTATGGACGCTGGGTGAGATCTCCGAAACAGGTGGTAACAACGTTAACGACACCGTCACCGAGATTGGATTGGGTGAAGGTGATGTCAACGACCATTCGTCCTACGCACTCATCACACTTGAATCCGATTCTGATCAAGACGGTGTAGATATGAAAGTCGGCAGTGATGATTCTGTCAAAGTCTGGCTCAACGGTGAAGAGGTTCACAACAACGCTGTCAACCGCGGTGCTGGCGACTTTCAAGACACATTCCAAGTGGATATAAAGAAAGGCGATAATCTCTTGCTCGTGAAGGTCAGTGAGCGCGGTGGTGGTTGGAGTATGTTCGTCGGTGTCGATGCTGACGTGAATGCTGTTTTCAAACCCGCTACTCCCGGTGTCGCTGGGAAAATTACGGGTCCCTGGCTCTGGATGATTGCCGCAACCGAAGCAGGTCAAGGTGGCGCAAATTCGACCGATATCGATTCGATCGCTGAAGCCAGCGGCGGTGCGGTTACCGAAGAGATGGTCGCAACACACGGTGCCAGTGCAGGCGATGCTGTCGGTGATTTGGAATGGACAATCGGTGAAATTACCGAAACTGGCGGCAACAACGTCAACGATCTCGTCAATGAGATTGGATTAGGTGAAGGCGATGTCAACGATCATTCGGTTTATGGTATAGTTATCCTTAACGCCGAAGAAGATCAGAGTGGCGTTCCGGCGAAAGTCGGTAGTGATGACTCCGTCAAAGTCTGGCTCAACGGTGAAGTCGTTCATACAAACGCTGTCAACCGTGGTGCTGGCGACTTCCAAGATGACTTCAAAGTTAACCTCGTCGCAGGTCCTAATATCCTAATGGTAAAGGTCAGTGAACGCGGTGGGGGTTGGAGCCTATTCGCTGGTATCGGCGGCACATGGACTATCGGCGATACTTTCGTTTCCGTCGAACCCGCTGGGAAGCTCTTCACAACTTGGGGTAGCCTGAAAGCCAAGTAACGTTTGGTTTTATCAGACATAGTTAAAATTAAAGGACGCAGCTAAAATGTATCGGCTGCGTCCTTTTTCTTTTTATGGTTGGCGCGGTTAGAAACCTCGCCAGCGATGGTGTGCGGTTCGCAGGAAACCAAGCAATTGTCTATAGATTTTCGGGCTTTACTATTAGTCTTATTACCGTCCCATGAGCTCCATAAAGACGGGCAGCGACTCTCTGAATCCGTCCTCGCGCGTCCCACCTACCGGCGTGTAGACACTCTCTAAAGAGATCACACCCTCGTATCCGTCCCGTTTCAGAGCATTCACGATGTCATTGTAGTAAGGATCCATCTGCCCTTGACGCATTGCGCAGAAATCGAATGTTGCCCATGGAAGGTTCACAACCCCATCCTTGAGATGAACGTGGGCAATGTGCTTGCGGATAACCTCATACCCATCTGGATACGGGATTTCGGTACAATAGAGGGAACTGCACGGGTCCCAGAGGACTTTCAGATGTGGCGCGTCTAATTCATCAATCAACTTTTTCGCAAGATGTGCCGACGTTACGTTACCAGAGATTGCGGTTTCGATAACAAGCGTGATACCCGACGCATCGGCGATTCGCAACGGTGCCTCTAACCTGTCCAGGAGCATTGCCCATGCGCCTTCAGAGATAATCGGTTCTGCCCCAAAAAGCACCATCTCTTTTCGGAAACTGAAAATTCGGACGAGATTCGTGCCAAGTGCCTGAGCAACATCGATACACCGTTGTAACGTCGCCATGTGTGCCCGATAGGCGGAATCATCAACTGCCGTATCCACAGGAAGTGCTGTGAGATTGTGGTGAGAAATACACGACACCTTTAAGTTTCGCTCTTCGATTAACTCCTTGACTCGCCCTATATCTGCATCCGTTAAATCGCCAACCTGCTTTTCCCACAGATATTGTAACTCAACGTATTCCAATCCGGTCTCTACCATCGTGTCGAGCGCATACTCGAAGTCCCGGCTGATTCCATCTGTGATAGTTCCCAATTTGAACATTCAATTCCTCTCAATTCCTTTGTCTTTGTAGGCTTCAAAAATGCTAAATACGTTTTTGCAAGATTCCGGCATTCTAATTATTCTGTCTTCTGAATCTCAATACCTGCGATGTTTTCAAGAATCTTGATAATCGTCCAGTTATCCTCGTCAGGGTTCACGGCTTTCCCGGCTTGAAACAGTTCAAAAGCGGCACTCGCCGCGAAAAGCGGCACCCCACAATCGCTCGCCATATCTTTCGCCAAAGTGAGATCCTTATACATTGTGCCGATATTGCTTTGTCCCTTGAAATTTCGATCTAATATATTTTGTGTTGTGTCCCTGAAGAGGAAATTCCCAACGACACTCGTGCTGACAACGTCGCGAAGTGTCTCGGGTGCCACACCTGCCTTCACCGCCAACGTCAGTGCTTCAAAGATACCGGCATAAGTGACGCCTATGAGAACTGCAAGTGCTGACTTGACAGTTTGTCCCATTCCAATCTCCTGCCCAACGTGATAGATGTCCCGTCCGACGGCTTCAAGCACCGGTTTTGCTGCTTCAAACACTTCATTTGGTGCCGACACCATCATTGTGAGGGTTCCAGCGGCTGCGCCGGGTGCTCCGCCACTGACAGGGGCATCGACCATATTCATTCCTTCTGCTGTCACCAGTTCGGCAACCTCCATCACCTGTGAACGTCCGATGGTCGCTGTACAGATAACTATGCCTCCCGGTTTGAGTCCCGCCAGCAGTCCGTCTTCTGTAAGGAGTGCCGCCTTGACCTGTTCGACATTCAGGACCATGATAAAAACGAAGTCTGCTGCCGTGCCTACTTCGCGTGGCGATGTAGCGGCGTATGCCCCCTCTTGTACGAGTGTTTCTAACGGTTCTGGACGAACATCGTACACTGTGAGTTCGTGCCCTGCTTTCAGGATGTTTCTTGACATCCCCATTCCCATGTTGCCAACCCCAATTAATCCAATCTTTGCCATAAATTACCTCAAGGAGTTTCAGAAATAATAATATGTAGAATTGACACAGACTGCGTATCTTTTAAGAATTGTACGTCGTATATGACCCCGCTGCAACTGCGCCAGTAAACGTCGGTTGAGTCTATCACAAATCTTTGGAAATGTCAATCAGTTATCTATCCAGTTCAAGGTCATTTGGTTCTCCTGTAGGAGGGATCTCCGAATCCCGACCTCCCGGTCGCGATACCCTATCAAAATGGGTAGGGCATCGAAAACCAAGGTGAATTATAAAAATACGTTGACATTTCAGTAGATAGCGCAATAACCACACATCCCACCGCTGGAGAGGTTTCCTAACCTCGCCAACGATAGTCTATAAGCAGTTCTAAAAGCTACCATAAAAAGCAGTTCTAAAAGCTACCATAAATAGTCCTACACTCGACTATGCCTCTGTAATTTTTATGCGAATTTTTCTGGTTTGTGTTATAATTAAGCATTCACACAAAAAAGAAGGAGCCAAATAAATGGCAGATACCATCAAAGGTGCCGTCCTCGGGTATGGAGCGGCATTCAACATGGGCAAAGCCCATGCAAATATGATGCAAAATACAGACGGCATCGAATGCGTTGCTATCTGTGACATCGACCCGGAGCGAACAAAAGCCGCGAAAGAGGATTTTCCCGGAGTCCGCACCTATAACTCGGTTGAAGAACTCAATACGGACGATGGCGTCGATCTCATTGCAAACGTGCTGCCGCATAGTCTGCACTGTGGTCCAACTGTTGCGAGCCTCAAAGCAGGTAAACATGTCATCGTTGAAAAACCGATGTGCGTCACAATCGCAGAAGCCACTGAAATGATAACGACCGCCAAAGAAAACGATGTTATGTTGTCCGTTCATCACAACCGACGGTGGGATGCCGACTTCTGGACGCTGCGTGAACTCGTTCACTCCGGTGTCATCGGCAAAGTCTTTAGCGTTGAGATGTGGGGCGGCGGCTATGGTAGACCCAATCCGGATTGGTGGCGGAGTGTCAAGGCGATCTCCGGTGGACAATTCTACGACTGGGGAGCACACTACCTCGATTGGCTACTCAATGTCCTTGATGCCCCGATGATCAACGTCACCGGCTTCTATCAATCGAACCTTGTCTGGGACGATATTACCAACGAGGACCACGTCCAAGCCATTGTCCGGTTTGCAGGTGGAGAAGTGGTTGCGGACGGAGCGGCGGCAAACATCCAGATGTCTAACATCGCGAAAATTGGTGGATCCCGATGGAAACTGCTCGGCTCACACGGCGCGATTACCGCCGAAGATGGCGGGTTTAAGGTCTTATCTGAAGTCGAAGGACACCCCAAAGAACAGGAAGTCGGTTACCATCGCAGACCCGGACCTACCTACTATGAAAATATCGTTGCGCATTTAAACGATGGCACGCCCCTGCTTGTGACACCGGAATCGGCGCGCCGCGTCATCGCTATCATGGATTTGGCGGAAAAATCTGCCAAGACACACCAAGCGGAAACAGTCCCTTACGAATTTGAAGCATAGAATCTGGAGCGTTAGCGTGAACATGGTGAAAATCATAGGCTCAATTGAGTGTGTAAATTGCTCTCAGACCCGTAGGTTGGGTTGAATGGCGTTGAGAAGTTGGCTCTCAATAGCCGATACACACCTAAAGGTCAATAGTTCGCCATATATTCAAGAACATCGTGAAACCCAACTTTACGCGCCAGCACACTCGGAACTTCAAAGCTAAAGTGTTGGGTTTCACTTGATCTCTATTGGATGTTGCATATAAGGAAAAGTTTCGTTTTTCTATGACTTCTACGACTTTGGTGGAACCCGTTCAACCCAACCTACGGCAATCCTCACATCTTTTATCAAACTCACGTTAATAATTAAAAAAATGAAAGCTATTGTTTTTGAGAAAATTCAGCAACTACGTATTCATGAAAAACCCATCCCTACACTAACTACTGGAGACGTGCTCATCGAGATAGAACTCTGCGGCATTTGCGCGTCTGACCTCGCCGCGCTGCGCGGAGATGTATCCGATTACGCCCCCCCCGTCGTGATGGGACATGAACTCGCAGGTATAGTGGTAGAGACCCGACATCCCGATGTCAAAATCGGGGAACGGGTTACTGTCAATCCGATGCTTTCCTGCGGTGTATGTTCTGAATGCCAGAACGATCTGGACAAATACTGCACTACCATTGAAGGTATCGGTCACGATATTGATGGTGGCTACGCCGAATATATGCGGATGCCAAAACACGGCGTGGATACAGGTAAACTTATTCGCGTCCCAGATAGCATCCCACCTGAAGAGTTGCTCTTTCTGGAACCTTTGGGCTGCTGCTTGAATGCGATGCGGGAAACCCTTTTCAAGGATTCTGTTGCTATTCTGGGTGCTGGTCCCATCGGCTTGATGCTCACGCAATTGACGAAGCGAGCGGGCTTGGCAACGTATGTGTTCGAACCGCAGGCGCACCGCAGGGCTGTCGCCGAAACGCTCGGTGCCGATGTTACTTTTGATACCTCACCCGAGGCTATCGCGCACCTCCAAGAGATTACCCGCGGCGGTGTCGACACTGTCATCTCTGCTACAACCAACCATGCTTCGGCAATTGCACTCGCTTTTGATATTGTCCGCAGAGGCGGATGCGTCAACTTCTTTGGACTCGCTCCCGATGGCGAAACGCTCCATATCAACTTAGAAGAATTCCACTATGCGGGTCATAAATTGATGGCTTCGTGGGCGTTCTCTCGCGCCAGTCTCGAAGCCTCGCGACAACTCCTGATAGAAGATGCACTCAATTTTGAACCCTTGCTAACAGATCGGTTTCCGCTTGCACAGGGACTCGCGGCATTTGATAACGCCGCCGCCCAACGCGGGGTCAAGACTGTCGTGCATCCGTGATGGATATACCGCATTTCCGCTTTAGAAGATTTGCTATCTGCTTTTAGGGTGTGCTATAATTATTTCACACTCAGATTGAGAACCTTGATAGAACATCACACAAGGAGATACCAACCGAAATATGATCCTCGGTGCACACGTATCCACAGCAGGCGGTTTACATAACGCCATTACGAATGGCGACAAACTTCACTGCAACACCATCCAAATTTTCTTGAGAAACCCAAACCGATGGGTAGCGAAACCGCCGACCCCTGCAGTCATCGAAAAGTTTCGTGAGGCTTGGGCGGCATCACCTATTGGGGAAGTAATTGTTCACGATATCCACTTGAGCAATCTCGCTTCCCCGAAAACAGAGGTCCTCGAAAAATCGCGGCAACAGTTTCACGAGCAAATGGAACTTGCCGACACGCTCGATCTCCGCTACATCGTGACACATCTCGGCGCACACCTCGGCGAAGGTGAGGAACTCGGATTAAAACTGCTAAGCGACAGTTTCGATTTTCTATTTGAAAACGCTAATGCCCCGGATATCACTGTTCTCCTTGAAACCACTGCTGGGCAAGGCACAAACCTCGGCTACCGCTTTGAACATTTGCGCGATGTCATCGGACTGTCGAAATACCCAGATAGGTTCGGTGTCTGTTTGGATACCTGTCATGTTTTCGCCGCTGGCTACGACCTCCGAACCGAGGCTGATTGTGAAGCGACATTTAATCGGTTTGACGAGACTATCGGCTTAGCGCGATTAAAAGCTTTTCACCTCAACGACGCAAAATCAACCTATCAGAGTCGCGTGGACCGGCACGAACACATCGGCGACGGCAATATCGGTGCAGCCGCATTCGCTTATATCCTCAACGATTCCCGGTTCGCGGAAATTCCGCTCATCATTGAAACACCACAGATGGAGACAATGCACAAAACGAACCTCGCAACCTTACGCGGATTAAGGGCGTAGCAGGTCTGCGGGTTTTCTCTATTGTAACGTGAGTTTGGTATTTGTAGCGTAGGAAACCGTTGGTCTCCTGCGTCTCAGGATCACAATTCTGCCACAAAAACACAGGTATTTCTGAAAAATACCGCAAAATGCTTTATTTTATCAAACTCACGTTATTGTATATAAAGAACGGCGGGGAGTAAAGGGTGTCTATCGGTTTTTGGGAAGTTGCTTTTCTCATTATCCTTTTTTTCGGAATCGTTATTGTTTCTCGCCTTGTTGAACATTTGCGGATGAAACGTATCTGTCCTGAGTGTGGATTGGCAATTCGGACACGGACGCAGACCTGTCCGTCGTGCAAGTACAATTTTCCTACAAAGGTATAACATCATGGAGAAAACGAAATTAAAAATCGATGGAATGTCCTGTCAACATTGCGTCAAAACTGTAACCGAAGCACTTACAGAACTTCCGGGTGTTCGGCGTGCGAAGATAAACTTACGCAAAGCCGAGGCTGTCGTTCATTTCGATGCCTCACGCGTTACACCAGCAAATCTCACAGAGGCAATAACCGCTGTGGGTTTTAAGGTCATTTAATACCATAACGGGCAATGAATGGTTTCCCTACTACGAACAGGATTTCTCCGATTTGAAATCGGACAAAGCAGTAGTCTATGGACACGGCAAGGATTCAGGTCAAAGCAGGCGATGGCGGGAACGGATGCATCAGTTTCCGTCGAGAGAAATATGTCCCTCGCGGCGGTCCCGATGGCGGGGACGGTGGTAACGGCGGAAACGTCCTTCTCGTCGCTACCCTTGGGATGAGCACGCTGATCGATTTGCGTCACAATCCGCGTCAAGTCGCTGAAAACGGTGGACACGGCACTGGCAAACAACGAGATGGTGCCGATGGTACAGATTGTATCGTTAGAGTTCCTGCTGGCACGATCGTCAGAGACTCAGAAACAGCCGAGTTGCTTTCAGATCTGACCGAACCCGATGAAACCGTTGTTGTCGCGCGTGGCGGCGTCGGTGGTAAGGGGAATGCCCGTTTTAAAAGCAGCACCTTTCAGGCACCGCGTGTTGCGGAAAAAGGGGAACCCGGAGAAGAACGCGAAATAAGCCTCGAAGTCAAACTCATCGCTGATGTCGGACTGGTCGGCTATCCGAACGCCGGTAAATCGACACTGCTGGCGCGAACCTCTGCCGCGACCCCGAAAATCGCCGCCTATCCGTTCACCACACTCCGTCCGAATTTAGGGGTTGTCCGCATTAATCGGGAGCAGAATTTCGTCCTCGCTGATATTCCTGGGTTGATAGAAGGTGCACACAAAGGTGCAGGCTTGGGACATCAATTTCTGCGACACATTGAGCGGACCAAGATGCTCATCCACGTCATCGATCTGAGTGCGACAGATGGACGGGATCCGATTCAGGACTACGAACAACTCAACCTTGAGCTGGAACATTACAACGAACTCTTGACAAAACTCCCGCAAATCATTGCCCTGAATAAGATAGATATGCCGGACGCTGCGGCGAATTTGGAACGCGTCCAAGAATACTTTGGTAAGCGGAAGGTTTTCCCCATCTCTGCAGTTACAGGCGACGGCGTGAACGCACTCGTCCAGCAAGCATACCGTTCCCTACAATACCTTGAAACGCTCGCCCGAAAAGCAGCAGAGACAACGATTGTCTTTGAAGATGAACTCCCCCCAGAGCCGCGCGCACGGTTTGAACTCGCTGAAACGCAAGAAGGATTTGTTATCAGCGGTGAGGAACCCCGTCGCGCTGTCCTCATGACCGATATGGAAAACGAGCAAGCACTGATTCTGTTGTATCGAAAATTGAAAAGGATGGGAGTGATTAACGCACTGGAACGCGCCGGTGCTGTCGAAGGAGACACCATTCAGATTGATGAATTCGAGTTCACCTATAGCCCACGAGCAATGCGATCCAGCTGAGCAACGCGCCTGTTTGTCGGACGTGAAACGTATTGTCGTAAAGGTTGGCAGCAGCACTATTTCGGAAGGAGCACACCTCAACGAAGATGCACTCCATGGGCTTGTCCACGATTTAGCACTCGTTAAACAGGACGATGTAGAGGTTATCCTTGTTACATCTGGGGCAATCGCTGCGGGTTGGCCCCGACTCGGTTTGAAACAGCGTCCACAGACGCTACCGCTTTTACAAGCCGCTGCCGCTGTTGGACAAATTCAACTGATGGCGGTTTACGAGGAGCTATTTCGCAACTATGGACAGCAAAGCGCACTTATGCTCCTGACACGCGACGATTTTTCCAATCGGGAACGTTACACCCGCATGAACGACACCCTCCGCGCCCTCTTATATCTCGGTGTGATTCCGATTATCAACGAAAACGACACCGTCGCTGTGGACGAGATTCGAGTCGGTGATAACGACACCCTCTCTGCTTACGTAACGAATCTCGCCCAAGCACAACTCCTCGTCATCCTCTCGGATCAGGCAGGATTTTACACCGCAGACCCGAGACACGACCCTAACTCGGAATTGATACACACTGTTACGACTATCTCTGAGAAAATCTGGAAAGCCGCCGGACACGCTGGCACAATAAGTGGCACTGGCGGGATGGTGACGAAATTGCAAGCCGCTGACATCGTCACCGGATCCGGAGAGATGATGGTGATGGCATACGGACAGGAACCGCTTGTCGTAACACGGCTTTTGAAAGGTGAACTTCTCGGCACGTTATTCCTCCCAAATTCCCGTATCTCTGGGCGAAAACGGTGGATCGCTTATTCACGTCCGCCGAAAGGCAGACTTTTTGTCGACAACGGCGCACGGGATGCGCTCGTGCGCGGTGGTAAAAGTCTGCTACCTGCCGGCGTTCGACGCGTTGAAGGTGATTTTGACTATAGCGATACGGTCTCGTGCCTCACCGAAAACGGCACGGAATTCGCACGTGGTTTGGTGAACTATAACGCTTCGGAGACTGCCAAACTCGCAGGAAAACACACGAAGCACATTGAGACTATTCTCGGCTACCGCGATTACGATGAAATCATACACCGAGATAATTTGGTATTACTCGACTGAATTCCTTTAGCAACTCCCTTGAAAATTTCCAACCGGTATGTTAGAATACTAATATCAATTTTCATTACAACTTCTGAAAGGAAAAATGAAAAAATCAAAACCGCAGCCTGCAACAATGGCGCAGGCGGATATACGTAAAGGAACAGGAAATATCCAAACCTACCTGACCGAACCGCAAGGTATAATTAAAAATATGAACGGAAACATTCAAAAACTGATCCAATCGCAGGCGAAAAAGGCAAAATCGGCAATGCGTGTTTTATCACGAAGCTCCGCAGATGTCCGAAACAACGCTCTCTTCGCGATGGCTGAAAGCATACAGAATTCAAAAGATAAAATTCAGGAATCAAATCGTATTGATCTCGAAAAAGGCGAAAAAACCGGAGTCCCTGCTCCCCTCATGCAACGCCTCCTATTGGACGACCAGAAAATTGAACGGATGGTAGACAATCTCCGTCAAGTCGCCGCACTCCCCGATCCGATCGGCGAGATCATTAGTATGGGGGAACGTCCCAATGGACTCAAAATCGGCAGAGTCCGTGTACCTATCGGTGTCGTCGCTGTGGTATATGAGTCGCGTCCCGACGTTACTGTTGAAGTATCAGCACTCTGCATCAAGTCCGGAAACGGGGTTATCCTCCGAGGCGGTTCTGAAGCCATTCACTCCAACGCCACGCTTGCGGATATCCTCAGCAAGACCGCCGCCGCAGAAGGCGTGCCAGATGCCATCCAGTTCGTTAACACGACCGACCGCCAAGCCGTGTATGAACTCATCCAATTGCCAGACGACGTTGACCTCATCATCCCGCGCGGCAGCAACGAATTCGTCCAGTTTTTGATGAAAAAATCCGATGTCCCAGTGTTAGGACACGCCGATGGCATCTGTCATATCTACGTCGACGAAGCCGCCGACCTTGATATGGCAACCAAAATCTGTATGAATGCGAAAGTTGGCTACAAGGTCGCTGTCTGTAATGCTGTAGAGACACTTCTTGTCCATACCGATGCCGCCGAGCAATTTCTCCCTATTCTCTGCGACAAGTTACAGGGTGCAGATGTCGAAATTCGCGGATGTGAACGAACGCAGCAAATCTATCCGACAGCGAAACCCGCAACCGAAGAAGATTGGCGGACAGAATACCTCGATTATATCCTATCCGTTCGAGTTGTAGATGACATGGGCACCGCCATTGATCACATTGAAACCTACGGCTCGCATCATTCCGATGCGATTATCACCGAAAGTTACAGCGCGGCACAACGGTTTCTCAAAGAGGTGGATTCCGCCGCAGTCTATGTCAATGCCAGCACTGTTTTCACCGACGGCTATGAATTCGGATTAGGGGCCGAGGTCGGTATTAGCACCCAAAAACTCCACTCCCGCGGACCGATGGGGCTTGAAGGATTAACGACTTATAAGTATATCGTCTACGGAGACGGTCAAGTACGTGAGTAGGTACTGGGCAGTTCTCTTGCCAAGGTAGGTGCGGTTTCCAACCGCACCGAGTCTCAATCGCGTCATGTCCACCCATGCTCCCCATTCTCAAACCTCCCTCCTTAAAAACGTACTTATTATTACACCGTTGAGTCTGATTGGACGTGCGGGAACACTTCTCATCTACGTCGTTCTCGCCAACTGGTTCGGCGACCCAGCAGAAATGGATTTTATTTACTATTACTGGGGCATCGCCGTATTTCTGATAGATTTGCTCAGTGCCGCTTCCGCCTATTCTGTCCTCGTTCCCCTATTAGCCGAAGCCCGTGCAAAAGGCGAAACCGAGGCACAACGTTGTGTCCAATCGATTTTTTCCCAATATATCATACTCATGCCGGGACTCTGCTGTCTTCTCGTCTCCGTTTCATGGACTGTCTCCCAACTTTTTCTACCGAACGCGGGACTTCCATCCGCTACGACAATCGGCATTGTGTGCGGATTCCTCTGCTTCTCGATTATCGCCGCAGTCCGTTGGATGCTCAAGGCAATCTTAGATACCTATCAAGCCTTTCATTTACCCGTTATTGTGCAAGGGCTCCGTGCTATCTTGGTCATCGGTGTTATGTATTTGTGCAAGCCGTTTCTGAGCTGGTTCAGCATACCACTTGCCCTGATCATTGGCGAACTTTTCCAATTGCTTCTCCTATTTCGACGATGCTGTACTATCCTGAATCTATCCGTGCTGCATCTCAAACTCAATTGGCAGACGACCCCCTACACGACACAATTCCTACGGCAATGTCTATTGATGATGGGCGCGGCGATATCAGACGGGTTAAATCCAGTCGTTGACAGAGGCATGGCAAGCGCATTGGGAACGAGTTCCGTCTCGAAATTGGATTACGCGCTCCGTTTGTGTGCGATCCCTGAAACGCTCACGGGTGTAACGCTACCAGTCTTATTGTCGCATTGGGCAAAGATATCGTCTCCCAATCCCCAAGCTACAAAGGATTTAAAAATAGGTCGGGAATCGGAGTTCCCTCCTACCGGAACGCAACTACAGCGAAGTGTTTGGCAAAGTGTCGTTGTGTTACTAATCCTAATGGTTCCGTTCCTGATAGGCTTTTACTTTTTCCGAGTGGACATTGTCACGCTATTATATGGACACGGTGAATTGTCTGAGGCGGGGCAGTCCCATATCGCTTCGCTACTCGGTATCTATCTATTAGGAATGCTCCCGCGTTTAATCAGTCGCTTGCTAATCCGTGCCCATCTTGCACGCCAAGCCCACCCGACCGTTGTCACGGCAACGCTGATCAGGCTTATTCTAAATCCGTTTCTCAATTGGTTCTTCATGCAGTATTGGGGGTTAGAGGGAATCGCTGGGTCAACAGCGTTGTTGTCTTATCCGATTCTCGTATACATTGCATTTATGTTCTGGCGACGGAGATAATTATAGACTTTGAACTTATCCAACAACGCCTAAACTTTGGCGAAACGTTCAGGGTGATTTGAGGTTATACCTTGCACACCGAATGCTTTCATTTCGCGCATACGGGAGATGTCGTCAACAGTCCAACACCAGAGTGCGATACCGCGCCTTTGGATTTCGTAAGCGAATTCCGCTGTAATGCGTTGGTGATTGATATTCAGTAGGTTGCTACCGAGTGTTCCCAGTTGCTGGCACAACTGCACAGGAGAGGCATGGTTGTTGTGATTCCCGATGAGCCACCCTGTTGGAATGCGAGGCTCTAAGGAACGAACGGTCTGTAAAACAGCGGTATGGAAGGAGATAATAACGGCGAGATCTTGTGTATGGGTCTCGCGGATTTTTGCGACGACTGTCTCTGCTATCAAAGGATCTTTAATTTCTAAAACCGCAATCGTCTGTTTTGCAATGCATTCCAATGCCTCTACGAGCGTCGGCACCGGTTCATCAACAAATTCAGGAGCGAACCATCCTCCAGCATCAGCACGTTTAATTGTTTCTAAAGTGGTTTGATTGACCCGTCCACAGTGATTTGTCGTTCGATCTAAGGTTGTGTCGTGTATCACTACGACTTCGCCATCAGCAGTCCCGTGTAAATCAAGCTCAACGGCATCAACGCCGATTTCGATCGCTTTTTTGAATGCCACGATCGTATTTTCCGGGGCACTTCCCGATGCCCCACGATGTGCAATCCGAATCCAAGGATGCATATTTTAATTATACCTTGCGGAGAAATCACGGGCGTTTGAACTTTGAAATGAAACCCTCAAATCCGCCTGTGCCGCTGTTGCAGGCTATACGCTTGGGTTAACAAATCTGCCCACAAGCGTAGCAGAGGGCATTGTCCTGCGAGCCTCTATAGGCTTGCACCTACACTCCACCAATTAAAAACCGCTATTGCTCTGCTTAATCTTCTTTAAAAGAGTCGTCCGACTCATCCCGAGCAAGTCTGCTGTCTTACTGTGGTTACCCGAAAATTCATCTAACACCAGTTCAATGAGTGATTTATCCAACAGAGCAACAACCTCCGCGTAAAGTTCCCGATTCCCTCGTGTGATCGCCTCTTTTGTAATGTCTTGTAAAACAGATTTGAGGGATATTTCCAGCTGTGAGGGACTAGTAGAATCTATCTGATGCCCCGTTCGGATTTCTGGTGGTAGGTCATCTGGCAGAATCACATCTGCACGGCAGAGAGCTCCCGCGCTTCGGATGCAATTCTCCAATTCACGGACATTGCCGGGCCACGGATAGTTTTGCAGCAATTCCATCCCTTCCTTAGAGAGGCCGCGGATCGGCTTACCAAGTTCCTCTTGTATGAGTTGCAGGAAATGTGTAATAAGTAGCGGAATGTCCTCTTGACGTTCCCGTAACGGCGGCAGGTGAAGCGCGATGCGTTTGAAACGATAGTAAAGATCCTCACGGAACTGCCCCCGCTTCACCATTTCACTGAGCTCCTGATTCGTGGCAGCAATCACACGCACATCCACTTTAAGCCGCTGAGTTCCACCTAACCGTTCAATCTCCTGTGTTTGCAGTGCGCGAAGCAGTTTTACCTGTAACGTCGGGGTCATATTGCTGACTTCATCAAGAAAAAGCGTACCACCATTCGCCAGTTCAAATCGTCCGGGTTTTCCTTCCTTTTTCGCATCTGTGAATGCTCCCGCTTCGTAACCAAACA
>JAAXHD010000235.1 GCA_012271015.1 Candidatus Poribacteria bacterium | reverse complement strand
TTGCCGGCACAATCTGAACCCCGCTGAGCGTATTGGGCAACGCGTATTTCTCCGCGGCGGCACGGATATCGTCCAAGAACGTATCGTCCAACGCTTCAACGACACCGCCACCCAGTACAATCATCTCCGGATTCAAGAAATTCACAATGGAACCAATACCAATTCCAAGGTACTTCGTTACTCTTTTGAAAACTTTGAGGGTCAACTTGTCGTTTGCGCGAATCGCCTTCGCCAAAACCCCACTCCGAATCGCACTAAGATCACCACCAGTGAGTTCGGAAATTATACTCTTTTTTCCCTTTTTTAGAATAGCCTTCTGGAATTGCTTTGTCATCGCCGTGCGGCTGGCGATCGCCTCCAAGCAGCCCCGTGTGCCGCAGCCACAGCGAGGACCACCCGCTTTGACGATGATATGTCCGATTTCACCGGCTGTCTTACTCGCCCCGTGGAACAATTCACCCTGTAAAATAATTCCACCACCAATGCCAGTCCCAACAAAAATCCCAACGACGTTCTGAAAACCTTGCCCTGCACCGAACACATGTTCACCAAGTGTCCCCACGTTCACATCATTGTCAACAAAGGTTGGAAAGTTGACGCGCGCTTCCAACTCCTCCTTCAATCGAACGTTTTTCCATCGGAGGTTGGGAGCGAAAATGACAACCCCGGTTGCTGGATCAAGTGGTCCTGGTGCGCCGATTCCGACAGCCTGAATGGATGCAGCGGCAACACCTGACTTGTCAATAGCCTTTCGGATACTGTCGGCGATCCGATCAATTACAACGGATGGACCTCTGTCTGCTTTGGTCGGGACCTTGGCTGTTCCTAAGATATTACCTTCTGGACCGATAACAGCCGACAGAATCTTGGTGCCTCCCATATCTACACCGATAACACTCGTGCTCATAATTTTTAACTCTCCTTGCGGTTCGTTGGGGCGGGTTTGGTCCGTGATATGCCCTTGCGTAGATCCACCCTCTTGGCGCAAGCTTATAGAGGCTTGCGGGACAATGTTACAGGCTCGCGCGTCTGGTTTTTCTATGATAGTAAAAATGATAACAATTTCTGTTTGAAACCTGCGGCAGAGAGTTGGTCCCATTTTTCCAAAAACGTTTCATAATCCGCTTTGCGGGTCTTCTCTGTCCGAGCGATGAGCCTAACAATACCCGGAAGCACAGCAATTTGTCTTTCTTGATTCCCCAATTGAGAGGCATAATCCGTTAAAACCGCTAAGACGACATCTGCGTCATGAATATCGCCGAGTATCTCTTGTAAATCAACGATCATCGCGAGAAATTCAGTGTAAATGCTGACTGCTGACTGCTGACCCCTATTTTGGTAAGCCACACGAAAAAGTTCCATCGTATACCGGAGGCGTTTAATGGAAATCCGCATATTGTGAAGTTCCTCGCGTCTGGTCTCATCTCGAATGAACGGCTCCCACGTGTAGACCTCCTCAAGCCTTTGTGAGAGAATGATACGTGCATTCTCGTGATAACTCCGCAGTGGCTTAAGACCAGCAATTTTGTGCGCTTTCGCCATCTTTTAATTTTCCTTGTGGAGCAATTAAATCGGTTTCGTATTTAAAGTGCCTTTCCGTAGATCCGCCTGCGTGTTTTTGCTTGGGGTTTTTGATAGGGNNTATTTCTGCGTATTGTTGCAGGCTACTACTTATGGCTCATCAAGAAACCGCTCTCCGTTACATTATGCGCCACATTTTTGTAGGTAAGCGACGTTAGAAACCTATCCCCTAAAGAACTCTAAAAACTCGGTTTCAAAATTGGTTTTTTCTAACTCCTCAAAGAGTGTCAGCATCGGTTTTCGTGCTTTCTTGTGTTCCCATTGTAGATGCCCAATCAATCCGAGAATGTCAGCCTGCTCCACTTCGGTCAGATTTGTTAATTCGTTCTGAAAACGAACGATGAGGACATCCAGATCCCGCACGGCTCCCATCGTTCGGGTTATCGCTCTTATCTTTTTGTAATGTTTCTTGAACGGCTTTTTCGGAAAACAGTCGGCAAAATTGTCCATTGCGGCTCTTAAGCGACGCGAGGTGACTCGCATCTCGTGGACAAACTCGATATCAGTCCCCTCTTTAGCGCCCTCTTTGTAAGACATCATCTCGTGAAAATAGCTCACGATTATCTGCCGAGCACAAGCTTCCAACGTTTCATCAGGCGATATTCCTTTAATTGCTGGTTCTGTAGCCATTTTTTTAATTACGGGAATCTGGGCACTGCCCCATTTCATTACTTGCCCCTTCCCAGTAACGGGTGGGGACCCCGGTTTCTGATTAAGTTCACTCCGCTGGGTTATGAAAGATTTGCTAATAACTATTGGAGAATTTCGGAACCTTGAATGGAAACCTGCGGCTATTAAGATTTTGCGCGCTGGCGGAGCAGATGATCCGTGAGGACGAGGGCCGCCATTGCTTCAACAATAGCAGGTGCTCGTACTAAAACACAGGGATCGTGTCGTCCGCTTGCCTCTAACGTCACCTCATTCCCCTGCATATCAACAGTCTGTTGCGGTTTACCGATTGTCGCCGTCGGCTTGAAAGCGACTTGGAACAGAATATTTTCGCCGTTTGAAATACCACCCTGTGTGCCGCCGGAATTGTTCGTGCGGGTCCGAATTCGGTCGGTCTCGCTTTTTTCTACATAAAAAGGGTCGTTGTGTTCGGAGCCGGTCATTGCAGTTCCCTCAAAGCCAGAGCCGATCTGGAATCCCATCGTTGCGGGAAGAGACATCATTGCTTTCGCCAAATCCGCTTTGAGTTTGTCAAATACCGGTTCCCCGAGCCCCACAGGGACATTACGAGCAACTGATTCGATGACACCACCAAGGGAGTCTTGCTCGCGCCGTGCCTGATCAATGCGTTCTACCATTTTTGGACCAACAATCGGATCCGGGCACCGTACAGGACTCGCTTCTATCTCTTCAAGCGTCACCATGTCTGCATCCACTTCGGCTTCCAATGTATGAATCTGCTTGACGTAAGCAAGTGTCTCGGTTCCGGACACTTCGCGCAAGATTTGCTTGGCGATTGCCCCTGCCGCGACGCGTCCGATGGTTTCCCGTGCGCTCGCTCTACCGCCACCTTGCCAGTTTCGGATACCGTATTTCTGCTGGTACGTAAAATCGGCATGTGAAGGTCTGTAAAGGTCTTTCAGGTGATCGTAGGCTGACGGACGCGCGTCTTTATTCCACACCAGCATGGAGATAGGTGTCCCAAGCGTCTTGCCCTCAAAGACCCCGGAAAGTATTTCAACGGTATCGCTCTCCTGACGCGGTGTCGTGAGGTGGCTCTGCCCCGGTCTCCGTCGATCCAGTTCAAATTGTATTGTGGATATATCCAGGTCGATTTGCGGTGGACACCCGTCAACGACAACGCCAACAGCCCCACCATGTGATTCGCCCCAGGTCGTAATCCGAAAAAGATGACCGAACGTATTCATTTAGTTCTATAGGCGCGCTTTGGAAGCGTGCGCCCGACTTTTAGGATTGTATATTCTGAACATCTTATGGTATACTGTATCAAATTTCATCGCAAAAAGCAAGTAATTTCCTTCTTATAGTAAAGTTTAGAATTAATTAGACACTCCGCACCGGCGAGGTTAGAAACCTCGCCTACCAGGGGAGGGGCGAATGTCTATTTATTTTTCGGTTTTACTATAAAATCGAACCACAAGCCTATAATGTAATGGAGGGCGGACCTTGAGAAAGGCACGTTACAGTCCAAACCCACACCATTTAACCACAAGGAAAAATTAAAAGATGCTGTCGATTTTTAAACGCTATATCGCGCTACTCCTGATTTTTATAGGCATCGGATTTTTATGGAACACGTTATTTGTATACCCACTCAAAATCTTTGTCGTCTTTATGCATGAGGTGAGCCACGGGCTTGCGGCGATCGCAACTGGCGGCCGTATCGTAGAGATTCAGATCAACCCCCAGCAGGGAGGACACGCCCTGACCCAAGGAGGCTCTCGATTTTTGACGTTGACCGCGGGTTATCTGGGAAGCCTACTTTGGGGTGGACTCATCCTACTCTTGGCAGCGAGAACCCGTTTCGATAAAGCGATTAGCATCCTTATCGGCATCGGTATGGTGGCTATCTCCATCGGCTTTGGCGAGAGCACATTCACTTATCTGTTCGGCATCGGCTTTGGCGTTGCCCTGGTCGCTATTGGTTTCTATCTCCCAGAGGCAGTCAATGATTGGATTCTCCGTATTATCGGCGTGACGAGTTGTCTCTACGCGATTCTCGACATTAAAAGCGATGTTTTGGACAGATCCAACCTCCGCTCGGATGCTCGAATGCTCTCGGAGATAACAGGTATTCCGACTGAGGTTTGGGGTGTCCTATGGATTCTCATCGCAATTGGACTCACTTTATGGTTCCTCTACCTCTCCGGCAAAACCTCGACTGCTCAACAAACATCCACCGAAGAAAATACCGAGGAAATCTCTAATTTATAGGGACATTGAGGGTCGATGTGCACATCGATTTAGGAAATCCATATTAACCGAACGGACTAAAACGCACCGATGACATACCACCAAAAAAAAGAAACCATACACCGAGACCTAACAGAAAAAGTGGAACACAAATAAGCACGATGAGAATGAAAGCCCCCCACATCCACGACTTTTTGGATTTGGCAACCGTTGCCATCCGTGCGATCAACACACCACCACATATCATAATTACAACAACGAGACTAAATATAATCGCCATCACCATCTCTGGTTATCTCCTTCATCTGCTTTAGGTTATGAGAGGTTTCTTCACAATTGGAATACTGCAAGGACAACAGACGCAGCAGCCCGGATTCAATCGTTAAAAAATTAAAAAGTCCTATCACGCTACGCGCAACGCTGATCGGTATCCTTCTCATCCCCTTTAATAGCTACTGGGTTCTACATCTCAGTTATATCTGGGATTCCAACCGACCTACGAGTTTAGCATTACTGTTTAATGTCCTATTTACGTTGCTTGTCCTTATCGGGTTTAGCGCGGTCCTGCGTCGTTTACGTCCAACATTGGCGTTTACACAGAGCGAGTTGTTAACCATCTATGCGATGTTGTGCCAAGCCTCCGTTTTCGCAGGTCGTGATATGCTACAAGTCTTGGTGCCGTTGATGGGTAACGGTTTTTGGTACGCAACAACCGAAAACGAATGGGCACAACTTTTTCATCAGCATCTCCCCGAATGGCTTGTCGTCGGAAAACAAGAAGTACTACAAGGCTTCTACAAAGGCGAATCTACATTCTATCTTCAGACAAACATAGAGGCATGGCTGTTGCCAACACTGATCTGGGTGGGCTTCTGTCTCGTCATCGGGGTGACAATGCTCTGTCTCAACGTGCTTCTGCGCAAGCAGTGGCAGGAACATGAACGACTCACCTATCCGATCGCACAACTTCCTTACGAAATCACACGCGCCGCTTCAAATGTAGGAAACTCCGTGCGAACGACATCTCATCTATTTTTTAATAAACGGATGATGGTTGTCGGCTTATGCATCGCGGCTGTCCTGAACCTACTCTATAGTTTACACCAAATTGATCCCGTTTTCCCTACAATTCCGCTGTATCGTGGATTCCGACTTCCCGATAAACCATGGAGCGCGATGAACAATCCGGGTTTCCGTATCAGTTTCTTCCCGTTTGCGATTGGCGTAGGTTTCCTGATTCCGCTGGATTTAGGGTTCTCCTGCTGGTTCTTTCATCTGTTTTGGCACTTCCAACGGATCGTCGGTGAGATGTTCGGTTGGCGCGGGGCGATCGGATTCCCGCGAGAGATGGCACAAATTCGGGGTGTATGGATGGCACTATTCCTCTGGACCTTGTGGATGGGACGCGCACACGTTAAGGTAGTGCTACAGACGATTTTCGTAGGGACGAGGAATGTAATACAAGGAACGGATTTTGTCTATTTAAAGACAAAATCCCCTCGTCCGGACGGACAGGGAAACCCTGCCCCTACGAAGAACGATGAAGGTGAAGCATTACGCTACAGAACAGCGGGAATCGGGGTACTCGTCGGATTTATCTTAATTATCGGGTTCTGCCTCAAGGCAGGGATGTCGCTCTGGTTTGCCGGTCTATTTTTCGTCCTCTATTTCGCGATGTCGATAACAATTACCCGCATCCGCGCCGAGTTGGGACCGCCCGCGCACGACCTTTACAACGCCGGTCCAGATTTACTCCTGACAGATGCACTCGGTACACGTCGCATCGGGAACCGGAATCTCTCGGTGATGTCGCTCTTTTTCTGGTTGAACCACCTCTCTTACCGCGCGCATCCGATGCCTCATCAACTGGAAGGCTTGAAACTCGCACATCAAACCCGTTTCAATCCGACCCAACTGCTATGGGTATTAGCGATCGCCATTTTTGTGGGCGCACTCTCTGCCGCTTGGGGGCATCTACACCTCTCCTACCAAGTCGGCTTAGAACAAGCACGTTCATGGTATGCCCGCGCTGCGTTCAACAGGCTCGCGGGATGGCTCTATAACCCCAGCGAAACAAGTATCAGCGGTATGCTCTATACCACGGGTGGATTTGCTTTCGCCGTCAGCCTTTTACTCTTGCGATGGCGATTCGTTCAGTGGCCCCTACACCCCGTCGGGTATGTCGTTTCAAGTTGGTGGACGTTTACTGGACTCTGGTTTCCACTCCTCATCAGTTGGATTATTAAACGGATTTTACTTTCAACGGGCGGTGTTCGCTTATATAGACGTTCTATTCCGTTTTTCATCGGTCTGGTTATCGGAGATGTAATCGTTGCTTCTATTATTAGCATTTTGGGACTGATTTTCGATTTTCGCGTCGTCTATCTGAGCTGGTGATACCTCCTGATCGGTAAAGAAAGAATAACTGCTGTCGAAACTCTATCTATGAAACGAAACAGAAATGCAGTCTTGCAATTTCTATCTAAACCTGCTATCATTACTTACGATGGACACAACAGATTTATCACTCAGCGTGAATATCGGCGGAATCCAGATGCGAAACCCCGTCATGACGGCATCCGGCACCTTCGGCTACGGTAGTGAATACGTCGATTTTGTGGATCTGAACCGACTCGGTGCAGTGGTCGTCAAAGGTGTTACGAGTGTGCCGTGGCCCGGCAATCCGATGCAGCGCATCATGGAAACGCCTTCTGGTATGCTCAATGCGATTGGGTTGCAAAATGTCGGTGTAGACAGCTTTATATCACAGAAGCTACCCTACCTGCGCGATTTTGATGTACCGGTGATCGTTAACGTCTGCGGCAAAACCGTTGAAGAATACTTGACGGTCGTTGAGAAGCTAAATACAGCAGATGGTGTCGCTGGTGTAGAACTCAATATCTCCTGCCCAAATCTGGAGTGCGGCGGTATGAGTTTCGG
>JAAXHD010000072.1 GCA_012271015.1 Candidatus Poribacteria bacterium | reverse complement strand
TAAACGCTGCGAAAAACATATTGCAGGCTGGGGTACCCGCGTAACAATGCGCGAGAAAGCCGTTCGATCGCACCTTCGTGAGTGCGGCGGAGACGGAATAAGAGCCTGCGGGTGGAGCGACAGTGAGACGTTCAAACCTTTGGTCCGAACGCAGTTGCTATGAAACCGAGGTTTCCCACGCCTTTAGGCGTTGGGTGGTATCACGGTATGATGGATGTCGAAGCAGGAAAACCGATGACACCCGACACAATTTTCCGTATCGCGTCAATGACGAAGCCGATCACGAGTGTCGCTGTAATGATGCTCTATGAAGAGGGCACTTTCGGTTGCATGAGCCGGTCTCGAAGTTCATTCCAGCGTTCAAGGAAATGCTCGTGCTGCCACCGGAAGATGCCGAAGATTCGGCTGAACCTGTCCCCGCAACAGAGCAAATTACAATTTGGAACCTGCTTACTCACACCGCGGGTCTAACGTATCACTGGAACGGACGTTTAGGTCAGCAATACACCGATATTGCTGATTAAAATTGAACATTACCCCCACAAGTAAGAAATTACTGCACGTTCACGTGACTTTATAGTGGATAAAAAATATGTGAGTACATTTTGCAAAGACGGGCGATGAATCGCCCTACTACGAACTCCTCTCCCTTGAGAGAAAGGTGTTACGTAATTGTAAACTGTCCTATAAAACAGCAAACAACGCAGGAAGGAAGTTAACCAATATGCTAAGAGAACTCATTGCACCGGCACAAGAGCAGGTCGCTTTCCGAGAGTATGAGAGCCAACCGTTGCAAGCGAATGAAATTCGGGTCAAGAGCCAGTTTGGAGCCGCTAAACACGGTTCAGAGATGGCATCATATAAGGGGTATGCGGGTCCACGCGGTGGCTACGATGGCGAATATAAAATCTTTCGAGCAGACGGTTCCGGTGGGATGGTGAGCTATCCTTCAGGACTTGGGAACATGTGTGTCGGCGAGGTAACTGAAATTGGCTCGGACGTTACCGACATTGAGGTCGGAGAGCGAGTTTTTCGGCACAGTTCCTTCCGCGAGGAACATGTTTGGGACGCAGCAGGTGTCCGGAAACTCCCTGAGGGCGTACCGTGGCAGGCAGCCGTCTGTCTGGATCCGACAGATTTCGCCTTGGGCGCGGTGCGCGATGGTCATATCCGCATTGGGGATGCCGTGGCAGTCTTTGGCATGGGTGGCATCGGATTGATGGCACTGCAGCTCGCCAAGCTGGCGGGTGCCTATCCCGTGATTGGGGTCGATCCACTGGAGTTACGCCGCAATGTTGCCCTCGACTGTGGTGCGGATATGGTCATTGATCCAACGATAGATGATGCCGGTTTGGAAATTAAAAAAGCCACCAACAAGCGTGGTGCCGATGTTTGCATTGAATATAGCGGTCATCATTCGGCACTACAAGCGGCTATCCGTGGCGTGATGTATTTAGGGACGGTCGTCGCTGGCGCGTGGCCCGGGACCTACCCGGCAGGATTAGATCTCGGTGCGGAAGC
>JAAXHD010000237.1:3282-5853 GCA_012271015.1 Candidatus Poribacteria bacterium | reverse complement strand
CACATTCCCATCCCAACGCGCAGATGAATATACCGCCAATCCTGCCAGGAGGCGGTGCCAGAATTGGCTGTGGTGTGATAGTACTGAACGAGTGATCTTCCCTTGAATTAAACACCGGATTGTGGTATCATGCGACAAACCTTGAACGGAGCCAAACGATGAAAATCAAAGACATACAGACAGTCCGAATCAACGTACCACAACGCGACATCAAACGCACGGAACCCCGCCGTGAGTCGTGGAACGTTCACGCTGAAGTTGCGAACCCGATGTCGCGCTATCCGCAATACAAACGCCACCGTTCCAGTTGGATGCCGAAGACGTGGGGTCAGGTCTACGTCAAAGTCACCGCCGAAGACGGCACATGGGGTATAGGGGAGACATCTTTCGGCACACCCGTCGCAGCGATTATTGATGAACACTTCGCACCGATGCTGATCGGTGAAAATTGCTTTGCCGTCGAAAAGATTTGGGATATGATGTTCCGTATGTCCAAACCTTACGGTTCTCAAGGCTTAACGAGTTGCGCGATGAGTGGTGTCGACATCGCTTTGTGGGATCTGAACGGAAAAATTAAGAACCAACCCGTCTATGAACTGCTCGGTGGACCGCTACGTGAAAAGATGTTCGCTTACGCCACAGGTAACGACACCGATTGGCAGTTAGAACTCGGATTCAAAGCCGTGAAATTGGCGTGTCCCTACGGACCGGTAGACGGCGAATGGGGCTTGAAAGAGAACGAAAAACTGGTGGCAAAGACGAGAGAAACGGTCGGCGACGACGTTGAAATCATGCTCGATTGCTACATGGCTTTCGATGTCGATTACACGATCCGTTTGGCACACCGCCTCCGTCCGTATCGCCTCAAGTGGATTGAGGAGTTCCTCATCCCAGAAGACATTGAAGGCTTAGTGAAAGTCAAAGAGGCTGTTGATTGGGTGAGCTTAGCAAGCGGCGAACATCATTACACCCGTTTCCCATTCCAGCAGATTATCGAAAAACGGTGCTTGGATATTCTACAACCCGATACCTTTTGGGTAGGTGGGATAACCGAATGCGTTAAAATCTGTCATCTCGCAGATGCTGCTGGACTCACCGTCATCTTCCACGGTGGCGGGCTTCGGCAATCCGGACTCCATCTTTCCGCCGCTATGCCGAACACACCTTGGGTAGAATACTACCTCGGCACCCCGCCTGGTGTACCTTTAGAGGAGACGAAACGTTTTGAAGGTGAGTCGTTCCCAACGGATAGCTACATCTCTCCAAATGACGGGCCCGGACTCGGTTTGCACATTGAAGAGGAGTGGCTAACGCCGAGGAATCCGCGATAGTATGATTCGCTACATCACCTTTCTGATCCTATTCTGTATCGGTGGTAACGTATACACCCAAACACTCATTGATTCAATCATCGCGGTCGTCAACGAGGATGCTATCACACGCAGCGAACTCGAAGATGAACTTCGTATCGCCACAGTGCTTAGGATACGTACCGACACGCCCTCAACCCTTGCTGAAAAACGCTCGGCACTCAATACTATTATCAATCGCAAATTTGCTCTACAAGAAGCTGAACGACTTGGCGTTGTCGTAACTGAACGTGATTCGCAGGTAACCGCAAAGATAGCAGAAATTTCTGCCAAATATGCTTCGGATATAGTGTTTCACAGCGTTTTGGAGCAGGCCCAATTGGAAAAAGAGGCAATAGAAGCATGGGTCTACGATCAGCTAATCTACGATGAATTCTTCCGCCGTATATTTTTCAACGCCGTCAACAGCGAAGAGGTCGCGAGGTTAGCCAAGTCATATTACGATGCCAATAGTGCCGAGTTTATTGTGCCACCCACAGCCACCTTTAAATCATTACTTATCGTTATGCCAAAGAATGGATCCGAGAGGGAAAAACAAGCGGTCGAGGAGCTGGTACCAAAACTGAATGAACGTTTACAACAGGGTGCAACATTTCAGGCGGTCTATGAAGCTTCTGAAACACAGTTGGAACTTAAGTTTGAGGTTTTAACGCTTGCAATAGACACACCTTTGGGGGCGATTGTAACTGAATTACAAGTTTCTGAGCGGAGCACACCGCTTCGCGTTACGGAGGGATACCAGATCGTCGAACGCATCCGAAACAATTCAGCATATCTAAAAACGTACGAAGAAGTCAGTGAAGCGATCACAGAGCGGATTCGGCAGGAACTGGCAAATGAACAATTTGAAGCGTGGTTAACCCAACAGAAAAAAGAAGAAACCTGGGATATTCTGGATGACGAACTTGCACAAGAGAAAAATGAGGCGAAATAAATGGATGCGGTATAATCAGCACCGAAGACGTACGACAGGCAGAAAAACCATGGCGGGATGGGGACATTTTGTCATCGTCCCGCTCCTGTTTATGCTCGCTGTGTCGGCATCTGGAGACGATATAGTGGACTACCCTAAAGCGTTCCAGAAGCGGTTGAAAGATGCCCAGCATGCGTTTCAAACGGAGGAATGGCACGAGGCACTCCGTTTATATCAAGCCCTCGTCAAACAGGCACCAGAATTCCCGATTGTCTATATCGGTGAGGG
>JAAXHD010000237.1:2375-3206 GCA_012271015.1 Candidatus Poribacteria bacterium | reverse complement strand
GTCGCCGTACAACTACATCCAGACACAACCGCTGCCTACAACAACCTCGGACACGTCCTTCTCAAACTCAACCGTATCGACGAAGCCGATGCCGTTTTCCGAGAAGCACTCACGCAAGACGAGAGGCTTGCGAGTGCTGCCTTCGGACGTGGTGAAGTTGGCGCAAGACGCGGACAATTCGCCATCGCCCAACGGTTTTATGAACGTGCCATCCGACATGCCCCAGACGAACCTATCTTTTACAAATCACTTGCGGATGTACTCCGTAATATTGGAAACAATGCAGAAGCCGAATCCGCCGAAGCGCGCTATCGCCGAACACTGGCAGAACGCTACCGCCGTCAAGCACATTGGTTCATTGAAAATGGACAGCCGCGACATGCCTTAACACCTCTTCAAAAAGCCATTGAAGTGGATGAAACCTTTACTATCGCATTGAAAGACTATGCCTACCTTCAGATGAAACTCGGCGAATTCGCAGACGCAAAACAGTCGTATCAACGTGTGCTCACGATAGAGCCTAATTCACGCCAAGCACTCCTGCATCTCGGCATGATAGAAGCCAAACTCGGCAACCAAACGGCAGCGATTTCACACCATCTCGCACTTATCCAACACGAACCGGATTTTATGGACGCCTACGTTCAACTCGCAAACTTGTACGAGAGAGCGAGGGACTTACAAGCCGCCGTGCATGCCCTTACGATGGGGATACAACATGAACCGACATGGGCACCTGGATACTTGTGGCGAGGAAAAATTTACCAAAAACAGAATGAATCCAGCATGGCAGAAGCTGATTTTCGTCGAGCCATCCAACTCGCGCCAGAT
>JAAXHD010000237.1:348-2325 GCA_012271015.1 Candidatus Poribacteria bacterium | reverse complement strand
CGAGACGGCACTTAAAAGCGACGATCAACCAATGCATCGTGCTACGCTTGCTTTCGTCTATTACCGTCTCAACCGTATCCCCGATGCACACCGTGAAATTGAAACTGCTTTCGGTCAAGCCCCGAAACACCCCTATATCCTGAGAATTCGTTCAGAAATTCTGAAAACTGATCCGTAGAAGTAAGCCCAAATAACGACTCCTCCGCATTTTTTTCTTGAAAATTAAAGCGAAAAATAGTATAATTTACCCAAATTGTATGGTATATGGATTTGGAAAGTCACATCTAACCCGAATAAACTTTATTGTTTTGAAGGTGGACTATGAGATTTGTGATTTTTCCATAACTATTTACTTTAGTAGAATAAGGAAGTATACAGTATAAGGAGCACTTACAATGTTAAAATTTCAGATTCTTTTAATTGCTGTCCTGGTCGCTTGTTTTGCCTTTGTATCCTGTGAAAGAGCTCAGCAGATCATGACACCCGTTACGGATGACATGATGGACGGCAGTGATTCGGAAATGATGGACGATACCATGATGGAAGATGACATGATGGATGACGGCATGATGGACGATACCATGATGGACGACATGATGGATGACGACATGATGGATGACGACATGATGGAAGATGATATGGAAGAGGACATGGATGATGATGCCTAATAGTTCCATTTCACCGCATCTGTAAAAAAGGGAACCGGTAACCTCATTCTATGGTTGCTGGTTTCTTTTTTTTTACGCAATGTTCCACATAGCACCTCCCTACGCTACATTTTTCGTGAAAATTAAAGCGAAATATTATATCATTTAAAGCGAAGTTGTGTAGTATGTGATCTCGAAGAGTGCCACAACAAAGTGGTTGGGCTTTATCGCTTAAAAGTTCGCAATTCTTCGCTGATCTCTACTTTAAATAGAATAAGGAGTTTTAATAATGTTAAAGGTTCAGATAGCCTTGATTGCTATCTTAATTGCTTCTGTCGCCTTCGTATCCTGTGAAAGAGCACAGAAAATGTTGGAGCCTGTCGCTGATGACCTGACGGCTACCGAGACTCCCGACGGTACGATGGCTACCGGCGACATGATGATGGATATGATGAAGATGATCGACCCATCAGTGTACATGTCGTGGGCACATGTTGCGCTTCCTGCACCGACGATGACGGTAGCAGAAGCTGCTGCAGCGGGAGATGCCGCGGCAACCGGAGCAGCCCACAACCCAGGCAGCGATGTCTTTACCTCACGCACCGTTTACATCAACGATATCGGTGCTATGGCGAACAAGGCAGAAGCAGCAACATATCCCGCTGGGACCATAATCGTCAAGGCAATTATGGATGAGACCGAAACAGCTGTCGATAAAGTCGCTGTAATGGTAAAAAGTCCCGATCCGATGTATGCGGGCCATAATGGGTGGATGTATGCCAAATATTTTCTTGTAGATGGCATGCTCGAACTGAAGGCAGGGTCTCAGGTTCCAGGGCATGAAGGCAACGGTTGCCACGGCTGCCACGCTAAAGCCGCTAATGACAGTGTCTTCGTTTCACTCTCCATGGATGAAACACTTGAAATGCCGGAGATGCCTGAAACACCCGAAACACCTGAAATGCCCGAGGCCGATGCTGGCAACGGTACAGATGCTGCTACCAATGGTGGTGCTGCTAACGGCGATACGAACGGTGCTGCTGCCAATGGCGGTGATGCTACTACAGACGCTGGTAATGGCAACGGAAATGGTAACGGTGGCACCCAATAGTCACATCTCATAACACCTATAAGAAGGGGACCAAGAACAGCACTTTTTAGTTGTTGGTCCCCTTTTTCTTTTCTACGCTACATCTTAGGCGATAAACGCACCACTTTGTGCTGGGAGTGCAATGCTTACCGAATCCCCGGATACTGTCACCGGGTTTTCATTGAGGAGATCTTTTGCAGGCGTTTGAAACGACGAAATCGGAACATTAATTGTTTGAGA
>JAAXHD010000237.1:0-225 GCA_012271015.1 Candidatus Poribacteria bacterium | reverse complement strand
GCATTGGCAATCGCGCCTCCTCGAAACGTCCAAGTGGGTTTCTTTGTGAAACTCCTACCTCAGTTCCATTGTAAATCACGGGTGGTGCTGAGAGCGTGAACAACACTAATGCTGCCAATTTGACTTTCGCTTTATCCTCTTTCGCCAAATAGAGAATGCGCGTCATATCATGGTTATCCAGAAACGCTGGAAGCGAGAAATCCTTTGGAAAGTACATTTCATGCG
>JAAXHD010000290.1 GCA_012271015.1 Candidatus Poribacteria bacterium | reverse complement strand
CCCAACCTACATCCATATTTGTATTTCATTTTCCAACCCATGTTTAATTATCAAACTCACGTTAATTATACTACATTTTAAGAAAAATTGACATTTTTTTTTCATGATACCATCAATATAGACTGCTAAACCTGAAAATTGGCTATAAAATTTTGAAATTAGGACGTTGCGTTTTTTAAATTTTCAAGATTCCTATTGAAATATTCGATAAGCAAGGCAGTTGTAGCACCGAAGGACAAACCAGCAATTCCCGCGATGACCAAGACAAGCCTCAGTTGCGGACTAACGGGGATTTTTCTTGGTATCGCACGGTCAATAATTTCAATACCACCTATCTGGTTGCGAGTGGTGTTTAACTTGGATTCAGCATATAATATTTCAGCTTCAAGGGAGCGTTTCGCAATCTCTTCAGCAAGTTCATTGGTTTTCTGAAGCTTGGCGACCATCTGCGTAAGAATTATCTGGTTTTCTGGGATCTGTTCTAGTGTTTGCGTCAATTCAGTTTCCAACGTGCGAAGTTCCTGCTTAAGACGTTCTGTAGCGTTTTCATAACGCCTGAGGTTCGGAACATACGTCAGTAACTGATTCTTTATATAGGTATAATGGGCAGAGGTGCCGGAAGTAACGGTAGTAGCCGTAGGGGAGGTTCGGGCGTTTTTTTTGCGGATTTCAGCAATTTGTGAGTCGAGCCCCTTCAATTCTGAGGCGGTTTTGCCCACTTTTTCCACATCCGCAGCACGCTGCGATTCGAGATTGAAGAGTTTTTCCTGTTGAAAAAGCCAAACCGGATCGTAGGAGGTAGTTTCTGATATTTTCGTCTGCTCTGGTAGGAGTTTTAATTGTTCCTGTAGGTAGGCAATGTGGACGCGCGTCGCATAGAGCTGCTGCTGGTTCGTTTCAAGCCTTTCCTGAATACTGGTATAACGTTCAAACAGATTGGTAAGAGTTGGGATCCAAGTTTCTGGACTGCCCTTTTGGCGAGCAAAGAAGAGAAGTGCGTCTAAATCTTTCTCTATTTCGGTTTGGATTTCTCGTCGTTTATCTTCGAGAAATTCCATCCGCCTTTTGAGTTTTGTTTCTTCATCCCCGTGCCTCAGCGTTTTCATAACCTCGACGAGTTGGTTAACAAGAAGAGCCGCATTGCGTTCCCCGCCCTCCGCCTCGGTCAAAGTGATCGAAAGATGGATATAGTCGGAATCCGGGTTCAGCTGAGCCTTCAGCATTCGTTTGAGTTTGCCTACCGATGGGAGGAGAGAAACCGCCTCAGCGTTGCCACTCTCTTCAAGGTTTTCGAGTGCTGTTTTTAGCATTGATTCTGTGGAAAATCGAGCACTGATTGTCTCCATTTCCCGTCGGTCAACACCACCAGAGAGTACGCTTTGAAACAGGTTTGTTGAAGGAAGGGCAGAGGTTGTATTCGGTTGGACGAGTAACATTAAAGTGGAGGCGGCATACGTTTTAGGTAAGCGGAGTGAAATAGCCAGGGCGGTTCCTAATACCAATAAAACACTTAGGCAGAGCGTAAAATCATGCTTTCGGATAAGTTGAAGATAATCGCGGAGCTGTTCCTCCTGTTGCGGCATGAACGTGCGGTATTCCCGCCCAATTCTTGGACTGGAAATTGCCCCTCCTTTTCTCAAACCTATAGATTGTTAGCGATACGAATTTCTTCTTCGTTAAAGGCTTCGTCATGCCATTCAACTATACGCCATTCATTGTTTCTTTTTTCAAAGATAAAGAGGTTGTCACCTTCGGCGTACACACCACTAAATCCACCCTCAAGCGAGTGTCCATCGGATATAAAGAGTTGGATTCTATAGTGATTCCGCACTTCCGCCTGATTGCCATCCTCATTCATAGCGATCTCTGGTGGTACAGAGAGTTCTATCTCAATATCCTGAAACTTCTCAAAGACCCGAGTCGCGGCATCCCGTTCCTGTCGAATGTCGTCAAATTCCAGATCGTCCGTTTTATCCCCGTCTGTTCCCATATCGGAGACATAAAGGAAACCGTCTTCCCAGAACGTGCCAATATAAGAATTGACATCTTCCGTCTCATAACCTTGCCGCCATTGGTCTAAGATTTTATTAATTTGAAGCATTTCTTCAGGCGGAACCTGACCGACCTTATCAGCGTCCCCACACCCCATAAAACCTATGAGTAAGATGAGTACGCCGGTGACTTTGGCAAAAGCTCTGAACATAATAAGTACCCTCCTTATATTAAAAGGTTTTAACAATACCCAAATAAAGACGTGATGGGGTTGCTCCAACCTCAATCCCCAATTTTTCAATATCCTTTGCATCCTGTTCAATAGACTCAATTAATGTAGTGGCGTTGTAGAAATTTGCACCAACATAAGAATCGATCAGGCTGTAAACCCAGATACCGATGCCAGTGTACATAAAAAACGTCCTGAGTTTGTAGCGCTGATTCGCATATTCGTACTGTTCTAACACGCCTTTATCATCGTTAGGATATAAGCTTGCGTACGTCGCGTAGGCATTGTAACGATCCTTAAAGGATTGCTGTGCCAACAAGGCACCAACAACAGAACCCCCTATTCCCAGAACAGTAAGGCTACCACGGATATAACCACGGCTATAAAATTGCCCCCATCCCGGGAAAACGGCAGAACGCACCATAGCCCCAATCGGCGAAACGAGTTTATCCTCTTCTGCCACTTCAGGTGCTTGCTGCTCGGTATCTGCACCGTTTTTAGCCTCCTGCGCGAAACTGGCATGGAGGTTAAACAACAGTAGTGATAAAATTAGCGGAAATCGCATCTGAACATAAAGGCTTTACATACTCAAGAAGCGCGTAAAGCCTATACTACTCCTAATATAATATCTACTAACGTCTCCGTTTCGTCCGTTCCGTTGTTCGACTCCGATTATCATCGTCGTCACTGCTGCTTGAGCTACTACGCGATGAACTCGAACTTGAGGTCGTCGGGCGCGACCGAGACTTTGTAGAAGAAGAGGAACGGCTTATGCTTGAACGCGAGCGTGTCGAACTTGAACTTGAGGTTGAACTCGAACGACTGATGCGAGACCTCTCAGTTGAACGACTGATGCTTGAACGCGAGCGCGTCGAACTCGAACTTGAGGTCGAACTCCTATACTTTGAACGCGAGCCATTACTTGTACCGGATGAATATGACCGGGTCGAAGAAGGGGTCGAGCGTCTATAAAGTGGCGTAGTCCGCCGCGTCTGTATAGAACTTCTATAACTGCTTGCGTTCTGTGCTGTTGAACCCGAGTAACGTCGCTGCTTGCTAAGCGTACTTCCGGCGTATGTGCTCCGTCTTACATTACTACTCCGTTGGAGTGTTGATGCGGAAGCAAGTGAGCGCTGTTTCTCCAAAATAATTGACTGGCGTGCAATCCGTTCCGTTGTTGCTGGTGTCTGCTTTCGGTGGTTGTCAAGCGTCGTCCGGATGTTTTTCCTAACCGCTGTGCGTTCTCCTTGGCGACTGTTTGCAGCCAATCGACTACGGCTATATTGTCGCCGCGCTGTTTCATGCTGACCACTCCACCGATTCAAAAGCGTTCGTCGCTGGTAGACCTTCGATGTGCCACGATAGCGACCGTGGTAATGACCATAATACGGCGAATAGCCGCGATAGTAGGCACCTGAATAATACCTACGATAACGTCCAAGGTATCCGCCATAATACGAGCGAATTGAGAGATAGTGGTGATCGTAAATAGGGTAACTCCACCGGAGATAGGAGTCGTAGTCTGTCGCGTAATGGATCGGACCATCGTAAAAATAGAGATAGGTGTAGTTATGCCACGGACGCCAACGATAAGTCGGGGTATACCGCTGAATCACTTTAACCTTCGGTTGTCTCCGATAGGTGGATACCTCAAGATGTTCTACATCAATCTGTTCGCCACCTTCCGCGACTATATGGAGTTCCATCCATCCATTTTTGACATGACCCACTGCGGGAATCTTAATGAGCTCAGAACGATTTTTCGCTCGCAGGACAAAGGTGTCACCGTAGCGTGTCTCTTTAGCGTTCTCGTCGTGGTAACCTCGACGAGTCGCCTCGCGCTGGGTATTACGAATCCAAACACGTCCCGCGATGGGTTCTTCGTAGTCTTCAATCTCCAGGCGATGGGGTTCCCCTTGATACCTCACCAAAATTTCAATGGACTGTGCCCCTGTTGGAATTTCAAAAAGATATACCGCGCTGGCAATCGCGAATTCGTAGTTATTTGCGTCCTCGGCAGCATTTGCCCAAGCGGTGAGTCGAACACCGTCTTCAAAACGCGGACTGGCGGTTATAGTTGCGTTCCCACGTTCTATCCATTCATCGACATCGTTCGCAACACGGTGCTCTCGACTCAATCGGTCCGCGTAGTAATCATAATCCGCAGCAGCAGGGGTTAACACCCCGGCAATTGCAAAGCAACTGATGAGGCATACTGCACTTAAAATAGAAATACGGGTCTTCATGAGAATCCTCCTATGTTCGTGTCCTTCATTTGGCATTGCCAATAGGCTTTTACCTACCGAGCGCGGTGACGCGTGAGTATCAAAGGTAAACTCCCTTAATCAAATTGTCACAGAAATGATACAATTTTCTTCAAGAATTGTCAAGGATTAATCAACGCTATTCAATAGTTCGGATACCCTGATCACGGTCCACCCTTTAAGAATCAATGGGCTTCTTACTATATTGGAAAAACTAAATGGTTTTACCAATTCTTAGTTTTTGGGTATCAGTTCAATACCTCTTTTTTTTGCGTGCTCACGGGCGAGTGGCGTAATAATCGTTGGGTTTGCATAAACTAATTCTTGCACATCCACATCTAGATTTGAAATAGTCGTTGCGCTAATTAAAGTTTTTTCCACAATAGTACGCGAACCGCTCACTCTCTCTATGACCGACTCGGCGATTTGGGTCATTGGTACCAATTGAACGCCAAGTTCAGACAAAGCGTTTACATAATCGTTTTCAAGTTTACTGAAAATAGGACCCGTTTTTACGGAAACTTCATCTTGATTAAGTGCGTCAGAGGCTACTATAACCTTCTTCCCCTTAGAGAGTGCTTCAAACACCAGATAGGTACACGGCGTGTCCACCAACCTTAACGCCAGCTTTGCAGCCATCGGATACGAGAAGACAGGGAGCACAATTTGCTGATAAGTTTCCAAAAAAGTTGCTATATTGCTTAGGGCATTCTCCTGCAAAACATTCTCTTCGCCAAATGCGGTATACATCGGTTCGAGGTTTATAACTTGAGTTGCGAGATCGGACAGAATTATTGTAATTTTCCATCCATTTTGTCTACAAGTATGGAGCTGCTGGATGGGTTCATCCAACTCAAGTTGTGTTGCACCAAAAATAGCGAGTAGTCGTTTTTCGTGTGTAATTTGCGTGGAAATCGGCGTTTGTTCTTGCAGTACCCTCTCCACAATTCTTTTAATCTGGTCAATCAGCTCCTGATTCATACTGCCTCAAAATATTAGGAACCCCGAATATCTCAACCGGTATCGCGTACGATTTCAACGGGTTCACCGCCTCTTAAACCTGCTGCATTGGCATCATCGGTATCTAAGTGCATCTGAAGCACATAATCTTCATGAATTTTGGGACGGACGTTTTCAAAGGTTAAAGCACGCTCTCCGCGGAAGTGTACTTTTAAGAGGGCATCCTCGCGAATACCGAGTGTGTTAGCATCTCCGGGGGTCATGTGAATATGTCGCGTCGCACAGATTGCCCCCTCCTCCAAATAGATACTTCCGGCGGGACCAACGAGGGTAATTGGGTCCGCACCGACAAGGTCCCCTGAGTCTCGAATGGGTGGATTTAATCCAAGCCGGATTGCTTCCGTTTGAGCAACTTCGACTTGGGAGTAATCTCGCACGGGACCAAGGATACGAACCGCTTCAATGGCACGCATCCGTTTCCCAACGATGGTTAACGTCTCATTCGCAGCAAATGCTTCTGGCTGATAGAGTGGCGCGTAGACAGTCAGTTGGTGTCCGGCACCGTATAGAATTTCGAGGTGCTCCTGTGTTACATGAGCATGCCGTGCTGAAACCCCAACCGGAATCTGCTGCTGCTGTGCGACTGCATCGCAAGCGCGGTTCCCTGCATCGCAAGTCCGCAAAGCACAGCCGCTACATGCCTGGTCTGTCGTCAGTCTACTAACAACACGCTGGGTAATCAACTCAACAAGGGCACGATCTGGCATCTATGTTCTGCCTTCTTGGTTAGGATATACTGAACGCCATGGAACAAGGAACGTTCAATGCATCCGTGGACTACCTAATTTAAGATTTTGGCAACATAGTTTCGACTTCAGCGTGTGGACGTGGAATCACATGAACTGAAACCACTTCGCCGACACGCGCCGCCGCTTCGGCACCAACATCCGTTGCCGCTTTCACAGCACCCACGTCACCACGAACCATCACAGTCACGTAGCCAGCACCAATTTGCTGATAACCAATAAGATGAACATTTGCCGCTTTCACCATAGCATCGGCAGCTTCAATGCTCCCAACTAACCCTCTTGTTTCAACTAAACCCAATGCCTCTCCGGTCATATTATTCTAATAGCCTCCTATTGAAAATTAATTCAAAAATGAAACCAAGTTTTTAATGTGTGAGTCGTACAGTAGAAGCAATTTTCTGATCACGAATCCGCGCAGAAAAAAAGGGAAAAATCAAGCGAAGTGCTAAAATCTCACCCTTTTACCTGACCCTTATAGTATATCACAATTTCTGACTTTTTTCAAGAAAAAACTAAAAACGCGTTTATACGTTTCATGGACATCTGTTTCTGCTTTACCAATTTCACCCAATTTTTGGTAAGCGAAGGCACGCCATAGGTAAACCTGTGTGAGCGCGTTCGGTTCACCTTGCCATGTGCGAATTGTTTCGGTCAAAAGTTCTGCAACCTTCCTATAATCGGCACTTGCCAATGCTTGTTTCCCCGAACGGACGTAAACTTGGGCGCGACTGGTATAAGCACCAGCAAAGTGCTGCTCCAAACCAACAGCCTTGTTTAGATCTGCCAAAGCGAGTCTTAAAGGATCTTCGTCACTTTCGGTAGAAAGCCGTAGGTAGGCATTACCACGTGCGTAGTAAGCCACGGCACTCGGTTGCCGCTTAATTGCAGTACTGTAGTCGGCAAGCGCATTTTGAACGTTGCCTTGTTCAAGATAAGTTTGTGCTCGCCTTCGCATGACGCGGGCGTTCCACCTTTTTTCCAACGAAGCTGAGTAATCCGCAATCGCCTGTTGCCCGTCCCCTAACGCTCGATAAGCATCGCCACGGCTCGCGTACGCGTCGGCGTGATACCGATTCAGGTCTAACGTTCGGGTGTAATCCCCGATAGCTAATTTGTACTGTCCCGCACGGTAATAGGCGAGTCCACGTTTCACGTAAGCTTCGGCATATTTGGGTTCAGTTTCAATGGCGCATGTAAATGCCGCTATTGCGTCTGGAATCTTCCATGTCCTCAGCGATACCGTCCCTTCCCGTACGTCCGCTTGTGCCTGTGGCTTTTCCCCCTTTATCGCATCCCATGTTACAAAACGGGAAGCGAGGATGATAGTAAGAATCAAGACCGGGGTCATAATGTAAGCGAGTGGTCGCATGATGGGCGTCTTTCTGAAGAGAATATCCCTTTAATCTGATTTTGGCTTTCGAGTTTTGCTATAGAGGTGATGGATATTTCTACCTAACTTCAGCACATTTACTGACGGATACGTCTCCGCCAAGTCAATTTCAATGTATGTAGGGATTCCAGGTCGGCCGCTGTAGCCTGTCGAAAAAATGAGTTGGCTTTCACCGAAGGTCGCTATACCATCTCTGACATTCCGTCTTGGAAAATAATGAATCGGGGTATGTCCAACGATAAGGATATTCCCGTGGATGGCTTCAAGGAAATTTTTAATATGCGTTAAGGTGTATCCACCGCTATAGGCGATCTCTGGGCGATGCCAAAGGAGTTCCTCAAGGGTTTTGGGGTTCGGATTGACCAGATCAGCGAGGCTTGTAACAAAACGCGCGGGACCCGCATGGATACCGACAAAGCCGTTTTTTCCAACGACCACCGTCGGGAGGTTCATCAGAAATTCATAATGTGCGTCCGTCATTCTTTCAATAAAATTGAACTGCTCGTAATAGGAACCGAGAGGACTCTCATATAAAGCACGAATAAAGTGCTTCCGATTCTGTGCCGTCATCCCTTGCCTTTTGAGCATTGCATAGGCATCTGCAGCCGCGAATTCGTGGTTTCCTCGGAGATAGATGATCCTTTTACCCTGATCGCCAAGTTGTCTTTGGAGTTCCATGACCCGATCAACGATGAGTGTATCCCCATAAGGCGGATGTCTCGGTTCATCGGGTTTGTAATCGACCGCATCACCAAGTATCAATCCGTAGACATCTTCGTCCGCTTGGATTCGTTCAACCAGTTTCGTGAGTTGTAACCATTGGTTAAAGTCGTCCCAATGGGCATGCAGATCGGAAACGATATAGATGGTGCCGTGATCGGGTAGAACGACGATGTGCCCATCGCGCGTCAGTTGGTTAGGGTACTGCGCGAGGGGTTTGGGTTGAGCGATCGCCGCGGAAGCGAGACAGATAAAGCAGAGGGCAATATCAATTAAAGAAATGTTCATAGGAGCGAGTTGTGCTAACGATTTCAGTTATAGTAAAGTTCATAATCGCTTATACACTCACGCAAAGGTGGGGTATAATTAAAAATACTTAACAAAGGACACCTCTTACGATGCCACCAAAGCCCGCAGCCTGCAACAATACGCAGAAATACGCAGAAACACCCTATCAAAAACCCCAAGCAAAAACACGCAGGCGGATATACGGAAATGAACGTTATAGATACAAACAACCTAATCGAACCGCAAGGTAAAATTAAAATCTAAAGAATGGGTCTATAGAATTTTCTTGTTGTGCGAGTCTATTTAGGTGCCGTCGTCTACGATTCCAGCAGACGAGATAACCAATGAGGGCAAGTCCACCGAAGCCGCCCCACAGCACATAGGAATTAGAAAAGAGAGATGCCCATTGATAACGTTCCGTCAGCGATTCGCGCCAAAGAATATCGTATGTGGCAAGGTCCCATCCAACCACAGTTTCAAAAGCAGTACTGAAATTGCTGCCAGCATGGAGTTCAGCAATCAGTGAGAACAATATATCTCTACCTTTGACTTCGACCAGCCAACGAACCGTATCTTGGCTTTCAGCATACGCCAAGTCCGCACCGGCTTGCGTACGTGGAAAACTCCGCTCCAGTTCTTGAAGTGGTAGAATAGATCTTGAAAAAATATGCCTCAGCAATGTTTCGTGGCGACTCGGTACCCACTCCTCAGCAAAATAGATTGCAATGCCCTCTATGAACCAGAGTGGGATTTCTCTGACGGCTTTACGTGTACATTGTCCAAAGAGGACATGTGCGATTTCGTGCCGGAGAACTTGCACCAACTGCAACTTCGCAAAGGCAATATGCTTCGGGTTTAGGATAACGATACGCCGACTCAACGGAAAGGCGCATCCAACCGCCCAATCCTGAATCGGCGCATGAACGGAAGTCTGAAACTCCTTTTGTGTATCGCAGACCCAAATGTCAATCATTCCCGCGGGAATGAGATGTGTTAACTGCGGCATTTCGGCGTAGAAGTCCTCGGAAATTTGGAGGATTGACACTGGATCCACTGTTCCTTCTTTATAGTAGACTCGAAAGTGTGGGCTTTCCACTGATTCCCAAGCTGCCGATGCGGAAAGTATAGGCAATAGTAATAGAAGAAAAATAAGGCTTTTCATATACTGGCATCACCATACATGTTTCACCTACAGCTTCATGAGAACACCCATAAACAGGTCTGTCTTTGTCTGATTATCACGAATCGCAAAGAAAAACGGACGGTCTACAGTAAAGGGAATGGGCGGCGGCGGCACACTCGTAGCCCTAACCCCAACACTGGTCACCGCTGCGGCTTCAGTCCCTTCCTCGTTGATCTCGACGAAGGTTTTATGAAGCACTTCTCCGATATACAAATTTTCGCCCAAGTTCTCTAAAGGTGCCATACGACTGAAATCTGCGCGTCCTGAATCAAACGCTACATCCATGCCCAATACTTTCAGTGGATTGTTAAGCATCCTTTCATATTCCAACTTAAATTTGGGCATAACGAGGGACACGTCTTGTCCATGAAACTGTGACATCCAATTCTCCCAACTTTTGGCGTTCAAATTCTCTAGAAAGGTATTAAGGTCGGATTCACGGTCCGGGAGGAAAATATACATACTCATCCGCCCATCGCCATAAGCGAGACGAATTGCTTGAAATCTCTCTCCCCGATAGTATGGATACCGACGCTCCTGCCTCATCATTGGCACCTGTTTTACATCACCGTTTACGAGATGGAAAGGACCCTCTCGTGTCTTCGATGGGTCAAACTCTTCCTGCCATGTTCCTTTGAAGTAGATAGCGTTGATAAGGAACAATACCGCCGCTGGGTTGATTTCATCAAAGATTTTTGTAATTTTGCCATTGGTATTGGTATCCACCCACTGATTAATCGTTTCTACAGTACGTGGATCCGTAAAATCTAATGTTGAGATCTCTGCACCAAAAAATTGGGCATTTCGCTGCAGGAAACTCTGATTGAATGGGACCCCTTGGCGCGCCCAAAGCGAGTTGGCAATCGCGAGTGTAACTTTCGGATCTGCCGTCAAAAGTGTGTGACGCAATGCGGCATAGCCAATGTTAATCGCTTCGGTGTCTAAGCCTTGCAATTGCAATGTGCCGGTCATTGCCTGTTCAGTTTCGCCGGCTGCACCGTTTAGCGTCATTGCTAAGGCAAGAGAAACACTGAACGGCGAAATAAAAATATTCGTATCCTGCTCAGTTTTACGGATTTCATCGAACAGGTTAAAGCCGAATTGTGTATTTGCTGGGACAACAGGGGTATCAATGGAGCCAATCTCAAGTTTAACTTCCGTCTTATCAAACATGTCAATGCGAAACTCATCACATCCGGCAAGTAGTAGCAGAACTGAACATAAGGGTCCAAGGAAAGTTTTTGTGGTTGTCTGTTTTCTATCCATCTGTTTCCTCTTATCTCAAATAGTCAGTTTGCTACTTTGAAGACTTGTCTTAATAGAGATGTGCGACATAACTGCCATAACCGTTGTAAATCTTCGTTGGGTGTCTTTCATTCGTTCCAATCATCCGTTCGCGGGCTTGCGACCAACGTGGATGCGGCACATTGGGGTTGACGTTTGCGTCAAAACCATACTCTCTCGGCGCGAGCGTATTCCAAAAAGTCCGCGGCTTCTGATCGGTCAACTCAATACTGACAATGGATTTGATACTTTTAAATCCATATTTCCAAGGGACAATGAGCCGAATAGGTGCCCCGTGCTGCGGCGGCAAGATATGCCCATATATACCGACAGTGAGTAACGTCAAGTCGTTCATTGCCTCGTCGAGCGTGAGTCCTTCGAAGTAGGGCCACGGCATACTTACATCGTTTTGTTCCGGTGCCATGTCAGGATCCAAAAATGTGAGCATCCGAACGTATTTAGCTTCAGCCTTAGGTTGAACCTTTTCAAGTAACGCTTTCATTGGAAAGCCGATCCAAGGCACTACCATCGCCCACGCTTCAACACACCGGAATCGGTAGATCCGCTCTTCAATAGGCATCTGTTTAATTAAATCATCCACATCCAGTGTCATTGGCGTTTCGACTAATCCCGATATTTCAACTTCCCAGGGGCGTGTTCTGAATTTATCCACCTTTTTCCAAACGGTGCTTTTCCTATTAGTAAATTCATAATAATTGTTGTAAGTAGCAGCGATTATTTCATCAGTCATCTGCCTATTTACAGTAAAGTTTGCATTATTTTCGGCAGCAAGTTTTTGGGCACGGAAAGGTTCTAACTGCTTTGCGACCCCTTTATTCTGCGCGCACGCGTTTGAACTTGAAAAGAGCAACGCACCCGCGCCTGCTATTCCCAAGTCTTTGATGAATTTCCGGCGATTGATATAATCTGATTCAGATGTTGCCTGATTTTCCGGGATTTCCCATCCCTTTGGGATCTTGATATACGCCATGTGGTTTTCCTCCATGTCTGAGAATCTGTTACGGGCCCCTTTTACGTCCGCCTTCGCTTCTACTATTTTTTTTAAACTGGCGTAAAATGTTACGTTTTTATAACATTTTTAAATTGGCATTTCTGTGGGCGTTTCGGTTGAAAATCCCACTGGTGGCGTGGGTTTCTTGGGTGTTTCCCTGTTGCGATTCTCTGTTGAAAAAAATAATTTGATGAAAAGTGTAACATTTTTCATGTCTTCTGTCTTCCGCAGCGCGTTCTCTCTTGTTTTTTTTATTCCCGTCGCCTCTGTATAATAAGGATAACATGCAGGGGAAAGAAAATCAATTGAAAAAGGGAAGGAGGGTGTGTAAGTATATTGTCAATTGTCTGTCTGAATCGCGGATTATCGCGGATGACACAGATTTCGCGGATTTTGGGGGAGCCTCCTATCAAATCTACGAGAAACCCCTATCAAAAACACCCCCAGCAAAAACACTCCGATTCCCGACTTCTCACGCTGTGTTTTCCGTGTGAACGAACACGCGAATTTCAGAGTATTCAGAGTAAATAAGGGTTACTGTTAGAGGATGCCAATCGGTTGATTGCGTCTCCAAAGGGGGGTATTCCAATGCTTAGATTTTTGTGCTATTTCTATCTTGTTGCGATTATTCTCTGTGGCTGCACAAATAACGCAGAGCGCAACACTTTCAAAGAAAAATATGACGCTTATGCAGATCCCCAACTAAATTCAGAAGAATTCAAGACTCGAGAGTTCCCTGAACATATAGAGAATTACGCTTGGAACTTAAGGGATACAGATGTTCCTGTCAATAAATTAGAGGATTTTGTCGATGCTATTATCCGGCGCATGGATGCAAAAACCCTTCCCGAATACCTCAAAATTCAAGATGAAATTGACATCCTTTATTTTTGGTTGACTGATAAACTCTCCGCTAAGCGCGCCTACGAAAAATATCGCATACCTTCTCGCCACTGGAATTCATTTGAAGCATTTACAAGAGATATCGTGCTATGCGTTTCTATATCATACGTGACGAAGAAGGTATACAGAAGATGCTTGCAACCCTCCAGTATTACAAATTCCTACTTTCTTTTGATCCAGATGACGTGTTACGAATTAGAAGGAATGGAGTTCAGTAATTTCTTTCAAATTTCCCTAAGGAAAAGGAGGCTGTTATGCTACGGAAACGGTTTTACATCGGATCAGCCTGTTAAAACGGGAAATCATACTACTGATGGCGTACCTCTACTTGAAGACCTAGTATCGCTTGAAGACCCTGTGCTTGCCGATTTATCGGTAAAACATGAGACTGATTCCTTCTTCAAGTATCCTCAGCAGTGTTGCTGCTGACAGAATGTTTGAAACATTGCCAAGCACAACACTGACGGATTTTAAGGGGCTATTCCGTACGATGACTAAGCTTTGGACAATTTTTATTTAGATACAGATGGGTTTCCCCGCTGGGGCTTAGGGGTTTGGAGACCCCCACGTTCTATTCTATACACAAGTCGCCCCGCTGGGGCTATGCATCAGGGCATTCACGCTCCTTTTTTGACGAGGCACAGGGCGTGAGAAACTCTCAGAAAAATCCATCGCCTTCCCTGTTCAGGAATCTTTTACCCATCAGTATGCTATTTAACACTAAGCTTTGGACAATTTGTAGAGGGATACACATTTAAGGAATCC
>JAAXHD010000048.1:14898-16082 GCA_012271015.1 Candidatus Poribacteria bacterium | reverse complement strand
GTCTGGGGACCATTTTGCAAAACTACTCACCATGATGGAAGTTCCAAAATGTCCCTTGCGGAGCCGCCGTAGCAGCGGACGAATATTTTTGCCATCTGCATTCATCGTGTAGATATGTCGTCCCTCTGGTCCTTCGTGTTCAAAAGCAATATACCTTCCATCTGGCGACCAGTCAGGTGCGGATGCGAACCCGAGACGCGTTAATTGCCGCACTTCACGGGTGGCTATCTCCATCCGATAGAGTTCCCAATTCCCATCCCGTGTGCTTGAAAACATAATATACTTCCCATCTGGCGACCAACACTTGCTTGTATCAAGGGCAGGATGCTGCGTCAGATTCCGTTCACCCGTGCCATCGGCATTTATCAGGAAAATGTCAGCTTGTTGTGGCTGTCCCGCCGAATTTAGGTCTGCATCGAAGGCGATCTGTCTGCCATCAGGGGACCAAGCAAGACCCCCTTTTGCAAAGCGCGTATCTGTGATCCTACGGATATTGCTACCATCATCCCGCATCACATAGATATCGTTTCTTCCATCTCTATCTGATTGGAAGACGATATCTGCCACAGCGACCGTGGACACTATCGCAAAGAAGCCTGTCACTATCCAAAGTTTACACATTTTCAAAACCTCCTTTTCTAAGTATACAAGGACTTGGACATTGTAGGCAGACGGGAACAAGCCCCGTCTGCCAATTGGGGGATTGGTTCACTGAACACTGGTCCACTTATCTTTGAATTTTACGAGAATAGATTCTACCGATGCTTAAAGTTATATTCTCTACAGATACCCCAGGAGGGGCCGCCGGTAACACGCAGTGCTGTGTAAGTTTTCAGAATGTAATTTCTATTGCGCCGCACATTGTGTAGAGACGCAGTCCGTGTCTCAAAGTGCCATTCCGTCTCACCCCGCTCCACAGTATGCGGTCCAAACTCACGGGTCGCATCAGCAACGATGATGTTATCATTCTCATCGTCTATCACAACGACGTGGCTACATTCATACTTATACTCCACGGCAGCGTCCGTCCGATTTTCAATCGTCATGCGATGACTGCTTTGTGTGTAGGCATTCATCTGGTAATCCAAATCATAGACTTCAACGATGCCCAAGATATTCTCTTGCACACCAGTTGACGGGTCGTCACAGGGGTCCGCCCCTATGGGAGCGTCTAAACCGAACAG
>JAAXHD010000048.1:3440-14846 GCA_012271015.1 Candidatus Poribacteria bacterium | reverse complement strand
GCAATTATCGTGCCAATTTGAAAACCTATACAGTTACAGGGATCAGATCATTTGCCAACCCTCCAAAATTTGGAAATTTTCTAAATTTTGGAGGGTTACCCTCTAAATTTTGGAATATACCTCACATTCAACCTTGATACGCGCCCAGGGCTATTTAGTTTTAAGGTTTTTGTCCGATTGACGCGAAGAGTCGCGAGCTGGAGCTCGCTCCTACAGGGGATCCGCTCAAACCGAGAATCTAAAATTTCGGAAAACTAAATGACCGTGTATACGCGCCATATGCCACTTGACGTATTCTGAGAGTGTGTCAGAATAAATAAAATTAGATACCTCCATTGCGAGAACGGAGAGAGGAGGGTGTGTAAATATTTTGGCATCAGGTATTGAGTGACATATTTGTTGAAAGCAAAGATGAAAACGGGTATCCTTTCCGAAGGAAAACAAAACCTAAACGTTAAGCGATTCGACAACGGTGGCGTGTGCTGCGTGTGGGGGGGAGGCACGGTGGGTGCGGCAACGCAAGTGCTGGATTGAGACGTTATGTGGGGTGGTGCGGGTGTCTGGGTGGGTGTCTCGGCGTGCCTGCGGGGCCTCTGTGGTGCCTTGGGCCGCTCGGGAAGGTCTCAAGGATAGAGCGTATACGCTTGGCTGAAGATAGCCGCTAGCACTCTCAACCTCCTCTATACTTAGCCCTGGCCCGGGAATATCCATGAGTTAGCGAACGCTATTTTTTACGTCTGCCTTTACGCATTTTTCAATTTTCCCAAGAGATCTGTCATCTCGGTGTGAATCTGTTCTTCGACTGCCGGCACCAGTGCCAATCGATATGGACCGCTGAGCGCATGGTTCCGGGGTCCCGCTTCATAACCTGCCTTCAGTCCTAACTCATAAGCGGCTCTCGTCGCAATATAGACCTCACTCCCGTTCGTGTATCCAAAAACGAAGGTGTGTGAGAACGGTGAGGTCTCGTCCGCAAAGCGTTGGTACTCCGAGAAGAGCTCATGTGATACAGACAGGAAACAGAGCGCATCACCGACTGCAAAGGCACTTATGGGAAAGGGTAGCATGCGCTTTTCACCACTCTTAGCGACTTCTAACAAGGCGACATAGCGTTCATCATCAGGAAACTCCTCAATCAACTGCTCGCATTCCGCAACCGATGGCGGGTCCCGGAACGGCAAATTGACGAGTTTAGAAAACGCTTTCAGGGGTGCCGCGGGAACCTCCTTCGCGTTTTTTAGCGCTTGGTGTGTCGCAAACGCGAGTGTGAATCCAGCGACATCGCACGCCTCGAACCCCCCTCGTAACGGATAGCCGTTGATGTCCGCGGCGCAGCCTTGCGCGAAGAGTAAAACGCTTTTCGGCTTCAAGTCCAAGAAATTGCGCAGATGTTCAACGGCATAGCCCGGGAAATCCGCACCCATTTCCTCGCTCGACCAGTGGACAATCACCGGATGCGCCGCATGAGAGAACAGCACAGCGATGATGTCCCCATTTGCATCGTAAGCTCCTAACACGTCAACCCACGGCACAACAGAACCTTCGGGATTGGGTGCCATGGTAATATAGCCCTCGTCGTTCATTATGCGACGGTTGTACCCAATTTGGACGGGGGCACGTCCGACGCGCAATGACGCAGGCTCAAGTACATCTACCGCATCTTTTACTAATGCGGCAAGACAGGTCATCAACCACGCCTCAGATGCTTCACTCATCTCTCGTCCATCAACCCCTGGAGCGTTATGCGTATGGCTACAGTTGATGACGACATGCTCTGGGGGTATGCCCGTGGCACCCTGAATTGCTTCAAGCAGTCCTTTGTTGTATTGAAGTGAAAATTGCCCATAGTCCGCCGTGACAATGGCGAGTTGTTTCTTACCATCGGCAAGCACTAAGACGCGCGCATACAACTCTGCGTAAACATCGGGTCTGTCCTTGATAGAGGTAATGACAGTCTCTGCGGCACCTGCCATAAGAGTCGTCATAAAAAGTCTCCTGGTTTCGTCCGCTACAAGCTATAAAGGGCAACGGCACGCGGAGCGTGCCTGCTACTATGCCAGATCCGCGAGTTGCGGCATCACTTCATTCTTGAGGAGCGTCATCGAGTTCAACCACTGTTCCTTCGGTTCCCACTCGTGTCCCATGGCGAGTAGCATACCAAAGCCCCCGACCTCTTCATAGATTTCACGCAACCGGTTGGCGACATGATCCGGGCTGCCAACAACCCACAAGGTATCCAATAAATGCTCAAGGCGCATGTCTGCGTCGTCCATATCCGGATCCGGTTTGAAGTTACCCGGGCTAAATAAGTTGAACCAATAATCCCTAAAATCACGTCCGAGCGTCCCTTCAAGTGCTTCTTTCCGTGCCTGTTTGGTGGTATCCGCGACGTAGACCTCGCGGGCGATACGCCATATCGAACGAGACGGCGATAAACCGGCTGTTTCCGCGCCCTCTTCAACAGCATCCCAATGCGTCTTGATGATCGGGATATGTGCGAGGTTAATACTCATCGGGATCCAGCCGCGCTCGCCAGCAAGCACGAGCGTGTCGGATTTAGCAGACGATCCCGCCATCGCAATCGGAGGGTGCGGTTTCTGATAAGGCTTCATGTGCATGCTGACAATGTTCGGACGGTCTTCGGGAATTTTAAATTCCCAGAAATCGCTCTTGTAATGTCCGGGTTCTGGATCCGTCCAAATCTTGAGAACAGCTTCAATCCCTTCCCGAGTTGACTGCCGTCTATCTCCGTCCGCCATGAACATCTCTGCGTCGCTCGGCGTGGAACTGGAACCAACCCCCCAATTAAGGCGTCCGTGCGTTTGATGATCCAGTTGCGCGATGCGATGGGCGACAACGGCGGGATTGTGTATCGGCATACACGTGATCCCGGTGCCGAAGACGATGTTCTCCGTCATTGCAGCCGCTTTTGCGATAAAAAGATCCGGAGACGGAATGTTCTCCCACGTAAACGTGAAATGCTCACCAACATAAGCTTCTTTATAGCCCAACTCGTCCAGTATTACCATCTGCTCAATATCATGATCAAGCGTTTTGGTGGTATCGCTACCGGGTGGGTGCAAAGGCATTGTGAAAAAACCGAGTTCCATTTTTAAATTTTTCCTTGCGGAGCAGTAACGGCAATTTGGGCTTTGACGGTTTTCGCGTGAGAATCGCCTGCGCCATTGTTGCAGGTTTTTAACTTTTCCTTGCGGTTCGGTCAGGTGAGTTTGATAGATAAAGTGTCTCTCCATAGACCTGAAGAAATACCCAAGCAAAAACCCCTCCGCTACGCTTACGGGCTACGTGTTTAGGTATAATGAACACCTTTTCACCGATAACCGACAACTCATTGTCCCCGAAAACCGACTACTGACTGCCAATTCCTAAATAGATATGTCCTTGTATGTTTCTAAACTTGACAAAACCCATAGTGTCTGTTATTGTTTCTGTTGGGTAAGAGATTACCACAAATCTAAATATTTTTCAAACATTTTCTATTTTTCGCCAAAAGGAGAAACACCATATTATGCGCGTGAGAATTTTCATTTTAACCTCGGTTCTTCTATCCGCTTTTCTAAGCATTTACCTATTAGGATGTGACCGTATCAGCCAGATCGTTCAGCCCGATGAGACCACCACTTCGACCGAAACGACATTAAAAATAGGCGTGATTCAGCCGTCAAACACCTTTACCACCTTCAGTCAAGGTGCTGAAACCGCCCGTGCTCAGATTAACGAAAAAGGTGGAGTACTCGGTATGCAAGTAGAATTCATTAGTCGAAACAATCAACCTGTCGCAACCGAACCACCAACACCAGAAGCGAGTATTAGTGCCGCGAAGGAGTTGATTGAGATAGAGAACGTTTTTGCACTCCTCGGTCCTATTTATTCCACGAATTCCGTTGAAGTAGGCCCGATCGCACAACAAGCACAGCGGCTCATGCTTCCGGGTTCCAGTGGTGCGAATGTACCAGCAGCGGGAGATTATATCTTTTTAATCACCGTTCCTAACCCATTTCAAGGGAAGGTGATGGCGAGTTTCGCGATGAGTCCCGATGAACTCGGTGCCACAACAGCAGCGACGATTATCGAGGAAGGCGATGTTTACACCATTGATCTCGTCCAAGCTTTTGAGGCATCTTTTCAGGAAATCGGCGGGGAAATCGTCCACAGTGGCACCTATACCGTCGGTGTTACCACGTTTACTGAACTCCTCACAGAGATTCAAGCGGTTTCCCCTGACGTTATCTTCTGTCCCGGTTTTCAGCCAGAAGTTCCGCTACTGATAAAGGAAGCACGAGAGATCGGCATCACAGCGACTTTTCTCGGCGGCAGTGCATGGGATGACAGGGCCCGCTTTCTCAGCATCTTAGATGATAACACTGTACTGGATGGCAGTTATTATCCGACGAATTTCTCCGTAGCCACACAGGACGCAGACGTTCAAGAATTTGTAGGAAGTTACACAGCACTGTTCGAGAGTCCACCCGATGGCATTGCCGCGTCAGGTTATGATGCGATGCAACTCTTGGCACGCGCAATAGAGAATGCGGGGGCACTTGACCGTGTTGCGGTTCGCGATGCATTCGCGGCAGTCAGCGGCTACAAAGGTGCTACAACCATCTCACATTATGACGAAAATCGTCACCCTGTTAAAAGCCTCACAATTCAAACAATCAGGGGCGGACAGGTGGAACACTATAAGGTTATAGAACCGTAACGGCGGAAAGCGTGAAGATGCGGAGTGTCCTTGTGAAGACTGGGAAGTTTAAACGCAATCATTTGGAAAACCCTGTCGCGAAACCGACGTGGGTGCTTGATAGCGTATCAGAGTTGCCACGTCTATTTTAGAAGTTGATATAAGAAGCACCGGAGGCAATACTACCTATGACAAACCAATTCATTCAAATGGGACTCGTTGGGTGTGGATGGGCAGGCTGTCGAGCCATCGAAGCTGCCAATGCGACCTCTCGACTGAACGTTATTGCCATCGCGGAACGTGATCCAGCCCGCCGCGAACAAGCAGGTGATGACAACGCAGTACCACACCGCTATGCGGACTACCGAGAACTTCTCGACAATCCTGACGTTGAAGCCGTCTATCTCGCTACCAATCCAGATGTCAGACGGCAGCAGGTTTTGGATACGCTCAATGCTGGGAAACACGTCTTGGTGCAAAAACCGCACGCACTCCGGGCACCCGAAATATTAGAGATGGAGACAGCCGCGCAACAAGCAGGGAAAACATTGCAATTCTGCTACTTTATGCGCCACTTCCCGAACAACCGAAAGATTCGGCGTGCTGTGTTGAACGGGGCGATAGGTGACCTGTATCATGCGCGCATCTTCGGGAAATACAACTTCATTCCACAACTCGATGTCCACAGTCGATGGCTACACGTCTACGGGCAGAAAGGCGGTTCGTTAGGGCAACACTATTCACACGAACTCAACCTCACGTGGTGGTGGATGGGATGTCCAAAACCGGAGTGGGCGTTCGCTGCTAAGCACGTACTTTACCCCCAATACGACGGCCCAGAGGGAGCGGCAGAAGATTATTTCACTGGTATTCTCGGATGTGAGGGTGGAAAAACCATTCAGATCGATTGTTCTCGGATGAGCCACTCCGACTCCGCCAGCGTCGTTGAACTTTACGGCACCACTGGCGCAATCACAAACGGCGGCATCGCGAGATTTAAAGATGGTGAATTCGTCCGAGAAACCGTCGATGAACCCCTCGAAATTGATCACGGCGAACTCCCTGAAGAGGTTCACGTCTTCTACTACGAACTCAACCACTTCGCCATGGCGATAGCAGGCGAGGTTGCCCCAGATGTCTCTGCGCCAGATGCGTATGTTTTCATGAAAATCTTGGACGCATTTTACGACAGTGCGAAAAGCGGTGAAAAAGTCTACATCGCCTCGGAGTAACAATCCCTGAAATAACATTTGACAAAAACTTCCTCAATTGTTAATCTGATACAATCTGTTGTTTTTCTATAGCCTACGACCACGACCTTTCCCATCATGGCCCCTTAGGAGACATTCCGATGTATAAAACAGCGATGTTAGGTTGCGGCGGTCGCGCCCGTGGGCATGCAGATGCTTACCGTTTCATCAAACGCGGTAAACTCGCCGCAATCTGCGATATGGACGAAGAACGACTCAACACATTCGGGGATGACTTCAGTATCCCTTTGCGTTACACCGACTTGGACGAGATGCTTGAAAAAGAGAAACCCGATCTTCTTCACATCGTCACAAGTCCAGTGATTCCAAATAGCAACGAACGTATCCGGTATCCGTTGATGAAACAGGCATCCGACCACGGTGTGCCAGCGGCGATTGTGGAAAAGCCGATTGCCGTTGAAAGTGAGGACTGGAAACAGATCGCAGGTTTGGTGGAAGAGACACAAACGAAATTTGTCGTCAATACACAACTCGACTTCCATCCGAAAAATTTGGAGTTAAAAAAAGATGTCACGGAAGGACGTATCGGCGAGATTAGGTTTATCGATGCCAGCGCGCGTAGTAGATCCGCCGAACAGGGAGGACATGTGCTACAGTTGGTGTCCTCCTACATTGACAACTCGCGTCCTATTCGGATCCTTGGACAAATCTCTGGAAGCGAGAATCTAAATCTTGCGCCTGGGGGACATCCCTCCCCGCAGCATACTGTGGGGCACGTCCTATATGAGAACGGCATCCACGTCTCTCTGGCATTTGGGACAGAGATGGCACAAAGGGCATCCGATGATCCGGGTATCTACGGACACAAACGTGTTTTTATTGCTGGAACGAAGGGTTTCGTGCACTGGCGGTTCAGCAGTTGGGAACGCGCAACATTGGACGGTGGCTATGAGAGCGGTCCGCTTAACTATGGAGAACAGGATGTCGTCGCGCAAGGTAACTTCACCGAAGCCATTTTTGATTGGTTAGAGGATGAGAAGCATGTGCATCCAACGCATCTCAAGCAATCGCTCGTTGAGAATAACCTCATCTTAGGGATGTACTACAGCGGGGTAACAAACGAGATTATTGATCTCCCGTTTGAACCGCCCGATGGTCTCATGGACATGCTCCGAGAGAAGTTGTAATTTGAAATACAATTGTATTGGGTAGGTCGAGGTTTTCGTGCCTTTGTCCTATTCTGTATTTTGGTGCGCTGCTGGCGTGCTATTGTTAATATTAGAGGAGACAACTCTATGTATAAAACAGCGTTCTTAGGGTGCGGGGGTCGCGCCCGTGCACACGCGAGTGCGTACCGCTTCGTCAAACGTGGCAAAATCGCCGCAATTTGCGATATGAATGAAGAGCTCCTTACCAATTTCGGTGAGGAATTCGGTATATCTTCACGATACACCGACTTGGATGAGATGCTTGAAAAAGAGAAGCCTGATGTCCTCCACATCGTCACGGCACCCGTGTTGCGCGGCACCAGTGAACGCATCAGATACCCGTTGATGAAACAGGCATCTGATCATGGTGTGCCAGCGGCAATTGTGGAAAAGCCGATTGCCGTTGAAAGTGAGGACTGGAAACAGATTGCAGGTTTGGCAGAAGAGACACAAACGAAGTTCGTTGTTAACACACAACTCAACTTCCATCCACAAAATCTGGAATTAAAAGCAGATGTCGCAGAAGGTCGCATTGGTGAGATTAAGTTTATTGATGCCAGCGCACGCAGCACACCCGTTGACCAAGCACCGCACGTGCTACAGTTGGTGTCCTCCTACATCGACAACTCGCGTCCAGTCCGTGTCCTGGGACAGATCGCAGGGAACGAGCAGTTAGATTCGGCACAACCTTCTCCCATGCATGCCGCTGGACACGTTTTGTATGAAAACGGGCTACATGTCTCTGTTGCCTTTGGAACTGGTATGGGGACGCTGGCATCAGACAGCGAGAGCACCGTTGCTCATAAACGCGTCTTTGTCGTGGGGACAAAGGGATTCGTGCATTGGCGGTTCAGTAGTTGGGAACGCGCCACACCGGAAGGCGGTTATGAAGGCGGTCCGCTCAGCTATGGAGAACAGGACATCGCCGCGCAAGGCAACCTCACGGAGGCTGTTTTTGATTGGCTGGATGATGAAAATAACGTGCATCCTACACATCTCAAACAGTCCCTTGCGGAATTCAATCTGCTTTTGGGAATTTACTATAGTGGTATAACCAACGAGATTATTGATTTGCCTTTTGAACCCCCTGACGGATTAATGGACACACTCAGGGAAAAATTATAAATTCAATCCAAATTCACACGGAATGCTTAGAGGAGAACTTTTCCATGTATAAAACAGCGATGTTAGGCTGCGGCGGACGTGCCCGCGCGCATGCAGATGCCTATCGCTTCGTCAAAAACGGCAAACTCGCCGCAATCTGCGATATGAATGAAGAATTACTCACCAGTTTCGGTGAGGATTTCGGTATCTCTTCACGCTACACCGACCTCGATGAGATGCTTGAAAAAGAGAAACCCGATGTCCTCCACATTGTCACGGCACCCGTGTTGCGCGGCACCAATCAACGAATTCGACATTCACTGATGAAACAAGCCTCGGATGCCGGTGTGCCAGCGGCGATTGTCGAAAAACCGATCGCCGTTGAAAGCGAGGATTGGAAGCAACTCGCGGGGTTAGCAGAGGAAACGCAAACGAAGTTCGTTGTCAATACACAACTCAACTTCCATCCGCAAAACTTAGAATTGAAGCGGGATGTCGCAGAAGGTCGTATCGGCGACATCAAGTTTATTGATGCCAGTGCCCGGAGTACTCCCGTCGACCAAGCTCCCCACGTATTGCAACTCGTCTCTTCCTATATTGATAACTCGCGTCCCGTGCGGGTACTCGGACAGGTTTCTGGTGCTCAGGATTTGGATTCTACGCAGCCTTCCCCTATGCACGCTGCTGCTCAGGCACTCTATGAAAACGGACTTCACGTCTCTCTCGCCTTCGGGACAGGCGTAGGACAGCGAGTGCCGAAAGAGCCAGATGCAGGGAACCACACCCACAAACGCGTCTTTGTCGTCGGTACGAAAGGTTTCGTGCATTGGCGATTCAGCAGTTGGGAACGCGCCACACCTGAGGGGGGTTACGAGAGTGGTCCTCTCGACTACGGGGAACAGGATGTCGTCGCACAAGGCAACCTTACCGAAGCTGTCTTTGAGTGGCTGGACGACGAGAACAATGTGCATCCGACGCATCTCAAGCAATCGCTTGCGGAGTTCAATCTGCTCCTCGGCATTTACTACAGCGGGGTAACGAACGAGATTATTGATCTCCCGTTTGAACCGCCCGATGGATTGATTGATGTACTCAGAGAAAAATTATAAAAAGTGTGAAGTCGGGAATCGAAGTGTTTTTGCTTGGGGTTTTTGATAGGGTGTTTCCTCAATTTCCTCAATTTCCTCAATTTCGCCCCTCTTACGAGAGAACTGAATACCCATAACATTCATTTATTTTGGTCAAATCAGAATATCAAAGGAGACCTTTCTATGTATAAAACAGCGATGTTAGGATGCGGGGGGCGCGCACGCGCGCACGCAGATGCCTATCGCTTCGTCAAAAACGGGAAACTCGTCGCAATCTGCGATATGAACACAGAACTACTCAACACATTCGGAGACGACTTCGGCATCTCTTCCCGTTACACCGACTTGGACGAGATGCTCGAAAAAGAGAAACCCGATGTCCTCCACATCGTCACAGCACCCGTACTGCGGGGTAGCAATGAGCGTATCCGTTATCCATTGATGAAACAAGCCTCGGATGCCGGCGTGCCAGCGGCGATTGTGGAAAAACCGATTGCTGTTGAAAGCGAGGACTGGAAACAGATCGCAGGACTCTCCAAGGAAACGAAAACCAAGTTTGTCGTCAATACGCAACTCAACTTCCACCCACAGAATCTGGAATTGAAGGGGGATGTCGCAGAAGGTCGCATCGGCGACATCAAGTTCATTGATGCCAGCGCACGCAGCACACCGGTCGATCAAGGTCCGCATGTCTTGCAGTTGGTGTCCTCCTATATTGACAACTCCCGTCCAGTACGAGTCCTGGGACAAATCTCTGGTGCCGAACACCTGGATTCAGCACAACCTTCTCCGCAATTTGCGAGCGCGCGCGTCCAGTACGAAAACGGACTTCACGTCTCTGTTGCGTTCGGGACAGCCATCGCCCCGACAGCCTCTGAGGATCCGGTTGTCTTTTTTCACAAACGCGTTTTTGTCGTCGGAATGCAGGGTTTCGTGCATTGGCGATTCAGCAGTTGGGAACGCTCAACCCCAGAAAACGGCTATGAGGGGGGTCCTCTCAACTACGGAGAACAGGATGTCATCGCACAGGGTAATCTTACCGAAGCCGTCTTCGATTGGCTGGACGACGAGAGCAAGGTACATCCCACCCATCTTGAGCAATCGCTTGCCGAGTTCAACCTACTTTTGGGAATTTACTATAGTGGGATCACAAACGAAGTGATCGAACTCCCCTTTGATCCACCAGATGGGCTAATGGACAAACTGAGAGCCAAACTATAGAAAACGCTTTATCGTTGTCTTGCACTCCACCGCGGGGCAACTGGTAAATGTACATTCACATGTCCTTTTCACGCGACGGCGAGGCTTGTGCCTCGCCATGCATAAGATCGCTTAAATGGAGGTATAGCCGTGTCGCTTGCCAAAATCGTGTGTCTAATCTTTCTCCTGTTTGGCATCGTCAATCTCACAGCAAATGCCGAATTGGTCGGTTATTGGTCTTTCGACAAAGCAGATGGTGTAGATGACTTAACCGGAAACGGTCACGACGGCAACATCCACGGGAATCCAAAGGTAGTCGCAGGAAAGTTCGGTGACGCGTTAGAATTCAACGGTAGCACTGACTACGTCGAGATTCCCGACGCGCCCGCAATTTCTGAACTCGAAGCGTTGTCTATGGCGGCGTGGATTCAGCCCCTAAAACTCGATTCATGGGTCGCCGTTGCTGAGAAGGGCATTCACCTCAACTGGAGTTACGGTTTCTTCATCGAACCTGATGCGACACTCTCTTTTGAAGTTTCCACCGGTCCCGGCAACAACCTCGTCTGTTGTGTGGGCAACGTTAAAATGGAAATTGGAAAATGGTATCACATCTTCGGCTCTTATGACGGCAAGTCCGTGAAGGCTTATGTTGACGGAAAACTGGAAGGCGAAATGCCCGGTGCCGATGCNNGTTGATGAAATGGCATTTTGGAACGAAGCCATCTCTGTTGAGGACTCCATGGATCCTCTCCCTGTGAAACCGGGACGAAAACTCACAACGACTTGGGGAGCAATAAAAGCACTTTATTAAAAACGATGGAAACGAACCCTGAAAAATTTGCGGAACAAGGTTATCTTGTTGTTCAATCGGCGCTATCTGAATTAGATCTTGC
>JAAXHD010000048.1:2885-3358 GCA_012271015.1 Candidatus Poribacteria bacterium | reverse complement strand
CGTGCGGCAGAGAAAACGAGGTCTTTGGCTGGCATACACTTGTTTTCAGCGAGGCACTCTTTCATCTGATAACCCATCCGAAGGTGTTAGACATCTTGGCATCCCTTATCGGGAGTGATATTCAATTCAACGGCGATTTTTGGGTGCGTCCGAAACTCCCCAACGAAAAACTCACGACTCTCCCTTGGCATCAGGACAGCGCGTATATGCCGGAGACCGAAAACGACACGCATCTGACCGTCTGGCTTCCGCTGGTCGATGTTAAATTGGAGAACGGTCCTCTACAATTCCTACCGGGAAGCCACAAGTTAGGCTTACAAACCTATCATCGCGTGCCCGGTGAGGCGTTTGCCATCCCGGTTCTCTCTCCCACCTCATCCGATACCGACATTGATACCTTAAAGATGAAGAAAGGCGACCTGCTCGTCTTTAACAATCTGGTCTTCCATCGATCGTTAGTCAATCACAGCGAC
>JAAXHD010000048.1:0-2843 GCA_012271015.1 Candidatus Poribacteria bacterium | reverse complement strand
AAGCAATCAATGTCCCACATCATGGCAGATGTGGCGTGCCCAATGGGAAGCCAGTCCGCACAAAGACAGATTCCTTTAATCCTCCACCAAGATTTCCAGTCTTAAAAATTGGTTGTATCTCCACGTTTTTTATGCTATAATTAAAGTATACACAGAGTAAGAAATGTCTCAGAAGAATCGGAAACGTCTAAGGCATATCGGTTCTTTTGGCAACACATGGGAGGTTCTTTTGTTAAATCCAAGAATTATCACAGTTATCCTCAGTGCGCTGCTCATACTGGGTAGTAGTATGCTCAGCTCCGCAGAAATCACTGAAGATATGATTGCGGCAGCGTGGCTGTTTGAGGGCGATGCCGAAGATATATCCGGAAACGGGTTTGATGGCGAAGTCAAAGGCGGAAAATTCGTTGCAGGCAAATTCGGGGACGCGATTGAACTCGACGGCGCAGGCGACTGGGTCGAAATCCCGAAACGGATCGGTGAATTTGAAGAAATTACTTTCGCACATTGGGTTAAATCCACGGGACGAGAGGGAGCATGGCGTGTTTTCTTCAACGTCAACGGTTGGAAAGCTGGGGACATCCACTATCAGATGCACCCGAATAATAAAGTTGAGTTCTCCATTCACAGTAACCCAGGTGGGAACGACACTTTTGCGAACTACATGTTAGCAGGCGATCAGATGGATAAATGGGTCCACATTGCAACCGCCTATAGCGCGAAGGAAAAGAAAATCCGCTTTTTTGTCAACGGCAAACTCGACATCGAAAACGATTGGGGCGGAAATCCCGGTGTGCTCGATCCTGCCCGAATCGGCGACTGGAACCAAAGCCGACAATGGGAAGGACTGTTAGACGAGTTCATTATCCTCAACACTTTCCTCGATGAAGATGACGTACAAGCGGTTATGAATGACGGTTTCGAGACGACTCTCGCTGTGGACGCGAAAGAGAAGTTGGCTGTCACATGGGGCAGTCTGAAAAAATAACGGAGAAGCGATCATCGAATCGTTCTCAAAAGGAAAATGAATATGTTTTTGGCAAAACGCTATCTGAATTATACATTCACTGCAATTGTGGTCATCGCTCTCAGCTTCGCGATGATAATCCTAAGCCACGCGGCGTTTGATGAAGGCGACATTGCGGGGATGTGGACATTTGAAGAAGGTAAAGGTAAAGTTGTAAAGGATCTCTCCGGCAACGACACCGATGGTGAATTTGTTGGCGATCTGAAATGGGCGAAAGGCAAATTCGGCGGTGGATTAGAATTTAACGGTGCAGACACTTGGGTCAAACTCGGCACGAAGGGTGAAGATAAAACGTTAGCCGCTTTGGATTTCACGGAGTCCAAAGGGTTTTCAATCCATTCTTGGGTCTACGCCGCAGAGGATCCCACTGGGAAATGTGTCATATGGAAAGGGCTTGGATGTTCAACCTGGTCCCAGTACTTACTCGGAACAGGGGCACATGAAAACGGGCAAAATAGCACGCAGGCGGCGTTCCATATCCGTGCCGCCAACGGCGGTGGGAAACTTGAAGTCCTCGGTGATGAACTCTCTTCCAAAGAATGGATCCACCTCGTCGGTACATGGGATGGCTCCCAACTCCATGTCTACGTCAACGGCAAACTCCAGAACTCTGAAGATGCAAAAGGACCGCCGTGGGCATCTCCCGAAGAGGTCTATATCGGTGCTGACCCGGGTTGTGGTAAACGCTGTCAGTGGAACGGTATCATTGACGAAGTTGTTATCTTCGACACAGTACTCTCTGATGATGACGTCGCAAAACTCGGTGAGGGTATCGAAGGCGCGTTAGCCGTTGCAGCCGCTGGGAAAATAGCAACAACTTGGGGTTCACTCAAATCCTCCCAATAGATACGCATCGAAACGCTCGCTATACATAGGCATTGAAAATGAGATGTCCGCTGAACCAAGGTGGGCATCTCCTCGTCAGTTACATCCTGAAGGAGAACCTCAAAATGAAAATCCAAAGATTGTGTGTTTTTGGTTTTTGGGTCATTTTTCTCCTGTTTGGAAACGCAATGGCGGAAACACTGTTTTTTGATGATTTTGAGGGAAACGCTGGAATTGAATGGCCCGATGTGCCAGCAATAACAATTGAGACAGACCCGGGCAATCCGGACAACACCGTCCTCGTTTTTGACACAAGGAACGATCAAACCCACGCCGATGTTCTTTTTCTTGAAGGATTCGAGGATCTGACGGATTACACACTGCGAGCAAAATTCAATATCGTTGGTGAAACAGCGGAATTTGCCGCAATTGGTCTGATTGTACGCGCACAGCTGGCAACCGAATATATGCTCGTTGAGCCAGCGAGAAAACGGTTGTGTTGTGGGGATCCACGAGAAAACATCCTCAATGTTTTTGAACGGGGTGGCGGTTGGCCGATCGTCGCCAAGGCAGATATCAATATCGAATTCGACGAATGGCATGAACTGTCGGTCACTGTAGAGGACAAAAAACTAACTGTCTCACTCGATGGCAAACAGATTGCTGAATACGGTAAAGTTCCCTATCCAAAAGGCGGATTCGGCATCCGCGAGTGGAGATCTGAAACGCTCATCGACGACGTAGAGGTGTTTGATAAAGATGGTTCAAGCCTCGCTGTCGAATCACGTGACAAACTTACCACCACATGGGGAAGCCTGAAAGCAATTCAGTAGATTCCGGTAACCCATTAAGAAACCAGAAATCGCGTAAAGGACGCATAATACATGGACTTAGGATTGAGTGGGAAACACGCAATCGTTACCGGTGGTAGCCGCGGTATCGGTAAGCAGTGTGCACTGGCACTTGCACGAGCAGGTGTTCACGTCTGTAT
>JAAXHD010000309.1:3661-20963 GCA_012271015.1 Candidatus Poribacteria bacterium | reverse complement strand
AAAAAAATGTAAACTTATTTTCGGAATCTACTAATAACCTCGGTCTCGCTCGATTTAAAATAAAGACCTTTCAATCGGCAAAACAGGCTATCGAGAAAGCTTTAAGCATTGATCCTAATTATAAACTTGCTCAAGATCTTTTGACCGAAATCGAAAACGCCCAGCAATAGTTAATCTTCCGCGTGAACCTGCGGAATCCGTGTAATCCGTGATTCAGATAATTAACAGTCGCTATACACTGCTACTCTCACAGGGATAGAGATAGCCCGATATCTCAAAGCAGCACGCCGTGCGTATCCTGATAATCCTAAAATCCTGTAAATCCTGATTCAGACAATCTTTTCCTCAAAGTGGTTTCCCGAAACACAAAACATACCCATCATGATCCTTGAGTTCAAACGCTCGGAGACCGTCGTCGGTGTCTGCGAGGGGTTCATGGAATGCCAATCCACGGGACTCCAACTCAGCAAATAACGCGTCAGGATCGGAAACCAGAATGAAAGCGTCCCATCTCGCCCATTCGTGTCGGGTGTGGTTCGGGACGGGATGAATATCTTCAGTAATATGCTTGAGTAGAATCCGGACGTTATCACGAGAAACGATCGCAAAAAAGGGGTCATCTTCTGGGATGAGGAGATCTGTCTCAAAACCGAGTTTCTGATTGTAAAAGTCGATTGACACCGCAAGGTTATCCACAATAAAAAACGGATACATCCTTTCAAGTTTCGCATCTTTAGCCATCGTCCATCCTCCTATTTTTTCTTGACATAATATTCTAACAGATTCCCGCCCAGTCTTCAACAGAGAAGGTTTCCACAGAAAAGTCGCCCCAGTTTGTAGGAGTGCAATTCATCGCACGTTCTGAAGGTACAACGGGCAATAAATGGTTCCCCTACTACGAATAAGGAAACTTCACCAGCGCGGTGGGCACAAAGTCGGGAATTGGAGTGTTTTTGCTTGGGTGTTTCCCCCTCCTACAGAAGAGAATTCAGTTTTCGAGTTCCTATTGGTTCTGTGGGATAAATCGCGAGCACAGCTCGCTCCTACAGAAGAAATGAAAGAAGTGTGATTGACACATTCGAGTCAAAATCCCGTAGGTTGGGTTGAACGGGACCTGACTGAAGACCTCATAGCGGCGATGATTTTCAAACACACAAAGCACCTGAACACACCAGAATACAAGTGAAACCCAACGCCTTTTCACACCAGCAACGTTTGGGGTGTTGGGTTTCGCTATCTCTATTTACACATAACAGGTCATTGAAATGAGGCAGCTGTTGTGGATAGACTCAAGTGTCTTGCTTTTTACCGCTCAACCCAACCTACGATTTACGATTGTACCGAATGCCAAAAATTTTACACACCCTAATGAAAGAAGTGTGATTGACACATTCAAGGCTTTGCAGTATACTAACGGCGACGACCACACTCTGGATTGAGAAAGGAATAGATTTCATGGCAACACTCAGATGGGGAATACTCGGTTGTGGAGATGTCGCTGAATATAAGGGCGGACCGCCCCTTTACAGCGTCAATGACTCGGAACTCATCGCTGTGATGCGACGGGATGGCGCAAAAGCAGAATCCTTCGCGGAGAGACACGGCGCGAAACGATTCTATACCGATATAGACGATCTTCTCGCAGATGACGAACTCAATGCAATTTACATCGCAACACACCCATATCTTCATTGCGAACAGACGCTCCGCACGGCGCAAGCCGGTAAACATATCCTCTGCGAGAAACCGATGGCGATGACGGTTGAGGAGTGCCAGCGCATGGTGGATGCCTGCCACGATGCTGGCGTTACCTTGATGCTCGCTTATTACCGAAATTTCTATCCTAACATCGTAAAAATGAAAGCACTCATGGATGAGGGTGCCATCGGTGATGTGGTACTGGCGCGGATCAATCACACGGGTTTCTATGACCCGACTCGACACGATCTGCACAGTTGGCGGGTGGATCCGAAAATCAGCGGTGGGGGTGTCCTGATGGATCTCGGTAGCCACCGTATCTCATTGCTTCAGTATCTGATGGGGGAGGTTGAATCCGTCCAAGGCTATGCAGAGACTGTCCATCTGGACATTGAGGTCGATGATTCCACTGCGTTTGCACTCCACTTTCAGAGTGGCGCGCATGCCGTTGCAAACATCAACTGGAACGTCGGTGTGTCGATCGACGATGTTGAGGTGTATGGCACGGAAGGGGCTTTAAAGTGTTCGCCATTGAATAGTGGAAACCTGACCTTGGAAAAAGCGGATGAGCAGATTGCAATGGACCAGACGCCGTTTCCGCACACGCATACGGGACTTGTAGAAGACTTTGTCAATCATCTCAAGACGGGTGACCCCATCCGGTGTACGGGTGAGTCGGGGTTGCAAACGAATGCGATCATCGCGCAGATCATGTAGGTCATCCGTTGAATTAGATCCGATAGGGTTGAATGAGAGTGAGAGATGATTAAGTCATTTGGGACGGATGACGGGCGAGGAATCGCCCTACTACGAACGGTTCTGCTTGTAGCAGGGCGATTTACGCACGTTCCAGAACCCTCTTGTTGATATGGTGTGGTTGAAAACCGCACCTATCGTGGCTTTTAACGAATCCGTTCGGATTCCAACGTGAGCCAATCCCAATACGCTCTCGGCATCTCTGCTGGTGGTTCCAATCCCGATTCATCGCGCCACCGTAACAACGGATGTCGCCGATCAGATTGTGGAAGATCGACGCGTGTGCCATACGCAGCCGATTCAAAGATACCCATCATCATCTCAATGATGTGCCGTCCCTCTGTCCCGCTGCACGTATGTGCTCTGCCTGCATCTAAAGCGTTAACATAATCCTCCACAAACCAGTAATCCGCTTCCGACGCGCTACTTTCCGGGTCGTAGTGATCAGGATAGATGAGATCCAATGATTCCCACTGGTCATGTGTACCATCAGGGACATAATGCGGTGTCGGTAGCAACCACGCGCCACCGAGTCCCCAGAAGAGTCTTCCTTCAGTGCCGTAAAGCTCCATCGTATACCCGTTGGTATCCATCTCGTGAAAGCGGTGTTGGAGCAGGGTGCCGGTGACGTTTCCTTCATACTGCAGCGTCGCTGTGATATATTCGCCTGCGATTGTCCCCATACCACTCGGAGATGGCACGACATCTGTAGCCATAATCGGTTTGCCCCCTGTCGTCAGATGTGCCACAATACTTTGACATCTTTTTCCGAAGTGTAGCATGTTGTTGAGCATGTGTGTACCGATGTTCATCAAGCCGTAGCCACCGTAGTAGCCTTTTCCGCTACCGTACATATAACGCAACTCACCGATCTTTCCAGCATCAAACGCACGTGCAAGCGACTGCATAGGTGCCCCGACTCTGCCTTGGTGGTGTACCGCGACCTGCACACCTTTCGCTTTTGCTTTGGCGATAACGGCATCCGCTTGTACGAGATCTACACACATCGGCTTCTCAACCTCAATATTGACCCCGTGTTCCAGCACGCGCATGCACAGATCGTAGTGAAATTCCGTGCCGGTGGGAATCGCCACGATGTCGGGCTGGGTCTGCCGAATCATCTCGTCTAAATCAGTGAACCGTGCGGCGACATTGACTTCTTCACCGAGAGTGTCGAGACGTTCTTCAATCAAATCACAGAGTCCGACAATCTCCGTGCGTGGATGGGCATGATATGCCCGTGCTGCGGCTGTCCCGCGTCCTCTACACCCCAAAATTCCGATCCGATATGTTTTCATCGTTCTCTCCTTTTCACGTCCGATTGACCTATGTTCGCCCGTCTATGTTGTCGATGTTTCCATTGTATCATAGTTCGTTTAAACGGTCAATGCGACCGACGCCGAAGCGTTTTGGGAATGATGTCTATTTTCGGCGGGACAGGTACTCAGACAGGGCATAGTCAAACGGCGTAGCGGTATCCATTTGAACGTAATCGATCTGGCTCGCGCCGCATCCACGACGATAATTCTGAATGAACTGGTTCAATTTTTCAAGATAATCAGCTTTCAGTGTATCCGCCTGCGTTGAAAGCGTCTGTCCTGTTTCCATGTCCCGAAAGACGACAGAACCGGTATAAGGGAAGGTAAGTTCGGCAGGATCGAGCAAGTGGAAAACGATGACCTCATGTTTCTGATGACGGAGGTGTTTCAGGGCAGAAATGACCTGCGAGGGTTCGTCAAGTAGATCAGAAATAACAATAACCAAACCGCGTCTGACAATCCGTTTCGCGAGTTCGTGGAAAAGACCGCTCAACTCAGTCTCCTGACCGGGCGTAGCATTCTCTAAAGCGGACATAATCGCTCGTAGGTGGGTTGCGGCTCCCCTCGGTGGAATGTATCGCGTAATATCCGTGTCGAAGAGTGCTAAACCGACAGAGTCCCGCTGCTTCAGCATGAGGTAGGTGAGCGTCGCCGCGAGATAACACCCGTATTCAAACTTCGTCAACCCTTCCTCTCCGTACTTATAACTCATCGACGCACTTGTATCAAGGAGGATATACGCGCGCAGGTTCGTTTCCTCTTCAAACTTCTTGACGTAATACCGATCGGATTTCCCGTAGACTTTCCAGTCGATATAACGGATCTCATCACCCGGCATATACTGCCGATGCTCGGCGAATTCTACGCTAAACCCTTGATACGGACTCTTGTGCAACCCAGTAACGAACCCTTCAACGACGAGCCTCGCGACGAGTTCCATGCCCCCAATCCGAGAGAGTGCGACTGGATCTAAGTATTTGTGAGATGTTTGCATGTTTTTCTTTTACCAATATTAGCGGATTCACCATACTGGTTAGGACCTGGTGTACCGGGTAAACAAAGCACAACTATTAAAACAATAGGTACGAATATCCAGAATACCCAGTCTCGAGATCGGTTAGTATCATGTAACCTTTTGATAGTTAAAGGTAAAAATATATAGAGTATTGGAAACACCAAAGGTACAACTATATTTTCACCAACTATAGGTTCAAGAAATCCTAAGATACTTAAGACTATAAAACCTATAAAGCAAGACAACCAATAGATTTTACGGTCTATACGTCCCTTGTAAAAGAATAGCAGATGTGCTATACTCATACGGTTGTTTTCCTGTGACACACATACCTCCACAGGATCATATGGATAGTAGGGACGCTTCCAATAACGAAAAGTGATTTACCTTTACCATAACTTCGGGAGACATAACGCTGACGCGCCCCTCTTTTCCACATATATCGCACTTCATTCGTTAATTTCCTCGTTCACTTTCACTTAAATTGTGCAAGGAAATCCGCTGGTTTTACAATAAGAATGCCTTGGTAATTTTCGAGTGGTAATAGATGTTTCTGGTCCCCTGTGACGATGTGGGTGGCACCCCCGACGACAGCACATTCTATGACCATGTTATCGTCTGGATCTGTAGTAACTCCTTTGAGGCGGTTGGGAATTTCGACGATCTGCAGGCAGTCAAGGAGTTCAGTCACTATTTCTGCAGCTCCGGGCGAAGAGAAACCAAACTTGGTTGTTAATTTCTGCTCAAACTCATTGAGTATTTCAACACAGGTTACCCCTTCAATCGCGTCTTGCTGTGCCAGTTCAATGCAACGATAAGGAATACCTCCCCAAATCATACCTGATATCAGGACATTTGTATCATAGACAACTACCGGTTGCATTCACGGTCCTCATGGACAAGGTCGTCAATAAAATACAAACGTTCGTCTTCACTCATAGCGTCCCAATCCAATCCGCGTTCGGCACACAATTCCCGAACCCTTGATTCCGCATACTTCATCCGCTCGGCGCGTCCAGCACGTGCCTCCTTCGCAAGGACCTTGAGCACCGTTAATTTTTCTTCTGGGGGCATCTGTCGAAGAAAATCAATGACCTGCTCAGTTGTTAATTCAAGCGTCAAATTCATTCTAAACACCTCCTAAATCTTGAAGTTCAATTATAACAAAAATTTGCTTGAATATCAACTCAAATGCGAAAACTTGGAAAAATTAGTTTGCATTTTTGCTCATAATTCCATATATAATTGTATCGTTTTAATGCAAAATCTTAGCGTGAAGAAAGGGTGAGTTTTAATGGGAAATCCAGTCGTTCATTTTGAAATTGGTGGAGAAGATGTCGAAAGGCTGATTGATTTTTACGGCACTGTATTTGAATGGAATATAATTCCGCTAAACGATCAGCTACATATCGCGGATCCGGCATCAGATAAAGGGATTGAGGGACATCTATTTCAAACGACCAAAGAGACGGATTATACAAACCTCGTCATCATTTATGTTGAAGTTGATGATATTCAGGCATCCCTTGAAAAGGCGGAAAGTCTTGGCGGTGAGATCCTCATACAACTGCAAGCAATTCCGGGAAATGCGAGTCACTTCGCGATGTTCCGTGATCCGAGTGGCAACCGCATCGGTTTGTTGCAACCAAGGTTGTAACTGTAGCATGCATTCCTAAGGAGGAGATTTAATGGGAAATCCTGTCGTACATTTCGAAATATCCGGCAGAGATGGTGAAAAGTTAAGCAAATTTTATAGTTCTTTGTTCGGTTGGAATATTAATTATAACACACATGGTGTTTATAGCGTGGACCCGGAGTCAGAGAACGGCGTAGATGGACACATATTTTCAACGACCGACGATATGTGCTCCGATAACGGTGTTACCATTTACATTCAGGTCGATGACCTTCAAGCATCGCTTGAGAAAGCGGAAAGTTGTGGAGGACAGACCCTTGTGCCGCCGCGTCCGATTCCGAGCGGCATGGGTTCCTTCGCGCTGTTCCTCGATCCGAGCGGAAACTGCATCGGTTTGTATCAGCCTAAAGTGTAATCACCGGTTTTCGCGCGCCCATTTGGGTTGGAATCGCGGAGGCTTTATGTGAGCAATGGCTTCAGCCAACGTCTCGCCGTTTCGATGTCCATACCGGTACGTTCGGCGTAATCCGAGACCTGGTCCTCCCCGATTCTACTGATGCTGAAATATCGCGCCTCTGGATGCGAATAATACCATCCACTCACTGATGCCGCCGGTGCCATCGCCAAACTCTCGGTAAGAGAGATATCCGTATTTTCTGTAACACTCAGGAGTTCAAACAATACGCGTTTCTGGTTATGGTCAGGACATGCGGGGTATCCCGGTGCTGGACGGATCCCACGGTATTTTTCAGCAATCAAGGCGTTATTATCCAACGTCTCATCAACAGCATAACCCCAAAGCGATGTGCGGATATGCTGATGCATCCGCTCTGCGAACGCCTCCGCCAGTCGGTCTGCTAACGCCTTTGCCATAATGCTGTTGTAATCGTCCTGTTGCTGCTCAAATTCAGCACAGAATTCAGAGACACCGATACCCGTTGTCACAGCAAATGCCCCGATATAATCGGGGATTTCTGTTGTTTTTGGGGCGATGAAATCACCGAGACTGAGGTTCGGTCTCGTAAAGGGTTGTTCCGTCTGTTGACGCAGGTGAGGCAAGGTAGCAATCACTTCCGCCCGCGCCTCGTCGGCGTATATTGCGGTATCTTCACCGACACCGTTGGCTGGGAAAAGCCCAACGACGGCACGTGCCTGAAATCTCTTCTCTTCGACGATAACGCCGAGGAGCGTTTCAGCATCCTTAAGGAGTTTACGTGCTTCCTCACCGACTTCTGGATGCTCCAGTATATTCGGATATTTACCGCGGAGTCCCCACGTCGTGAAGAAGGGACTCCAGTCGATATAGTCAACGAGTTCCGCTAACGGATAGTCTTCAAAGACCTCGGTGCCTAACATGCCCGGCGTGGGAGGTTGATAATTACGCCAATCCAAAACTACTCTCCGTTCCTGTGCGACATCAAAGGGTAGCAGGGTCGCCTGTTGCCGATTTTTCGCGCGACGTTCGCGGATGTCAGCGTATTCGTCACGGGTCTGCTCGGTAAAGGTCTGTTGTCTTTCGGCACTCATCAAATCACTGACAACGCCAACACTGCGAGAGGCATCCCTGACGTGAATTGTCGAACCGCTATAAGTGGGTTCAATTTGAACGGCGGTATGTACCTTTGACGTCGTCGCACCCCCGATAAGGAGCGGGATACGAAAACCTTCACGCTCCATCTCACCAGCGACGTGTACCATCTCATCCAAGGACGGCGTAATGAGTCCACTCAATCCGATAATATCGGCGTTCTCTTTTCGCGCCGTTTCCAGAATGTCTTCCGCAGGCACCATCACACCGAGATCGACGACCTCGTAATTGTTGCACCCAAGCACGACACCGACGATGTTCTTACCGATGTCATGGACATCGCCCTTCACCGTCGCCATCACAATTTTGCCTCTGGATCGGATAGCACCTTCCGCCTGCTCCTTCTCGATATATGGGATGAGGTGTGCGACTGCCTTTTTCATGACGCGTGCGCTTTTGACGACCTGTGGTAGGAACATCTTACCGTCCCCGAAGAGTTCACCGACGCGGTTCATACCGTCCATTAGTGGTCCCTCGATGACGTGTATAGGACGTTCATAATTGAGTCGTGCTTCCTCCGTATCGGCTTCAATATATTCAAGAATTCCTTCGACAAGGGCGTGGCGTAGCCGTTCTTCCACCGGTAGTTTCCGCCATTTTCTATTGACACGCTTCTTTTTCCCCGGACCTTTCAGGGTATCGGCGAGATTCACGAGTCGGTCGGTTGCATCCGCTCTGCGATTGAAAAGGACATCCTCTACGGCTTCTAAGAGCGGTTTCGGCAAATCGTCATAAACGGCGAGTTGCCCGGCGTTGACGATTCCCATGTCCATACCAGCGTTGATGGCGTGATAGAGAAACGCGGCGTGCATCGCCTCGCGCACCGTGTCGTTGCCGCGGAAGGCGAAAGAGATATTGCTGATACCTCCGCTCACTAAGGCGGACGGACACGTGGCTTTAATCTGCTCACACGCCTCAATAAACGCCTTCGCGTATTCGTTGTGTTCCTCAATACCAGTCGCAACAGCAAAGATATTCGGATCGAAAATGATGTCCTCCGGTGGGAACCCGAGATGTTCCGTCAAGAGTTGGTACGCCCGACGACAGATCTCCACTTTCCGTTCATAGGTATCCGCCTGTCCCTCTTCGTCGAACGCCATGACGATAACGGCGGCACCGTACTGCTGAATCAGCCGCGCTTTCGCTAAGAAATCTTCCTCCCCTTCTTTCAAACTAATTGAGTTAACGACCCCTTTTCCCTGAACACACGCCAAGCCTGCTTCTATAACTTCCCATCGACTGGAGTCCAGCATGATGGGCACACGACTAATATCCGGTTCTGCCGCGATGAGGTTGAGGAATTTGACGATTGCGGTTTTGGCATCCAACATGCCTGCGTCCATATTAATGTCAATAAGTTGTGCCCCGTTCTCGACTTGATCTCTGGCGACCTCTAAAGCCGTCTCATAGTCCCCGTCTTTAATGAGCGTTGCGAATCGGCGGGATCCTGTTACGTTTGTCCGTTCACCAACGTTAACAAAGAGAGAATCAGGCGTGATGTTAAACGCCTCTAAGCCACTGAGACGGCAGGCACGTTTTTGTGGCACGGGTTTCCGCGGTGCGTATTTAGCGGCAACCTTGACAATCGTTTCGATGTGCTCAGGTTGACTTCCACAACATCCGCCGACGATATTGACGAATTCGTTTTGCGCGAAATCGTGCATCCACTCCCCCATTTCGGCTGGGGTCTGAGTATACTGACCGAGTTCGTTGGGGAGTCCAGCGTTCGGATAACAGATAACGGGTATATCCGCTATCTTCGCCATTTCGGCGAGATACGGACGAATCTGTTGGGCACCGAAGCCACAGTTCAACCCAGCAGCGAGCAGATTCGCATGCCGAACCGAGTTCCAGAAGGCTTCGACTGTTTGTCCGGAGAGGTTTCTACCGCCACCGCCACTCCTGTCAGAGGAGACAATAAGCGGAATGTCAACACCGCGTGTTTCAGCGAGGGTCTGTATGGCAAAGAGTGCCGCCTTACAGTTAAGCGTATCCATGACGGTTTCAACGAGAAGGAAATCGGCACCCCCGTCAATTAAGCCTTCCGCCTGCGTCGTGTAGGCAGAAACGAGTTGGGCAAAGGTAATATTCCGATAACCCGGATCGTTCACATTCGGAGAAATCGAGCAACTGCGGTTGGTAGGTCCCATACTCCCAGCGACGAAGCGCGGTTTGTCGGGTGATGTCCATTTATCCGCCACCTCGCGTGCGATGCGCGCAGCCGCATAGTTTACCTGATATGCGATGTCTTGGAGTTGGTAGTCTGCCATTGACACGGATGTACTGGTAAAGGTATTCGTTTCGATGATATCCGCGCCAGCACTGCAGTAATTTGCATGTATCTCTTTTACAATATGCGGTTGTGTTATAGAGAGCAGATCGTTGTAACCCTTGAGTTCACACGGATGATCGGCAAACTGTTCACCCCGAAAATCCGCTTCTGTGAGTCGATAGGTCTGCAACAGAGATCCCATCGCACCATCAAGGACCAGAATCCGTTTCTCCAGTTCATTTTTAAGGTATGTTATTCGTTCGGTATCTGCCATATTTTTAATTTTACCTTACAGGTTTTTAATTTTCCCTTGCGATTCGGTCGGCTCGGTTTAAAAAATAACGTGCCTTTCCGTAGAACCACTTGCGTGTTCCTGCGTATTGTTGCAGGCACCGGGTTTGGGTTCAACTATACATTACGTGTTATAATATACCATACGAAAAATCAGTTTGTCCATTTAAAGTCTACGAAACCAATTATGCAAACGCAAAACGAAGCGCACGATCGTGCCCCAAACGCCCATAAATACGCCATCCATTTTGACCTCCTTCCAGAGATCACTTATCTCAATGAAGAGCTACCCGTCTTAATCGCAGATCTTTTGCCAATTTTTCACGGTTTCCCGCAAGACGTCTGGATCTCTGAAAAATGGGTAGATGAAGGACTCGACTTCTGTCGGGTTGTTTTCTGGGTGTGTTCCGAATCCCCGGACGCGATTAAATCTTTTGGCAATTGGTTTCAGGCGATATTCAGAGAACCCTCTGTCGCCGAAGTCTTAGAACGTCTTGTCACGTGTGCTTTGGATGACTCTGATGATATTGAGGTTATTTTGACGGATTGGACGCGCTTAGCGAACTGAGAACGGTGTATAATTGATCCGACATAAAGGCATAATCCGGTAAGGTTCTTCAACATTGCCTCCCGACAAGCGACAATCAAATCACTCCATTTTTGACCCAGGGCTATTTAGTTTTCCATTTTTTCGCCGGATTTTAGGTGTCCAGGCTCGGTAGGAGCGGTTTGTAACCGCTCCGGGCACGGAAAAAGAACCTTCAAATCCCAAAAAATTTGCTAAATTTTTAAAAGTGAATAGTTCTATTTTCGACCGAAATAATGTTGACACCCAGAAATAAATTATGCTATAATATTGAGATAGAAATTGGTTTTCCGAAAGGTAATTTGGCAAATCAGGAGATTGATAATGATCCGACGAACCCTTTGGATCACTGCGCTGGGCGAGTTTGCACGACTCCAAAATTTACTCTTAATAGTGATGTCCTTCTCAGTGCTGTTTGTTAGCAAGGCACATCCGCAAACTGTTGACGAAATTTTTCAGAATTTCAAGACGGCGTACGAGAAATCTAATAATTTCAGTGCGAACTTTGAGGAGACGACACTGTTCGCGAATAAGAAAAGTGTCGCTCGTGGCCGGTTTATATTCGGGAGACCGAACCTGCTTCGGAAGGAATATGTCGACCGGACAGATGCGTCAAAAATCGTCCAACTCACTGTTTTAGATGGCGAATACGGTTGGACATATACACCCATACTCAATCAAGTCAATAAGATGAAGTGGAATAATCCAGAACGTCGGGAACTGTTGCCGGGTATTGGTGCCTCCCTTGAAGATGTCCAGAAAAACTACAATATGGCACTTATACCCGATGAATTTGCGAATCCAAAAGGTGTACACCAAATTGAGTTGGCTCCTAAACCTCACATGATAAGTACAAATGCCAAGGAAACGCTTCAAATCTGGGTGAAATCCGATGAGTGGCTTCCCGTGCAATTTGGTTACAGAACCGAGTTTGAAGACGGTACGCGTCAAAGTGTGATTGTTACGCTTACGCAGATTGAACGAGATAAGGAACTCGCACCGGATCTTTTCAAGTTTGTGGTGCCTAAAGATGCCGAGGTAATAGATCTCTCCGAAAATTAGCAATGCATCTCTTCTTACGAGATAATTCCTATTCTTTCGGAAACACATTATGAATTTCGGGACCCTTTTGCGGTTGGCAAACCTGCTAACGATTTCACGACTCTTCCTGATCCCACCGTTCATATACTGTTTTCAGGCAGATATAATGGGAGCTGCGCTCGCTATTTTTGTTGTGGCAGCACTGACCGATCATTTCGATGGCAAAATTGCCCGAAAGCAAGGTGTGACTGGCTTCGGGAAATTCATGGACCCGCTCGCGGACAAGTTGTTAACCGGTGCCGCTTTAATTTGTTTAGCCCTATTCAAGCACGTTGACAATGGACTCATCCCGGTATGGATGGTTTCTGTTATCATGGGTCGTGAAGTTCTCGTGACATTCCTGCGAATTGTTTTCATCACAAAGTACGGGGAGGTTGTCTCTGCAAACCAGTGGGGGAAATACAAGATGACCTCACAACTGATTGTTATTGTTATCGGGTTAACCTTGCTTGCATTTCAAGACAATCTGAATGCAACACTGATTGTGCAAAACCGAGGTCCCATCTATTTTATGATGTATGTCCCGTTAATACTCACAGTCGGATCTGGTTTGGAATTCCTTATTAACAACCGTAAACCTTTATTCGCGCTCGTTCATGCAACCCGTTATGATCCAAAAGCAGGTACGTGATGGACCCAACTAAAGACGCTCGCATTCGCTGCTTTGTAGCAGTCGAGATCCCAGGACCGATACAGGCGTTACTGAAGCCAGTGCAAACACACCTTCGGTCACAGATTCACAAGGGAACCTCGTGGACAAAGCCAGGAAAATTCCACCTCACCTTGAAATTCCTCGGCGATGTCCATCCTGAAGCGATTAATGACGTAAGCGAAGCTCTTGAACGTGTGACAGATGCGCATCCGCCATTTTCTATTGATTTTGGAGGTATCGGAGCGTTCCCGAATCTCGCTCGTCCGCGTGTTATCTGGATGGGCGTAAAGCAAGGAGCATCGACTGTGTCACGCCTTGCAAAAGCGGTGAACCATGAGTTAACACATCTCGGTTTCTCAATGGATAATCGGTTTCACCCACACCTTACGCTGGCGCGGCTGAGAGCCCCTACAAATCTTGAACCTTTAAAGAATATTCTACGTAAATATGATACAATTGTTGGTGGATCAATGCATGTAAACGAAATCGCACTCATGCAGAGCCAACTTCACCGAAATGGGGCGATCTATACGCCTTTAAGTGTCCGTCATTTTTCGGCGTAATACAATGCCCGAAGTACCTATTTTTGACAGTAGGTGCAACACAAGGAGAACGTAAAAACATGCAAGATGAACAGAAACAGAATGCCATTGACCAAGCGATTTCACAGGTAGAGCGTGAATTCGGTAAAGGTGCCATCATGCGCTTCGCGGACAACGAAGTTGTCCCCGTTGCAGCGATTCCAACCGGTTCCCTCGCGCTTGATCTTGCGCTCGGCGTAGGGGGTGTCCCACGCGGCAGGATCATCGAAATTTTTGGACACGAAGGCACTGGAAAAACGACCTTAGCACTCCATATTGTCGCCGAAGCCCAAAAGTTAGGCGGCACGGCTGTGTTCATTGATGTTGAGCACGCTCTTGATACCACCTACGCTCGAAATATCGGGGTCAACATGGAAAATCTATTGATCGCACAACCCGACGCGGGCGAACAAGCATTAGAAATCGTCGAAACGCTCATCCGCAGCGGTGCGATTGACTTGGTAGTCGTCGACTCTGTAGCCGCCTTGACCCCTCAAGCCGAAATTGAGGGTGAAATGAGCGATGCCCATGTCGGGTTGTTGCCCCGTCTCATGTCCAAAGCACTACGGAAATTGTCGGGGGTCACGAATAAATCCCAAACCTGTGTCATCTTTACGAATCAGATTCGGCAAAAAATTGGGATCATGTTCGGGAATCCAGATACAACCCCGGGAGGACTCGCGCTCAAGTTCCATGCCTCCGTCCGGTTAGAACTCCGTCGCGGCAGCCAGATCAAAGATGGTACTGAAATTCTTGGCAGTGGTGTCCGCGTCAAAGTAGTAAAAAATAAAGTGGCACCGCCTTTCAAAGAGGCAGAATACGACGTTACTTTTGGAAAAGGCATCTCTAAAGAGGGAAATCTCTTGGATATTGCTGTTGAGAATGAGTTTATCCAAAAGAGTGGTTCTTGGTTTGCCTACAACGGCGAACGCATTGGTCAAGGTAGAACGAATGCCAAAAAATATCTGGAAGAGAACCCAGAGATTGCGGCGGAAGTTGAAGCGAAGATACGGGAAGCACTCAGTGTAGCACCAGACGCTGGTGCTGGTGCAATTCCTGAAGACGAAACTGACGACACAGCCGAAGTTGTGGAGTAATAACGGCATCGCAACATTGCTATGCTTTAGGGACGCATTGCTTGTATAGCGGGGCACCTGCGCCTTGCTATACAGGATCCTCTGGATATAATGCACATAAAACTATGTAGAAATCTGCTGGTAGGTGTGCTTTGTAAGAACCAATCGACGGTGTGTCGTTAACGGTATGAGAACAAAACTTTCAGGAGGCTTATGATGATGTTAAAGCGAAGTTTGGCACTCAGTTTCGGACTCTTGTTTTTGGGGTTCAATGCGTTTGGCAACGTGTGGTACAGTGAGAATTTTGACAACTTCAAAGATGGTGACATCGCTGGGCAAGATGACTGGAAAACGGCAATGAATCAAAAAACTTGCCAAATTGGAAGCGAGGTGAAGCGCGGCGACACAGGCAAAAGTATTCTGGTCACAGAAAACACAATGGTCTCCAGGAGCTTTGACGGTACTCATGATGGAATTCAGTACGTTTCACTATTCACGCAGCGGGACAAGGGCGCAGGTACAATGCTGTTTTATATCGGTGGAGATGCCATCAAGTGGGGCGGGGCTGCCGTGTTTAATACTCGGGGGGATACCTCCATCCATGCGCTCGACGGCAATGCAGGACAACAGGTAGGGGAGATAAAGTTGGGTGAATGGCATCATTTCCGCATCGTGCTTGACTTTAAAAAGAAAACTTATGACTTTTACGTCGATGACGAACAAATCGTTGACGATTTCGGTTTTAGAGGCGAAGGCGGCAAAGGCGGCGTGAATCCGAGTCTCAGCTGGATCTTCTTCGGTTGGGACCATCCCACTGCACTGAATGCTTATATTGATGACATTGAAATGGGAGACGGTGAGGGCGAAACGGCAGGCAAACCTCAAGCGGTTTCCGCTTCAGACAAACTCGCAACCACTTGGGGAAGAATCAAGCGGCAATTGTAGCATTTGCTCATGTGATGGTCAAAGTCTGTCAGTTGGCGGTAGCAATTTGCAATCAACGCAAGCATCGGGGTTACAAACCCCTCCCACAAGAGTGACTTGTGGCAATTGAATGGCTCTGGAAAAAGGCAGACTTTTTCTTGACACAATTTTTTCAAAATGCTATACTCTAATAAAAGCGTTGGGTTTGAATCTGGAACTCAACCGAATTTGATTATCCGCGTACCTGACTTTCACCGGCACGAGTGGAGTCGAAAAAATCGTTTTGGAAAGTGAGAACTTCACGTATGGCTATCAAAAGAGGAAATTCCACGGATTCCTTTGAGGAGCAAGAGAACTGCGATGCTGTTTGGTATCAACAGCAAATTCGCACACTCCAAGGAACCATTGACCTACTCGAAGGCGAGCTTGAAGGCATGCGGCAGCAGCAGCGTGCTGTATATGTCAAGGACCTTGAAACTCGGCTCTATGAAATGCAACGTGAGTTGATGACGGCACATCGACGTAATAAGAAACTCACGAGCACGCTTCAAGAAGCGAAAGAGAAATTGGAGATCCTTAAGGAAAAGGTCGCTCAACTTAGCGCACCGCCTAATAATTACGGAGTCTTCCTCGCTTCAAACGAAGATGGCACCGTCGATATTGACATCAGCGGCAGGAAATGGCGCGTCAATCTCGAACCGTCACTCAGGGATAAAGACCTTGCGGTTGGACAAGAGGTTATCGTTAATAGCGGGATGAACGTCGTTGACATCAAAACTGCCGAAAAGCACGGGGATGTTGTCAAAATCAAAGAGCGAATTGCGGATGAACGGGCCATCGTGAGTCTCCGCACCGATGAAGAACGGGTTGTCAGAATAGCCGAATCCCTCAAAGAGGAAACCCTGAAAGCAGGGGATCACGTCCTTCTGAACCATACGACCAGTATGCTCATGGAGAAACTTCCTAAACGAGAAGTCGAAGATCTGTTACTTGAAGAGGTGCCAGATATCGGTTACACCGACATTGGTGGTCTTGACACACAGATAGAAGCGATTCGCGATGCCATTGAGTTACCATACTTATATCCGAAGGAGTACAAGGAATTTAACCTCTCGCCGCCAAAAGGGGTTCTCCTTTATGGACCACCCGGCTGTGGTAAAACCTTAATCGCTCGAGCCGTCGCCAGCAGCATCGCTGATCGTGTTCGAAAAGAGACCGGTAGAGACGAGATTCGCGGCTATTTCATCAACATCAAGGGACCTGAACTCCTAAACAAGTATGTTGGTGAAACTGAACGTAAAATTCGAGAAGTCTTCCAAAAAGCGCGCGATAAATCAAGAGAAGGATTTCCTGTTATCATCTTCTTTGATGAAATGGATTCTCTGTTCCGATCCAGGGGTATGGGAATCTCATCAGATATGGAATCAACGCTTGTGCCTCAGTTCCTCTCCGAAATTGATGGCGTTGAGAATCTTCGGGATGTCATTGTCATTGGTGCCAGCAATCGACAGGATCTTCTTGACCCTGCCGTTTTAAGACCTGGTAGGCTTGATGTAAAAATTAAAATTGATCGCCCCAATCTCGAAGGTGCTAAAGACATCTTTGGTATATACCTGACACCAGAGCTTCCGTTCTCTGAAGAAACTTGTCAGCAGTTCGGTGGAGACACGCAGGCTGCCGCGCAACACTTTATCGCCGAAGCGGCAGACGAAATGTACGCAACGACTGATGAAAATCGTTTCATTGAGGTGACTTACGCTCGTGGCGAACGGGAAACCCTCTTCTTCAAAGACTTTGTCAGTGGGGC